>CAZLOV010000001.1:0-36529 GCA_964561235.1 uncultured Caulobacterales bacterium
CTCTGAGAATTGCGGGCTCGTGCTTGCAAGCGGCAGCAGGCGCTGGTCGCTGACCGTCGCGTCGAACACGAGATTCAGCCCGGTCCGGCCGTCGCTCAGGATGAGGGCGAAGCCGCCTTCGCACCCTTCCGCGGTGCGCGCGCCAAGCGACCAGACCGCCGGCATGGCGGGCAGGTCGTAATGGACCTCCTCGGCGAGCTCGCCCGCCTGCGCATCGGCATGCGCTTCACCCGTCCTGTCCTCGCCGCCGCCGGAGAGCGCAAGCACAAGCGCGCCGGCGATGGCGAGCACGAGCGCGCCCGCCCCGCCGCCCGCGGCGTAGACCACGATCGGCTTGAAGCCGAAAAGCCGCTTCTCGTTCGGCGCAGCGTCCGGGTCGAGCA
This sequence comes from uncultured Caulobacterales bacterium, assembly GCA_964561235.1. GTDB lineage: Bacteria > Pseudomonadota > Alphaproteobacteria > Caulobacterales > Maricaulaceae > JBCBSP01. The sequence continues at coordinate 384 of CAZLOV010000001.1, forward strand.
TCGATTCCAGCTCGTCGATCGCCTCCTCGCCGGCGCCTGCGTCGACCTCGTCCGCCATCGCGCCCTCAGCTCGCCTGCATGTAGAGATCGGTGATCAGCACGCCCTCGATGCTCACCGGGTCGAGCACGAGATTGGCCCGGCGCGCCAGCTCGCGCTCCAGCCGGTAATGGCCGTCGGACTGGCTGATGTCGCTTTCGTGCAGGCCGCGCATGAAGCCGATGAACTGGTCGCGCAACCACGGCTTGCGGTCCTCGATATAGGTCCCGTAGGCCTCGTCGGCGTATTCCAGCTGGATGGTGAGCTGGACCTGCACGATGCGGCCGTTGGCGCCGGAGATTGAAACCACGATCGGGCTCATGCTCAGGACATGCCCCGGCCCGCGCTCCAGCGCGGACAGGACTTCGCCAAGTTGTTCGCCCTCGGCGTACTCGCCGTCGGCCTGAGCCTGCCCGGCCTCTTCGCCGCCGGAAAAGAAAAAGACATAGGCCGCCCCGCCGCCGCCCAGCAGAAGAACCAGCGGCGCGCCGATCATCAGGCCGAGCTTCATCAGCCCGCCCTTCTTCTTCTCCTCGCCGGAGGCGTCCTCGCCGTCTTCCGGCGCATCGTCTTCTTCCGCCATCGCGGATGCTCCCGTGCCCGGATGCCTTTCCGGAGTTCATGAATTTCATCAGTCATTAAGGAGCGCGGCGGTTAACGATCCGTTGGGAAACCGGGCCTGGGCGGCAATTTCTTCCCACCCGGCGCAGCGCGCCCGGCAAGGCGTTCGCCGAGCGCCCCGCAGCGACCTCAAGCCTCTGAAAAAATTGGCTTTAACCATGGCACAGCGCTTGCTGAGCCTTCCGTGCGAGCAAAACGCCGAAGAGGTCTCCCATGGACAACATGCTGATGATCGGCCTGTCGCGGCAGATCGTTCTGCGCCGCGAGATGGACGTGACGGCGAACAATATCGCCAACGCGAACACCGCAGGCTTCAAGGCCGAACGCGTCCTGCTGGAGGAAGAGACCCGCACGCCTGCACGCGCTGAGGACGGGCCGCGGCGGCTTTCCTATGTGGATGAATGGGGGCTTGGGCGGAACTTCGCTCAAGGCGCGCTGGACCCGACCGGCCGTCCGCTCGATTTCGCGCTCGAGGGCGAGGGCTTCTTCGCCGTGGAGACGGGCTCCGGCGAGACGCTCTACACCCGCGACGGGCGCTTCACGATCAACGCCGACAGCGAACTTGCCGCCAGCGACGGCGCGCGCGTGCTGAGCGACCAGGGCTTGCCCGTTCTCATCGACCGCGAAGGCGGGCCAATCAGCGTCGACGAAGACGGAACCATCGTCCAGGGCGGCGTTCCCATCGGCCGGATCGGGGTGACGAGCTTTGAAACCCTCAGCCGTCTCGAGAAGACCGGCGACAACCGCTATCGCGCGCCGGACGATCTGCAACCCGAGCCGGTGCTTGCGCCGGTCGTGCGCCAGGGCGCGGTTGAAAACAGCAATGTCACGCCGATCAGCGAGATCGTGCGGATGATCAATGTGAGCCGCGCCTACCAGTCCGTCTCGAAGCTCATCGAGGATGCCGACCGCCTCACCCGCGACGCCGTGGAACGCATCGGCCGGCCCAACGCGTAACGCCCTTACAAGGACCTAGATCATGCGAGCCCTCGACACCGCCGCCACCGGCATGCAGGCCCAGCAGCTCAATGTGGAGGTCATCTCCCACAACATCGCCAACATGAACACGGTGGGCTTCAAGCGTCAGCGCGCCGAATTCGAGGACCTGCTCTACGAGACGATCGACAGCGCCGGGGCGAACTCGTCGAACACGGGCACCATCGTGCCGACCGGCGTGCAGATCGGCCTCGGCGTGAACGCCGGTTCCGTCTACCGCATCACCGATCAGGGCAGCCTCACCCAGACCGCCAACGAACTTGACGTTGCCATTCAGGGCAATGGGTGGTTCCGGGTGCAGCTGCCCGACGGCAACGACGCCTACACGCGGGCCGGCAATTTCTCGCTCGACGGCCAGACGGGCCAGATCGTCACCGCACAGGGCTATGTGGTGCAGCCTGCGATCGCGATTCCCGAAGGCGCGCGCGCCATCGAGATCAACCAGGAAGGCCAGGTTCAGGTCTTCCTCGACGGGCAGGCGGAGCCGCAGGTCGTCGGGCAGTTCGAACTGGCCACCTTCGCCAATGAAGCCGGCCTCGAAGCCGTCGGCGACAACCTCCTGCTCGAGACGGCGGCTTCCGGCGCGCCCAATCTCGGCGTCGCCGGCCAGCCCGGCTTCGGCGAGATCAATCAGGGCTTCGTGGAGACCTCCAACGTCGATGCGGTGACTGAAATCACCGCCCTCATCCAGGCCCAGCGCGCCTACGAGATGAACGCGCGGGTGATCACGGCCGCCGACGAGATGATGGCCACCTCCTCCAATCTCCGCTGAGGCCTGAACGATGATCCGCGCCGCCTTTCTCTCCGCCGCAGTTCTTCTCGCCTCCGGCCCGGCGTTCGCGCAGGACAGCCGCACGGTGGTGCTCAAGGCGCATCCCTCAAGCGCAGACGCCGTCATCACGCTTGGCGACATCTTCGAGAACGCCGGCGAGGCGGCCGACGTCATGCTGGCGCGCGCGCCCGAGCCCGGACGCCGGCTCTCGCTTGATCCCGCGCTCGTGCGCCAGGTTGCGGCGCGTCACGGCCTCGCCTGGTCCAATGCGGGCGAGGTTGCGCGCGTGAGCGTCGAGCGCGAGGGCCGGCTTGTGCCCGCTGCGGAGATCGAGGCGCTCATCGCGCAGACCTTCTATGCGCGCGAAGGCGAGGTCTTCGAGGTCGCGCTCGCCGGGCGTGCTCCGGCGTTGTTCGCCCCGGTCGGCGCGCCGGAGCCGCTTGAGCTCGTCGATCTGCGCCGCGACGAGGCCACACGCATGTTCCGCGCCGAATTGCGCAGCTATGAGGGCGGGCCTGTCGCCATCGTCGGCGGTCGCGCGGAGGCGGTGATCGAAGCGCCCGTGCTTGTGCGCCCGGTGGCGCGCGGCGAGGTGGTGCGCGAGGCCGACATCACCTGGACGCGGCTCGCCGCCGGACGGCTTCCCGCCGATCTGGTCTCCTCCCAGGAAGCGCTGGTCGGCATGGAGGCGCGCCGGGCGCTGCGTCCGGGCGAAGCGCTGCGCGCCTTCGATCTCAAGGCGCCCGACATGGTCGCCCGCGGAGAGACCGTGCGCGTGGTTTACCGTTCCGGCCCGTTGACGCTGACCACGCGTGCGCGCGCGCTGGAAAGCGCGCCTGAAGGCGCCGTGGCCCGGTTCATGACGCTGCAATCCAACCGCACCATCGAGGCGGTCGTGACCGGACCGGGCCAGGCCCGTCTCGGCCCCGGCGCCGCTCGCGACGCCTGACAGGGAAGGCCGACCGCATGTCCTACGCCAAACGCCTGATGACCGCCGCCGCTGCGCTCACGCTGACCGCCTGCGCGGCGGGAGAACGGCTTTCCCAGGTCGGCCGCGCCCCGAACATGACGCCGATCGACAATTCCGCGGCCACGATGGGCGTGCCCTACTCCGCCGGACGCGCGGGCATCGAGCAGTCGCGAACACTCGCCGAACTCCAGGCCCTCGCCGCCGCCTCCAGCACCGCGCGTAACGCCAACTCGCTCTGGCGTTCGGGCTCGACGAGCTTTTTCGGAGATCCGCGCGCCAACCGGGTGGGCGACATCCTCACGGTCAATATCGACATCGCCGACCGCGCGCAGGTGAACAATCAGACGGCGCGCTCGCGCACCAACCAGAACGACAGCAATCTGTCGGCCTTCTTCGGCGGCGAAGCGGCTCTCGACCAGTTCCTCAACGACGCGGTGGATCCCTCCAACCTCGCCAGCTTCGGCTCGACGAGCTCGCTTCAGGGCGCAGGCTCGGTCAACCGGTCCGAGACCATCGAGCTGACGGCCGCAGCCATCGTCGTGGAGGTGCTGTGGAACGGGAACATGGTCGTGCACGGCCGCCAGGAAGTGCGGATCAACAACGAGATTCGCGAGCTGCTCATTTCCGGAATCGTGCGTCCGGAGGACATAGCGCCGGACAACACCATCGAGCACACCAAAATCGCAGAGGCGCGCATTTCCTACGGCGGCCGCGGGCATATCTCCGACATGCAGCGCCCACCGATCGGGCAGGAAATCTACGACATTCTCTGGCCGTTCTGATGGACCAAGCATCACCGAGCGATCTGCGCTTCGTTCTTGGCGAAATCCCGGAGCTCAACGTGCGCACGGTCAAGCTGATCGGACGCGTGCCGTACGATCCCGAGAACACCAACGCGTGGAAGCTCGGCGAACGCCTCCGCCGCGAGGCGCGCTCGGGCGTCATCATGGATTATTCAGAGTGCGTGCTGGATCACACGCTCTCGGAATACGCAAAGGCCGCAAGCGTGCTCGCGCAGTCGTTCCCGCCGGGGGTGCGCATCGCCTACATCTTCGCGCAACCGAATTTCGTCCACGCCGCCTTCCTGACGAAGCAGCTCGCCCGCGCCGGTTTCCCCGCCGGCGCCTTCCCAACACGCGAAGCGGCGATCAGGTTCCTGAGCGGCGAGTAGACTCGCCGGCGGCGATCAGTCGTCGCGATGAACCCGCTCGGAACGCTCATGGCGCTCCTGCGCCTCGATCGAGAGCGTCGCCACCGGGCGGGCGTCAAGACGCGCGAGGCTGATCGGCTCGCCGGTCTCCTCGCAATACCCGTAGGTGTCCTCGTCGATCCGGCGCAGCGCGGCGTCGATCTTGGAGATCAGCTTGCGCTGGCGGTCCCGGGCGCGAAGCTCCAGCGAGCGATCCGTCTCGGTTGAGGCGCGGTCGGCGAGATCGGGCAACGTGCCGAGATCTTCCTGCAGGCTGGAGATCGTGCTCTTGCTCTCGCGGATAATCTCGTCTTTCCAGGCCAGGAGCTTCCGGCGGAAGTACTCCTTCTGGCGCTGGTTCATGAAGTCCTCGTCCTCGCTCGGACGATAGCCTTCGGGAAGTTCGATAAGCGAATCTTTCGCGCTCATATCGACAGCTCCGCAAGCGCCCCCCTTAAGAGCGCGCCGGGAATAAGCGAGGCGGGCGGGCAAGTCAATTCGCCAGCGCGCGCGGCCGCTGCGCCGCAAGCGATCGTGAAACGCGCGTGAAATCAGGCGATCAGGCGCGATACTTCGCAAGTTCGACCGCGGCGCGGGTCTCGATGTCGTCCAGCGCGCGCTCCAGACGCGGATCGCCTGTGGACAACCGGTCGGACTGCAGCAGCGACATCAGCGCGTTGAGCTTCGCCGGCGGCAAGCCGCCCTCCAGAAGCGCAATCTTGAGATCATCGAGCACGTCGAGCAGGGAGAACGCGCGGCGGCTGGCCTGCTCGCGCGCGGCGTCGAGATCCCCAACTTCCTGCAACGCCAGAAGCGCGTCGACGGAGCTGACCGCGCTCGCCTCGCCCGCCGCGCCCGCCCCGGAAACGCCGCTGCGGGCGGCCGGCGCGTCAGGCGAAAACGCGTCGCCGGCGGGCGCGGCGGCATCCTTGCGGCGGGCGCCGGAAGCGGAACCGAGAGAGCCGGATCTGTTGACTTTCATGGCGTCGGGACACCCTGAGACAGCATTCGCGCCAGTGTTGCCTTAAGCTCTGTTAACGCCGCGTTAAGGCTCGGCCGGACCCGGCAAGACTTGCCCGCCAACCCGCCGCCCGGCGAATTCTGCCGCTCGAGCCGCGAGCCGCATGTCATTGGAATCAAATCTTTAGCCGTGACGCGGCTGGCACGGGCTTCGCAACGCCCTGCGGGAACCACTGTCTGTTCGCCGACGCAGAAGCCGGATGCGATCCATGCGCCTCTTCCCGCTGATTCCCGCCCTCGCCATTGCGCTCCTGCTTGCTGCGGACGCCTTTGCGAACCCGCGCATCAAGGACATCGCCGATATCGAGGGCGTGCGCGACAACCAGCTTGTCGGCTACGGCCTTGTGGTCGGTCTCGACGACACGGGCGACACGCTGCGCAACACGGCCTTCACCCAGCAGTCGCTGGCCTCGATGCTGGAGCGCTTCAATGTGAACGTGCGCGATGCGGATCTGCGCACCGGCAGCGTCGCGGCCGTCATGGTGACCGCCGATCTGCCGCCCTTCTCCATGCAGGGCTCGCGCATCGACGTGACGGTCTCCGCCGTCGGCGACGCGGAAAGCCTCCAGGGCGGCGTGCTGGTCGCAACCCCGCTGATGGGCGCGGACGGCGAAGTCTATGCTGTGGCGCAGGGCTCGCTTGCCGTGGGCGGGTTTCAGGCATCCGGCGACGCCGCCAGCGTGACGCGGGGCGTGCCCACCACGGGCCGCATCGCCAACGGGGCGGTGATCGAACGCGAACTGCGCTACGACCTAGCCAGCCGCGAAGCCGTGCGGCTGTCGCTGCGCAATCCCGACTTCACGACCGCGCGGCGGATGGCGCAAGCGATCAACGCCTATCTTGGCGCGCCCGCGGCGCAGGCGACCGATCCCGCCACGGTCTCGCTTGCGCGTCCGTCCGCCTTCGACGGCGACATGGTCGCCCTCGTCGCCGAGGTCGAGCAGCTGCGCATCGCCGCCGACATGCGCGCACGTGTCGTCATCGACGAAGCCACCGGCACGATCGTGATGGGCGCGGATGTCCGCGTCTCCACCGTCGCCATCGCGCAAGGGGCGTTGACGATCTCCATCGCGGAGACGCCCCAGGTGAGCCAGCCGCTTCCCTTCGCCGAAGGCGGCGAGGCGGTCGTGGTGCCGCGCACCGATGTCACCGTCGAGGAGGAAAACCGCCAGCTCGGCGTGCTCCAGAAGACGGTTTCGCTGCAGGAGCTGGTCGACGGCCTCAACGCGCTCGGCGCAAGCCCGCGCGATCTCATCACGATCCTGCAGACCATCAAGGCGGCCGGCGCGCTGCAGGCCGAGATCGAGGTGCTGTGATGGACGGACTGCTCGACGCCCAGATGCAGGCCGCCCTGCTGCAGTCGCGCCCGGACGGGGCGGCTGGCGCACGCAGTGCGGGCGGCGATCCCGCCCGCGCGCATGCCGCGGCGGAAGAACTGGAGGCGGTGTTTCTCGCCCAGCTCCTTCAGGCGATGATCCCCGAGCCTGACAAGGAAAGCGGCTTTACCGGCGGTCCTGGCGAAAGCGCGTTCCGCGGCATGTTGCACGAGGAATACGCAAAGGTGATGGCCAAGGCCGGCGGCGTCGGCCTCGCCGATGACCTGACCCGCGAGATCCTCCGTTATCAGGAAGCTTCGGAGAGCCCGGAATGACTGAACTCGCCGCCAGCTCGCCCGCAGACCGCGTCAACCAGCTGATCCGTCTCACCACGCGCCTGACCGCGCTCCTGGATGAGGAGACGGCGTATTTCGAGGCCCACCAGCCGCGCAAGGCCCTGCCTCTGCAGGACGAAAAGTCCAAGCTCACCGCGATCTACCGACGCGAAAGCCAGCTTGCCGCAAAGGACCGCACGCGTCTGGATGCGGCGCCCGAACCCGACCGCGCGGCGCTGCGCGAGGCGACGAAAGCCTTCGAGGCGGCGCTTACCCGCAACGGAGCGGCGGTCGAGGCGCTCATGCGGCTGTCGGAAGGCCTCGTGAAGGCGATTGCGGATGAAGCCCTGCGCCAGCGGACGGCGAATGCGGGCTATGGCCCGGGGGCTGCGCGCACCGCCTCGCTTGGGTCGCTGACGCTCGACAATCTCGCCTGAGCACTCGCTAGAACAGTCCGCCGACGCCCCCGCCGCCTGCAAGCAGGCGGTTCAGGCCCGCCTGGTAGTTGGCGATTTGCGCGGTGAGGAACGCAGGCGGCGTGCCGCCGCGCCGGCCGGGGCCGTTCTCGCCGCGCGCCAGATCCCGCAGCGCCGGATCGAGTGTCAGTTCGCGATAGGCCGCCTGGATCGTCGAGATCGCCGAGGTCAGACGCTCAAGCGCGGATTCGCGCGCCTCCAGCGTTGCAAGCGAGAGCTCGCCGGCGAGCTCGACCGCAAACACCTCCGGCGCATCCGCCGTTTCCGGCGTCTCTTCGCCGAAGCGCGCCTCACCGGTGACCGCGCCTTCAACAAGGCCGAGCGCAGCGAGGGCGTCGCGGCCGTCCTCGCCGGCGAAGAACTCAACCGTCACCCCCGGCTTCGGCTCGATGCGCAGGCGTTCGCCCTCGGCGGTGCGGCGCACGGTTGCGGCCGCGTCGAGGACGAAGGCGGCGTTCAGCTTGAAGGTCAGCGTGCGGTAGGTGTCGTCGTCCTCAAGGGTGATCTTGCGTTTGCGTCCGCCGTCCACCGATACGTAGAAGAAGTCGCCCGCCCGCGCCGACGAGCGGTCCGTCACAATGCGGCTGTCGGAAAAGACGAGTTCGCCCGTCGGCAGCCCGAAGCGGTCGAGCACGCTGTCGCCGGAGGGATCGACGGCGACAGCGGCGCCGGCCGAAAACCCGCCGCGTCCGGAAACCTGAACTGTTGACGCCAGGGCGAGCGAGGCGGCGTCAAAAACGGCGCCGAAGGCGTTGCGCTCGCCGGTCAGCGTCTCTCCCGGCAGGGCCCCGTTCGTGCGCCCGGCGATGAAGACCTGACCGCCCGAGACGGCCACATCCGTGGCCCGGTCGTCCGCATTGCTGCCGGTAAAGCTCAGCGCCTCCGCCGCGCCGCCGGCGGACAGGCGCAGCACGAACGCGTCGCGCCCGCCCGCATTCGCCGTGGTCACCGGCGCCGGTGCGAACCCCGCCCCCGCAGCGCCGGCCAGGAAGATGGCGCCGGTCTCGTCCACGGCGAGCCCGCCGATCGATCCGCCCTCCAGATCACCCAGGTCGGTGCGGAAGACGGGCGCCCCGGTTCCGTCGTCGCCCGGCGCGTACTTCGTCAGGACCGCCCGGCCGCTCTCCACCGTCGCAACCAGAAGGCCGCCGTCAGCCGCCAGCGCAAGACCGGCGACGCGCTGGTCCTCCGCTCCGCCGGCGACCTCACGGGTGAAGAGCAGCTCGCCGTCAGAACCATAAGCGCGGACATAGGCGTCCGTTCCGCCGCCGCCGCCCACGCCGGAAAAGCTCGATTGCGTCCGGCCGCCCACAAACACCACGCCGTCGGCGCCAACGGCGACGGCGTCGGCCTGATCGTCCTCAAGCCCGCCGAAGCGCCGCACGAGCTGTTCACGGCCGGCGCTGTCGAAGCGCACCAGGATCGAGTCGCTCGCGCCCAGGCCGATCGTGCCGGACAGCCCGCCGCTGATGGAGCCCACCGCGACGATGTCGCCGTTGGGCGCTTCCGCCAGCGACAGGCCGCTTGCGTTCTCGCCCGCGCCGAGCGTGCGCGTCCACACGGGGCGGCCGGAGGTGTCGTAGCGGCGCAGCACGAGGTCGCTCTCGCCCTTGATGGCCCGGCCGTCGACAGCCGAGCCGGTGCGTCCAAGAACGTAGACGCCGCCGTCAGACGCGCGCAGGACGTCGGCGACATCAAGCGGCTGCTCCACTTCCCGGCTCACCGTCTCGCCGCGCGCGTTCTCGGTCTCGCTCAGCGCGGGATCTGCAGCAAAACGCCGTGAGAACAGCGCATCGCCGCCGCCGTCCAGATTGACAACCTTGGTGAGCTGACCGACCGCCTCGCCATCCGGTCCCGTGGAACCGGCGATGAAGAACGCGGGCTTGGCATCCGGCGCGGAGAAGCTCAGGCGCTCCGTCAGAATGCCTTCAAATCGCAATCCGAACCGGTCGCCGGGGATCACGCCGTTTTCGTCCGGCTCGCCGACCTCGTAACGCTCCACGCGCGTGATCACGCCGGCGGCTTCGAACTGGTCGTTGATGAGCTGGGCGACGTTGTCGAGCGTGCGCGGGAGACCGGCGTCGTCGAGCGCCTGAAGATCGATGTCGAACGGCGTGTCCGCCCCGTTCTTGCGCACGGTAATCGTGAATCGGGCGTCGCCCTGGAATGCGGGGACCGCCGAATCAAACGCGCCGTCCAGCAATGTACCGGTCTCGAAGGTGGAGCCGCCCCGGCTGATCGCCAGATCGGTCTCGGCACGCGAAAGCTGCTCGCCGCGCAGCAGCGTCACGCCTTCCAGCTCCAGGTCCTCGAAGAAGGCGCCGAGTTGCTCCACGCCTTCCTCGAAACGCGACTGGATCTGTCTGAGTTCGAAGGCGCGCGTCGTGTCCTCGCCAGCGGCCACCGCGAGCACCTGCAAGCGGCGAAGCCCCTGGTAGGCGGCGAACAAGGCCTTTTCATCCTCGCTCGCATCCAGACGGGAGAACTCGCTGAATTCCGGATCGAAGAACACGCCGTTGGCCAGCACGGTGCGGCGGATGTCGTCGGCGGCGCGAAGCTCGCCGCGCGGATCCCAGGGCGGAAGCGCCTCGGAGCGCTGGCGCGCGTTGCCGGACTGCTGCGCGGACGCGCCGGAGGGCTGCGCGGCCAGCGTCGACAGGGAACGCTGCGCGTTGCGCGCCTGATAAACGGCGCCCAGAAGATCGGCTCCGATGCCGATGACCATGCCTGACCAGCCTCCGGAAAAGGGCGCAATCGCCCTGCATGAGCATGCGCCTGACGGCGGAAACGAAGCGTTAAGGCGCCCGCCTCAGGCGGCCAGGTCGAGGGGAACCGGCGCGCTCTGGATCGCTGCGGACGGCGCGGCGCGCGGCCCGGCGTGCATGGCGTTGATCGCGACGATGTCCGGACGGCGCAGGCACAGCGCGGCGATTTCAGCTGCGCCGGCGGATGCGGCGCGCTCGCCCATCTCGGCGAACACCGCCCGGAAGAAGGCAAGGTCCTCGGGATAGTCCAGCGTCCAGCGCAAGGTCTCCAGCCCGCCGCCCGGCCCGTTGAGATTCGCAAGCCGCCACTCAGGCCGCGTCTTCAGCCAGGGCGTTACATGCTCTCGCTCATACGGGTCACGCGCCTGGGCGTCGGCTTCAAACAGCCGGTCCGCCGAGAACACCTCCGCATCAAGTCCGTGCGGAAAGCCGGGAGGAAGCCCGTTGCCGGCATAGTCGGCCTGCGTTTCGACATACAGGTCGCGCACGGCGCCGGCGACATGCGGATCGATGAACGGACAATCGCTCGTCACCCGCATGACGAGATCGGCTTTGACCGCGCGCGCTGCGAGAGCGTAACGCCGCAGCACGTCCTGCTCGGGGCCGCGCACGACGGTGAAGCCTCCGCGGCGCGCCTCCGCGGCGACGGGCTCGTCCGGTTCGGTGTCCGGCACCGCCGCCACCACCTCATCGACGCCGGGGATCCGCGCGCACCGGTCAAGGCAGCGCAGCAGCGCGCTCCTGGCGCCCAGCGGTTGAAGCGTCTTTCCCGGCAGCCGGGACGACCCGTAACGCGCCTGAACGATGACGGCGAAGGTCATGACGAAGACCGCACAGCTGAAGCTCTGCAAACGCTCGCGCCGCCCGCCCTAACGGCGCGTTAACCGATCCCCGGCATTCGTTAACGAGAACACTTCTTTCATCCCGAAGGGCCCGTTCATGAGTCAGTCCGCTTCCTCCGCCGCGCCGGCCGTCAGCGCCGCCCCGAACGGCGCGGACGATGCCGAACGCCTCTTCATCGGCCGCGACTTCCGCAATCCCCGCATCGACCTCAACGGCAAGACGGTGCTCATCACAGGCGGCACGGGATCGTTTGGTCATCACTTCGTGCGGATGGTGCTGGAGGAGTTCCGGCCCAAAAAGCTGATCGTGTTCTCGCGCGACGAGCTGAAGCAGTACGAGATGGCCCAGCGCTTCAACCCGGCCGAGCACGAGTGCCTGCGCTATTTCATCGGCGACGTGCGCGACCAGGAGCGCCTGGAGATGGCGATGCGCGGCGTCGATGTCGTGGTGCATGCAGCCGCCCTGAAGCACGTGCCGATTGCGGAGTACAACCCGTTCGAGTGCATCAAGACGAACGTGATGGGCGCGGAGAACGTCGTGCGCGCGGCCATCAAGCGCGGCGTGCGCCAGGTTTGCGCGCTGTCCACCGACAAGGCGGCCAACCCGATCAATCTTTACGGCGCCTCCAAGCTGGCGTCGGACAAGATCTTCACCGCCGCACAGGCGATCAGCGGCGCGGACGGCCCGGTCTTCTCCGTAGTGCGTTACGGCAATGTCGTCGGATCCCGCGGCTCGGTCGTGCCGTTCTTCCGCAAGCTTGTCGAGGACGGCGCCGATCACCTGCCGATCACCGACGAACGCATGACGCGGTTCTGGATCACGCTGACCCAGGGGGTGAATTTCGTTCTCTCCTCGCTGGCCGCCGCCAAGGGCGGCGAGATCTTCGTGCCCAAGATACCTTCCTTGAGCACGGTCGAGCTGGCGCGCGCGATCGCGCCGGATCTGCCGCACCGGATCGTCGGCATCCGGCCCGGCGAGAAGCTGCATGAAGTAATGGTGCCGGCCGACGATGCGCGTTCGACGATGGAGCTGGAAGACCGCTACATCATCCTTCCCGCGCACGACGCGGCGCTGCGGCGGAAATGGCTGGAGAGCGACGCTCGGCCCGCCCCTGAGGACTTCGCCTACTCTTCCGACGCCAATCCCGAACGTCTCGACGCGCGGGCGTTGCAGGACATGCTGCGCGCGAAATTTGCGGGCTAGAGCATGGCCTCGCGGCGCGTCCTGTTCCGTTGCGACGCCAGCGCGGCGATCGGCGGCGGTCACGTGATGCGTTGCCTGGCGCTTGCAGAGGCCGCCGCCGCACGCGGGCTGGAGACCGCTTTCTGCGTCAATGCCGGCGCAGAAGAGGTCGCGCCCGCATTGTTGCGCCATGACGGAGCTGTGGTGCGTGCAGCGCCGGACGGATCCGTCCGTCTGCCCGAAGACTGGGATTGGGCCGGCATCATCGTCGCCGACCAATACTCAGCAGACGCTGCAGCATTCTCCGCAATGCGCGCCCATGGCCGCTGGCTGGCGGTGATCGACGACCTAGCGGACCGTGCGCTGGACGCCGACATCGTCATCAATCCCAACCCGGCCGATGACGCATCGCGCCATGACGGCCTCATCCCGGCGAACGCCCGTGTTCTCGCGGGCGCTGATTACGCGTTGCTGCGCTCCGAGTTTGCAGCACGCCGCGAGGAAGCGCTATTGCGGCGCGCCGCAAACGTCCCGGTGCGGCGCGTTCTCGTAAGCCTCGGGCTGAGTGATGTCGGGGGCGTGACCGGCCGCGCGGTCGAAGCCGTCATGCAGGCGCTGCCCGACGCCGGGATCGACGTCGTGATCGGCGCGCAGGCGCCAAGCCGCGCCTTGCTGGAGCGGCTCGCGGCGGAGCATGACGGCGTGTCGCTGGCGGTGGATGCTGCCGACATGGCGCAACGCTGCACAGAGGCCGGCCTCGCCGTCGGCGCGGGCGGTCAGTCGTCCCTGGAGCGCTGCACGCTCGGCCTGCCGTCGGTCACCGTCATTGTTGCGGAAAACCAGCGCCGCGCCGCCGACGCGCTCGCCCGTTGCGGCGCAACCGCGGCGCTGGACGACGGGCCTGATCTCGCAGAAAGGCTCGCGCCGATCCTGCGAGCGCTCGGCGGCGATCCGGCCGCCCGGGAACGGATGAGCCGCGCCGCCGCGAAAATCTGCGACGGTCGCGGCGCGGTGCGCGTTGCAGAGGCGTTAGCCCTCATGGGCACAGAGGAGCGCGGCGCATGAACGTGCTTGTGCTGTCGCCCTATCCTGAGCGGCTCGGCCTTGACGGGATCCGCCTCGCCGACCCGGAACACTGTGTTCTCAGCCAGGCGGAGGCCTGCCGTGCGGATTACATCGTCGTCTACGGATGGCGGAAGCTGCTTCGCGGCGCTTTGCTGTCGCGTTATCAGGGCCGGATCATAAACGTCCACATTTCCTATTTGCCCTATAACCGAGGCGCGGACCCCAACTTCTGGTCCTGGTTCGACGACACGCCGAAAGGCGTCAGCGTTCATGAAATCGACGAAGGCGTCGATACCGGTCCGGTCCTCGCCCGGGAGGCCGCCGTTTTCAAAGACGAGGCCCCTACGCTCGCCTCCACCTACGCGGATCTTCAGGCGCAGGCGCAAGCCCTCTTCCGCAAGATCTGGCCGGAATTTCTCGCCGGGAGGATCACCCCCGAACCGCAGCCCTCGCCGGGTCCGCGCCCGCGCCGCTCGGCCGAGAAAACGCCGTGGTTCGAACAACTCAGCGCGGGCTGGAACACGCCTACGGCAGAAGTATCAGCGCTAGGGCGCGCTGCGCGCCGTGAGAAAGGACCCTTCACGTGACCAAAGCCGTCAACATTGCGGGACGCACAATCTCGCCCGACCATCCGCCCTTCATCGTCGCGGAGATGAGCGCCAATCATCTCGGCGACCTCTCACGCGCGATCGACATGATCGCGACGGCAGCGGAATGCGGCGCGGATGCGGTCAAGCTCCAGACCTACACGCCCGACACCATCACGCTTAAAAGCGACCGGCCGGAATTCCTGATCACCGGAGGCAGCTGGGCGGGGCGCACGCTGCATGATCTCTACACCGAGGCGCAGACGCCTTTCGAATGGCACGGCCAGCTCTTCGACGCCGCCGCCAAGGCTGGGATCACGGTCTTCTCGGCGCCGTTCGATTTGACCGCGGTCGATCTTCTGCAATCCCTCGACGCGCCAGCCTACAAGATCGCGTCGCTGGAGATTGTCGACTTGCCGCTGATCAGGCGATGCGCCGCAACGGGCAAGCCGATCATCATGTCGACGGGCGCTGCGCATCTCGGGGAGATTTCAGAGGCGGTTCAGGCCGCTCGCAGCGCCGGGGCTGAGGACATCATCCTCCTGCACTGCGTCTCGGATTACCCCGCACGCTTCGAGGACGCCGATCTGCACACCATCGCGCATCTTGGAAGCGCGTTCGGAACGCTCGCGGGCCTGTCCGACCATACCCCCGGCACCGCGGCGTCCGTCGCCGCCACGGCGCTCGGCGCGGTTCTGATCGAGAAGCATTTCACGCTGAACCGGTCGGACGGCGGGCCGGATGCGCCCTTCTCGCTAGAGCCCGACGAACTCCGCCGGCTTGTGGAGGACACGCGCGCGGCCCACGCCGCGCTGGGCCGCGTGCGATACGACCTTGCGGGCGCGGAGAGCACCTATGTCGCCATGCGGCGCAGCCTCTACGTAACGCGGCCGATCAAGGCGGGCGAAACGCTCAGCCCCGAGAACGTGCGGTCCGTGCGACCGGGCTACGGCCTTCATCCCCGGTACTATGAAGAGGTGCTCGGCCGGCGCGCCGCGCGCGCGCTGGAGGCCGGCGAACCCCTGAGCTGGGACGCGCTCGAACCCGCCTCGGACGCTACCGCGTGATCGCCGCTGACAGCGCATCGCAAACCCGGTCAGGGTCGTCGTCGGACATGCCGGCGAACAGCGGCAGCGAGAGCGTGCGCGCATAATAGGCCTCAGCGCCCGGGAGCCGGAGCTGCGGATTCGCCCGGGCATGCACGGGCTGGCGATAGACCGGGATGTAATGGACCTGGCTGCCGACGCCGGCGTCCTTCAGGCGTTGCATCACCTGAGCGCGCGACACGGCGGCGGTTTCGAAATCGATCCGGACGTTCATGAGATGTCGGCAGACGCTGCGTCCTGAACCGGCGGCGGGCGGAAGCACGACGGGCGCAAGCGGCGCAAGCGCTTCGGCATATCGCGCCGCAAGCGCGCGGCGCCGCTTGATGAAGGCGGGAAGGCGGGCGAGCTGGCTTCGGCCGAGCGCGGCGTGCAGGTCGGACAGGCGGTGGTTCCAGCCGATCTCGGTCATCTCGTGCCACCAGGGCTCCTGGGCGCCCTGCGCGCGCGTGAAAAGGGCGGGATCGCGCTCGATGCCGTGACTGCGCCGGCGGCGCATGCGCGCATCAAGGTCCGGATCCGGCGTCGTGATCATGCCGCCCTCTCCGCACGCGATCGTCTTGACCGGGTGGAAGGAGAAAGTGGCCGCATCACACAGGCGGTTCCCGCCGATCAAGGCGCCGGCGGCGTCTGTCGAGCCGAGCGCATGGCAACTGTCCTCGACGATCTTCAGATCGCGGGCGCGCGCGATCTCCGCGATCGCGTCCATGTCGCACACCTCGCCTGCAAGGTGGACGGGAAGCACCGCACGGGCCGCATCGCCCGCGCGCAACAGAGCGGCCTTGAAGGTCTCCGGCGTCATGAGGCCGGTATCGGGATCGACGTCGGCGAAGACGACCTGCGCGCCGCAATAGAGTGCCGCATTGGCGGTGGCCATGAAGGTGATTGCCGGGACGATGCAGACATCGCCCGCGCCTACGCCGAGCGCGTCCAGCGCGAGATGAAGGGCCGCTGTACCGTTGGCGCACGCCACGGCATGGCGCGCGCCGCAGAACGCGGCGAACTCGTTTTCAAAGGCAGGAACCTCGGGGCCGGTGGTGAGCAGACCCGAGCCAAGCGCGCGAAGCACCGCCTCGCGATCGGTGTCGTCGATCTCCTGGCGCCCGTAGGGAAGAAAGGGCCGCTCCATGACGCGGTCTCCGCAGGCTTGCGCCGGAACGGCGTCAGGGTTTCTCGAACACCCACCAGTTGACGTCGTCGAAGCTGGTGTCGGCCGACCAGGCGAAGCCGTAGCCCCGGCAGATCAGCTCCGGATGGCGCTCAAGGAAGAAACGCCCGAAATCGCGCTTGAACAGAAAGCCTTCGCGGCCCCTGTACTCGATCGACTCAAGGCGCGGTGAAAAGTATTCGGCGCATAGCAGCCACCGGCGGGAGACCCGGTGCATCTCGTCGACAGCCGCGCCCATGTCGTCGGGATGGATGTGGATGAGCACGCCGGTTGTAAACACGAGATCGATCGAGGCGTCCGCGAACGGCAGGTCCTGCGCGGCCGCGTCATGGAGCCGCTCGGCCGGCAGAACGCCGCCGTCGACAATGCGGCGGCGCGCTGTCTCGTTCGGCTCGACGGCGTGAAGCTCTGCATTGGTGAGGCTTTGCAGCGCATACAGATTGATGCCTTCGTTACACCCCACTTCAAGAACGGACTGCGGCGGGCGACCTTGCATGCGGCCAAGGATTTCGGCCCACACGCCCATGCGGCCGCGCACGCTGTCCGCGCTGGCCACGCAACGCTGGGTATAATCGTCCCCGAAGGTCCCACGCCAGAGGGCGAGTTGCTCGGTCTCGCGCATGCGTCTCTCCACGCCCTCGATGTTGACGGCCGCACCTCAGCGCGGCGCCAAGGCGGCGTCTAGCCGCCAAACAAACCCAGAATGATCTGCGGCTGCGAGTTCGCAATGGAAAGCGTCTGCACGCCGAGCTGCTGCTTGACCTGCAAGGCCTGCAATCGGGCGCTTTCCCGCGCAAGGTCTGCGTCGACCAGATTGCCGATGCCCACCGTCAGCGTGTCGTTAAGCCGCGTGACGAACTCGCGATGCGCCTCGATCTTCTTCAGATCGGAGCCGAGATTGGCCAGCGCCTGGTTGACGTTCTCCAGGCTGGCCTGGACGAAGGAGACCGCTTCGGAAGCCAGCGTCACGGTGCCGAGGCTTTGCGCGTTCGGGATCGTGATGATCGGCCCGGAAATGGTCAGGTTCTGGGAGTTCAGGGTGATCGTCCGGCTGGCGTCGGCGTCGGCGAGGAACTGGATGCCGCTGGCGATCGAGTTGTTCAGCAGGTTTGCGCCGTCAAATTCGGCGTTCGTCACAACGACGCGGAGCTGATCCAGCAACGCCCTGAAATCGCTGTTGAACGCACTGCGCGAGAAGGTGTCGATGGAGGGGTCGAGCGCAGCGGTCGCCTTGGCGCGCATTTCGATCAGAAGGTCGGAGATCGCCTCGCCCGCGGCAAGCGCGACATTGCCGATGGAAACCGCCCGGTCGAGCGAGATGGAGACCGCTTCCAGCGCGCCGACATCCGAGCGGAGCCCCTGCGCGACGGCGAACACCGAGGCGTTCTCTTCCGCGCCGGACACCTTGAGCCCGGTGTTGATGCGCGTCTGGACATTTTCAAGGTCGACATTGGTGCGGTTGAGATTCTGCAGCGCGACCAGGGCGGACGCGTTGGTCTGGACGCTGAGTGTCATGGCGCTTCTCCATAGCTCGGCGCGCAGGCGGAGCCTGCAACGGTTAATGAGCGGGAGAGCAACCGGCGGGCCAAAGGCGGCCGCCGAATTTATCATTATGAATCAATAATCAAAGACAAGACCGGCGGGGCGGCGCTCGCGCCCGGTCGCCTTCTGCCGGGCCAAGTCCTGCCGGGGCGGGCGCTTCTTGCCGGGCGCCTCAGGCGTTTTCGTCGACGACGCCGCGCTCCGGATTCCGCAAGAAAGCGATCAATTCGAGATAGTTTTGCGGCGGCCAGAGAAAGCGCGTTTCCTCGGTCTGGGGGTCCACCAGACTGTAGGTGAACCGGCCGGCTTCCTCGTTCCGGTCGATGCGCAGAACGGACCGGAATTTTGCATTCAGATCAGCGCGAAGCGTCTCGATTGCTTCAACGAGCGCGCCGGCGTCACGCGTCTCAGGCGCGGGAGCGGTTGAGGAGACGGCAAGCGTTTCGGCGGGTGCGGCGGTCTCGCCGCGCTCGCCCGGCTCGGCGGAGACAGCGGGTTTTGCGTCCGCAGAGCCGATCGCCGCGCGCAGCGCGGGCGTCGCCACTGACGTATTGATCGCGTCCACTGTCATCATCCGTCTCTTTCGCCTGCAACCAGCCTCCAGGGGTTTGCGTTTTCAGTCGTCGTTGCGTTGTCGCCGCCGGAGAGGCCGGCGGCGGGCGTGGAACCCCACGAACCTCGCCCGCCGCCGCCTTCCGGTCAGTCGTCCGTATTACCGGAAGAAGCCGAGGATGGTGCTCGGCGCCTGGTTGGCGATCGAGAGGGCCTGAATGCCCAACTGCTGCCGGACCTGAAGGGCCTGCAGCCGCGAGCTTTCACGCGCCAGGTCGGCGTCGACCAGATTGCCCAGACCCACTTCGAGCTGGTCGGACAGCTTGGTCACGAACTCCGACTGGATCTCAAGCGACTTAGACGCGGTGCCGAGACGCGACAGCGCGTTGTTGACGTTGTTCAGCGACGTCTCCAGCGCGGTCGCCGCAGCGGCGGCTTCCGTCTGGGTGCTGATGTCCGTGGAGGCCGTGATCGTGATCACCGTACCGGTCAGGCGGAAGTCTTCGTCCTGAACGCGGATGGTGTTGCTGCCGTCTGCGTTCGCAAGGAACGCAACGCTGGTCACAGAGTTGTTGATCAGGTTGGTGCCGTTGAACTCGGCATTGTTCACGATGTTGGTGATCTGGTCGCGAAGCGCGATGAAGTCCTCGTTGAGCGAGGCCCGGGAGGCCGCGTCGATCGAGGTGTCCGCCGAAGCGAGCGCCTTCTCACGAAGTTCGATGAGCAGATCGGAGATCGCTTCGCCGGCGGCCAGAGCCGTATCAACGGTCGACTGGCCGAGACGGAGCGAGTTCTGCACCGCTTCAAAACCGCCAAGGTCGCCGCGGATGCGCTGGGCGATGGCGAAGATGCCGCCGTCGTCCTTTGCAGACGCAACGCGCAGACCGGTGTTGATCCGGTTCTGGACGGTCTCGAGTTCGGAATTGGTGCGATTGAGGTTCTGCAGGGCGATCAGGGCGCCCTGGTTGGTGTTCACGGTCGTCATTTCTTGACTCCTATGGTCGCGGTTTTGCGATTTGGACGCGCGTTTTGCACGCCAGGTCTTCTGACCCGCCAAAACCGGAGCAAGGCATGGACCATTCGGGGCCGGCGCCCCAAAAACAGCCCAAAACATTGTTTTATACATGATAATTTCGCCGCGGACGATTTGACGGCGAGCCCTTCCCGGCAGAATTTGCCGCCTGCTTGGGCGACGCGCCGGGCAAAACCTGCCCAGTCGGCCATATTTGCCGGTTTTCAAATCACTAAAATCTGTGCGCTGGGGCGCATTACTAAAAAAGAGTAAAGGCGGGGCGCACCGGCCCCGCCCTTAGTTTACCCGAAGAACGACAGAATGGTCTGCGGTGCGGCGTTTGCGATACCCAGCGCCTGAGTTCCGAGCTGCTGCTTGACCTGCAGCTGCTGCAACCGTGCGCTTTCCCTCGCCAGATCCGCATCCACAAGATTGCCGATCCCGACCTCGAGTTCATCGGTGAGACGGGTGACGAACACATTCTGGATTTCAACGGATTTGATCGCGGTGCCCAGGCGCGCCAGCGCGTTGTTCACATTGTCCAGCGACGTTGTGACCTGGCTGGCGATTCCGGCGGCTTCGGTGGCGGTGGCGAACGAGGCGGTCGTCGTGATGGTCACGAGCGGGCCGCTCAAGGTCAGGTTTTCCGCACCGAGCCTGATCGTGTTCGAGCCGTCTGTATTGGCCAGAACCTGGAGCGAGGTCACGCTCCCGTTGATCAGGTTGACGCCGTTGAACTCCGCATTGTCGGTGATGTTGGTTATCTGGTCGCGCAGAGCCTTGAAGTCCTCGTTCAGCGCGAGCCGCGAAGTCGTGTCGATCGAGGTGTCCGCCGCCGCGAGCGCCTTTTCCTTCAGCTCGATGAGCAGATCGGAAATGGCCTCTCCCGCCGCCAGAGCCACCTCGGCGGTGCTTTCCCCGCGGTTCAGGGAATCCTGGACCGCGCCGTAACCCGCCACGAGCGCACGCATGCGTTGGGCGATGGCGTAGATGCCGCCATCCTCCTTCGCACTCGAAACCCGAAGGCCGGTGTTGATACGGGTTTGCACCTCTTGAAGCTCCGAGGTCGTCCGATTGAGGTTCTGCAGGGCGATCAGCGCCCCCTGATTGGTGTTCACCGTGGTGGTCATTGTGGGGTTCCTCCGTTTTGGAAGCGGCCGCGGCGCTTCTTCGCCGCCGGACGTTTTGTCCGCGGCGGCAGGCGCAAGGCGCATGCCGGAACCCTTCCGCCGACAGGGCGGATTCACGGTGTTATAACAGGAGCTTGGTGGAGCGGCCCTTCGGCCCGCAAGCCTTGCGGCAAGTTCTGACCCGGCATGTTTGGCCGCGCGGCGCGTTTGGCGCGCCGCAGGCGGGTCAGCCGTTCAGATGGCGTGACGCCGCGCCGCTCAGGCCGCGTCGCCCTGCCCCGCCTTCGGGGAAAGGCCCTGCATCACGGTGCGGTTGAGCTCGATGAGTTCGTCGAAATCCTCGGCGTTGCGTAACGCCGGCGACGTGATCTTCGAAATATAGATCGACAACGAGATGATGCCGGCGCGCAGATTGTCCGGCAGCCGATTGCCTTCCGCCGCGCAATCGGCGGCGAACGCGCCCCACATGCGGCGGTTGCGGTCGAGCGCTTCGGCGCGCTCGCGGATCCGTTCCGGCCCGGCGTCGCGCACGGCGATAAGCGCGCGCGTCACTTCGCCAAAGAGGCGGTATTCGGTTTCGCGCGGATTCTCGGCGCGGGTGGCCGCGGCCTGGTAAGCTCTGTGCGACATGGGCCTATCCCTGCTCCGCCGCGTTGCGCCCGAGACGTTCATCCTCGTAGGCGATCAGCTTCCGGCAGCGCAGGAGCGCCTTGTAGTACTCCCCCGCCATGACGTCCCGGCTTACCGAGACGCATTCGGCCAGTATGGGCGGGTTCTGGATCGCGCCCATGAACTCGGTCATCCGCATGACGAAATTGTCGTAGAGCTGCTCCTCCGGCTTGCCGGAGAGATACATCATCATGACCGGCCAGTAGATCCGGCGCGCGGGGCTGTCCGCCTCGTGCTCCTGCATGATGTCCTTCTCGCGAAGGACGGAGGCCTTGTTCTGCAGCACGAGGGTTGCTCGGCGGTCGCCGTTTTCAACGACGGCGCCGTTGATGACGAGCTTCTCGCCGGGCTTCAGGGACAGCTTCAACGGCATGGCGGCGCACACCTCTTGGTTTCGGGGCCGGAGACCGGGCGGATGCGCCCGGACATGGCGACTGGAGCCTCGCCGAGCGGAGTGAATAAAGCGTTGCCCGGTCGGCGCGTCGGCGTACGGCGGCTATTCGTTAGCGCGATCTTAATCGGCGCAGCGCGGGATGAACACATTCGCGCCCTTCCCCAGACCTGCAAGGACGATCGCCATGAGCACCGCTCCGCTCCTCGATCTTGACGCCGAACTGGCCGCCGGCGTCCAGGCTCCCGTCTTTGAAGCCTTCGGCGCGGAGGGCCCGCGCCTTCCCTCGTTCGAACCGGGGCTGAAGCCGGAGTGGCGCAAGCTCACGCCCAAGATCAGGCGTGCGGCGAAAATGATGGATGAAGGCCGCGAGGTGGAGGCCGCGCGTCTCGCGCTGAAGGTTGTCGAGGCCGCCCCTGATTTCGGGCTCGCCAACCAGGTGATGGCGATGGCTCTGGAGCGCCTCGGGCGTCTGTCCACCGCGCTCGAGTTCTATGAACGCGCCTGGAAGGTCGACCCGGCGAATGTCGATCTCTTCCGCAATCTCGGCCTGCTTGCGTGGAAGCTCGGCATGCTGGAGGGCGCGGAGAAATTCTTCCGCCTCCTTCTGAAGATGGACCCGGACGTACCCAACGGGATCACCAATCTCGCCAACGTCCTGCGCGACCAGGGACGGTTTGAGGACGCCATCGAGATCGTTCGGGCGGAAATCTATCGCCGGCCCGAGGTCAGCGATCTGTGGAACACCATGGCGACGATCGTGCTGGAACAGGGCGATCCGGACAATGCGGTCACCTTCGCGCGCGAGGCCATACGGCTGGACGACTCGGGTTATCATGCAAGGCACAACCTCGCTTATGCGCTCGAGCTTGTCGGCGAAGTCGAGCCGGCGGGCGCGGAATACAAGGCCGCCTACGACAGCCTGCCTCCGAACAAGGATCGCGTGATCGTCGAACACGCGTTTTCGCTCAACCGGCTGGCCGCCGGCGATCTGGAAGAGGGCTGGCGGCGCTATGAGAGCCGGCTCAGCCACCATTATCCGCTGGCGACGCTTTACCCTATCGAACAACCGCGGTGGGACGGGGCCGATCTTGAGGCGGTTCGCGGCAAGACGCTGCTGATCGTCGGCGAGCAGGGCATCGGCGACGAGATCCTGTTCATGAACATGCTTGGCGACCTGATCGAGGCGGTCGGCCCGGACGGCGAAGTGCGCGTTGCGGTGGAGAAGCGCCTGGTCGATCTCACAGCGCGCTCATTTCCACAGGCGAGGGTTGGCGCTCACGCCACGATCAAGCGCGAGAACCGCGACTTTCGCAGCGCGCCGCATCTGATTGAGGACGGCGCGGTCGAGCTTTGGGCGCCGATGGCGTCTCCGCTTCGCGCCCTGCGTCCCTCCGTCCCGGCCTTTCCCGACCGCCCGGCCTTTCTGCGTCCCGATCCTGAGCGGGTCGAGCATTGGCGCGATCATCTTTCCAGCCTGTCAGGCCTCAGGATCGGACTGATCTGGAAATCGATGAAAATGGACGCAAAGCGAAGCAAGTTCTTCGCGTCCATCGAGGACTGGAAACCGGTGTTTCAGGTTGAAGACGCAAGCTTCATCAATCTCCAGTACGGCGACGTCGAGGCCGATCTCAAGGCGGTCCGCGAGCGTTTCGGCGCAAAGGTCCACCAGCCCGAGGGCATCGACCTGAAGGACGATCTCGATGATCTCGCCGCGCTGTGTTCGGCGTGCGACGTGGTCATCGGCCCCATGAACGCGACCATGAACATTGCTGCGGCCTGCGGCGTGGAGAGCCTGATCCTTCATCCATCGCCCTGGACATGGACCATGCTCGGTTCCGGACGCATGCCATGGTACCCGGCCGCGCGGTGCTTCCATGGCGACACGTTCCGCGACTGGAAAACCGCGATGCGGCGCGCCGCAGACGCGCTTGCCGAGCGCGGCCGCCGCGAGGCGGCCGCCTGACACGCCCCCTCGCCCCGGCGGCGTTCCCGCCCTAACCTCCCGCACGCACGCAAAACGAGGCGGGGGTTTGGCCATGCGCTTTCAAGGCACCGATGAGTATGTCGCAACCGACGAGCTGTCCGCAGCCGTCAACGCCGCGATCGTTCTCGAGCGCCCGCTTCTGGTGAAGGGCGAACCGGGAACCGGCAAGACCGAGCTCGCCCGTCAGGTCGCGGCCTCCCTCGGCGCGCCCATGCTGGAATGGCATATCAAGTCGACGACGAAGGCCCGCCAGGGCCTTTACGAGTACGATGCGGTCGCACGCCTTCGCGACAGCCAGCTCGGAGACGACCGGGTCAACGACGTGCGGAATTATATCCGCAAGGGCAAGCTCTGGGAGGCCTTCGAAGCTCCGCAACGCCCGGTGCTGCTGATCGACGAGATCGACAAGGCCGACATCGAATTCCCCAACGACCTCCTGCAGGAACTCGACCGCATGGAGTTCCATGTCTACGAGACCGGGGAGACGATCCGCGCCGAACAACGGCCGATCGTGATCATCACCTCCAACAATGAAAAGGAACTGCCGGACGCCTTCCTGCGGCGTTGCTTCTTCCACTTTATCGCCTTTCCTGACGAAGCCACGATGCAGAAGATCGTCGGCGTCCACTTCCCCCGGCTGAAAAGCACCCTGCTCGCCGAGGCGCTCAAGATTTTCTACGAGCTGCGCAAGGCGCCGGGCGTGAAGAAGAAGCCGTCCACTTCGGAGCTTTTGGACTGGCTCAAGCTGCTGCTCGCCGAAGATGTCGACGCGGCGGTGCTGCGCGAGCGCGATCCGCGCAAGCTGATCCCGCCGCTTCACGGCGCGCTCCTGAAGAACGAGCAGGACGTGCAGCTGTTTGAAAAGCTCGCCTTCATGGCCCGGCGCGAAGGCGGCTCAGGCGGCGGACGCGAGTACTGAGCGTGCGCTCCGCCCTGCCCGATCGCGAGCAATTGCTGCGCGAGGTCCAGGCGGCGCGCGCAAAATGGCCGGAACCGCCGCCGCCGGGCGTCGTCCCGCAGGCGCCCGGCCCAGGTCACGAAAGCGTTTGGGACTATCCGCGCCCGCCCCTTGTGCGCCCCTGTCCCGTTCCGGTGCGCATCGTGTTCGCCGGCGTGACGATCGCGGAAAGCCGCCGCGCCCTGGAGATATGCGAAACCGCCGGCGCGCCGGTTCCCTACATCCCGCCGGACGATGTCGACGAAGACCGCCTTCAGCAGGCGACAGGGTTATCAATCTGTGAATGGAAAGGGGCCGCCGTTTACTTCGATCTCAAGGCGGCGGGCCGCATCTCGCGCCGGGCGGCCTTCGCCTACCCGGAGCCGCTCGACGATCTCGGCTGCGGGTTCGAGGCCGTCGCAGGGTGGTACGGCTTCTATCCCGGCCGCGTGGACGAGGCCTGGTTCGGCACGGAGCTTGCCTCTCCCCAGGGCGGGGGAGTCTATGCGGGCTGGGTCACGTCGCGGCTCGCCGGACCGATCAAGGGAGAGCCGGGCACCGGCCATTGGTGAATGAACGCGCCTGCCAAACCCAAGCTTCGAGCAATCGTGCGGCCCAATTTCATCGCCGCAGTGCCGGTCCTGCCGTCGCCGGACGTGGCTGCGAGCGTGGCCTGGTATGAGGACATGCTGGGCTTCGAGACCTGGGTCTGGGACGAGCCGGCGACCTATGGCGCGATCCGGCGCGAGGGCGTCGAGCTCCATTTCTTCGAATGCGGCGATCCGGCCGTTTGCGAAGCCGCACATGCGCGCATCCATCTGCGCGCGATCACCCCGCTCTATCGGCAGGCCCGCACCGCAGGCGTCTTGCATGGCTCAAGCGGTCTGGTTGAGATGCCCTGGGGCTATCTCGAATTCTCGGTGCGCGATCCCTACGGCGTCACGCTGACCTTCGGCCAGGATCTCGACCGGCTGAACCCGTCCAATCCGTAAGGCGACCGCCGGGCGCTTCCGAGGCTAGACTTGCGCAGTCCGCCAGGAGGCCGTCCATGACCCATCCCCAGAAGCGGCTTCGCCGCGCCGTACCCGTCCTGCCGTCGCGCAACGTCGCGGAGAGCCTGTCCTTCTACAAGGAGAAGCTCGGCTTCCAGGCCTGGGGCTGGGAAGACCCGCCAAGCTATGGCGGGGTGCACATGGACGGGGTGGAGCTGCACTTCTTTCCCTGTGAGGACACGCACGTCTGCGAATGGACGTCGTGCCGCGTGGACGTGTTCGACGTCGACGCGCTCTACCGGATCGTGCAGGCGGCCGGCGTCGTGCATCCGAACGGCCATCTTGAAGAGAAGCCGTGGGGCTTTCGTGAGTTCGCCGTGCTTGACCCGTCGGGCGTATGCGTCACCTTCGGCCAGGATCTTGATCCGCCGCCGGACGAAGGCTGATGTTCCACCGCTTTTTCACCGAGCTCCGCGCCGCGAAAATTCCGGTCTCCACGCGGGAATACCTCACCCTGCTCGAAGCGCTGCAGAAAGGCGCGGTCGATCCCTCCATCGACAGCTTCTATGCCGTCAGCCGCGCCGCGCTGGTCAAGAACGAGCGCGACTTCGACAAGTTCGACCGCGTGTTCGGCGCGATGTTTGAAGGCGTGGAGAGCCTCGGCGGTCTGTTCGCAGAAGCCGAGATCCCCGCCGAATGGCTGCGCTCGGAGCTCGAAAAGCTGCTTAGCCCCGAGGAGGTGGAGGCGCTCGAGGCGATGGATTTCGACGCGCTCATGAAGACGCTCGCCGAACGCCTTGCCGAACAGGAAAAGCGCCATGAAGGCGGCAACAAGTGGATCGGCACGGGCGGTACGTCGCCCTTCGGCAATAACGGCTTCAATCCCGCAGGCGTGCGCATCGGCGGTGAGGGCAAGCACAAGAGGGCGGTGAAGGTCTGGGAGAACCGCCGCTTCAAGGATCTCGACGGCGAACGCGAACTCGGCACCCGCAATCTCAAGGTGGCGCTGTCGCGCTTGCGCCGCTTTGCGCGCGAAGGCGCAGCGGAGGAGCTCGATCTCGACGGGACGATCCGCGGCACCGCCGAGCAGGGCTGGCTGGACATCCGCATGCGGCCCGAGCGCCGGAACGCGGTCAAGGTGCTCGTCTTCTTTGATGTCGGCGGGTCGATGGACCCGTTCGTCGATGTCACCGAACGGCTTTTTTCCGCCGCACGGTCTGTATTTAAATCATTGGAATATTTTTATTTTCACAATTGCCCTTACGAGAAGGTGTGGAAGTCGAATCTGCGCCGGCAGACCGAAAGCACGCCGCTCTGGGACGTGCTGCACAAATACCCCTCCGACTACAAGGTCGTCATCGTCGGCGACGCCGCCATGGCGCCTTACGAGATCACCCATCAGGGCGGCTCGGTCGAGCACTGGAACCCGGAGGCCGGCGCGGTCTGGATCCGGCGGCTTGTGGAGACCTATCCCCATCTCGTCTGGCTGAACCCGCAGCCGGACAGCTGGTGGACGCACACCTATTCGATACAGCTCGTGCGCGAACTGATCGGGCCCGAACGCATGTTCCCGCTGACCCTTAAAGGCCTCAACGAGGCGATGAAGGAACTCGCCAAGCGCTAGTCCGCGCCCGCGAGAAGGTCGCCGGGCAAATCCGCCAGCATGATCTGGAAGGGCTCCACGCTGGTGCGTCCGCGGCTGACCACCAGCGTGCCCTCGATCAGGGAGACCGCCTTGAGCGCGCGCCTTCGCGCCAACTCCGGATCAAAGCCCGCATCTTCAAGGGTCGAAGCGATCGCGGCTGTCAGCGCCTCGAACGCGTGACCGATGTCCGCGTTGAAGGCGCCGTTTTCCCAGTCAGGCGAGGCCAGCGTGTTCAGGAGGCAGGCCTTGCGTCCGCCGTCATAGAACCAGTCCAGCGCGCGGGTCATCGCCGTCAGCCGCTCGCGCGGCGGCGCGTCGCTCTGCAGGGCTGCAAGCATGCCGGTCTGGATGCGTTCGACGATGGAGCGCAGGGCTTCATCGGCCATCTGCTGCTTCCCGCCGGGAAAGCGATGATAGAGGCTCGCCTTCTTCAGTCCGGAAGCGTCGGCAAGCTCCGTCATCGACGCGCCCTGATAGCCGACGTCGCGAAAGACGTCGCCGAGGCGGTCCATGAGGTCTTCGTCCGTGATTGTCGCGCGGCGGCCCATCCGCGTCCCTCCGCTCAGCATTTGAAACCGAACGAACGGTAAAACGCCTGAGTCGCTCAAGCCCGAAACTCAGCGCCAGGGTTCGCAAACGGCGCCAAGGCGCATCCACATCGCGATCGCCCAGGCGGCGGCGTCATGGCGCATGCGCTTTTGCGCCTCCAGCGGGTCGAGCCAGACGGGCGTATGGTCGGCCTCGATCTTCACCCCGCGCTCCGACGTTGCGGAGGTCGCGAAATAGGCCGCCCGGTTGAAGACCCGCGGGCCGCCTCCCGGCTTGATCCAGTAATGATCCGCGTGCGCGACCAGCCGGGCCGCGTCGAGGACCACGCCGGTCTCCTCGACAAACTCCCGGCGCAGCGCCTCTTCTGCGGTTTCGCCCGGGTCGATCCCGCCGCCGGGCAGGTCATGGTGAAGCCTGTCGCCCTCTTCGATCGCCACGATCAGCAGGCGTCCGTCTTCATCCGGCAGCAGGCCATAGGCGGCGGAACGCGCCTGGTAGGGCGCTGCGCCGTCGGGTCCGCCGAACAGGGCGAAAGGGGTCACGCCGCCTCCGCGTCAGCATGCGGCAGATCCAGCAGGCTCTCGACGCGGTGCACCCAGGCGCGCACGGACGGAAAGTCGCCGAGATCGAAGCCGCCTTCATGCGCCACGCGGGTGTAGGCGACGAGCGCGATGTCGGCGAGGGAGAACGTCTCGTCGACGAAGAAGTCCCGCGCCAGAAGGCGCATCTCCATCACGCCCAGCGCGCGGCGCCCGCGGGCGTAAAGCTCGGGGTCGAGCTGGTCCTCGCTGTAGCCGCGATAGCGCAGGAGCGAGCGGCGCACCGCGATGAAGGGCTCGTGCGAATACTGCTCCCAGAACAGCCATTCGAGCATCTTCGCCCGCCCGAAGGCGTCTTCCGGCACAAGATCGGAGCCCTCCGCCAGATACATCAGGATGGCGTTGGACTGGGCCAGCACGCGTCCGTCCCCGCGTTCGAGCACGGGCACCTGGCCGGCGGGATTGATCGCGAGAAAATCCTCGGTGCGCGTCTCGCCGCCGAAGATGTCGACCTCGATCCAGTCATAGGCGACGCCCAGGCGGGCCGCCGTCCATTTCACCTTGAGGCAGTTTCCGCTTTCCGAATTGCCGTAAAGGCGAACCGGGACGGATGGATCGAAGGGCGGCATGGGGAGAGCCTTAATCAGATCGAGGGACTTCGCTGTAACCTGAGCGCGCGGCCGCGTCGACCGCAAAGCGCCCTGCCTGCAGGCCTTGGGATTGTCGCGCGGCTTCGCCTATAAACCGCCCATCCCGAACCGGCGAAGGCGAGCCCATGGCATTCGACGATCTCGACAAGCGCACCGCTCCGGAAGACTGCACCTCGATGGCGCAGGTGCGCGACGGCGTGGACCGTCTCGACCGCGCGCTCGTCAAGCTGATCGCCGAGCGCGCGCGCTACATGGAGGCGGCCGCTCGGATCAAGCCGAGCCGGGAGGTGGTGCGCGATGAAGCCCGCATCGAGGACGTCCTCTCCAAGGTCCGCGCCGCCGCTGCGGAGGCGGGTCTGCCGATGGGCATAGCCGAGCCTGTGTGGCGCGAACTGGTCGAGCGTTCGATCGCTTACGAGTTCGACGTCTGGGACGAAACCAAGGGCTGAACCTCGGCGCGGAAACGCGCCGCTTCCACGCGCATGGCCTCGATACGCTCCGGGTCGAGCGGAGCAAGCTCCGCCTGCGCGCATGATTCGCCAAGCGCCATCGCGCCGATCCCGCGGGCTGCGCCCTTCAGCGTGTGGGCGGCGGCTTTCCAGCGCTCTTCATCAGAGGCTCCCGCCATCGCTGCGATCTGTCCGTCGATCTGCGCATCGAGCAGACCGATCAGCTCCGCTTCGAGCGCCGCATCCCCGCCGGTGAAACGCGCAAGATGCGCACGATCGAAAACAGGCGGGGTATCAGCGGTCATCGGGGCCATCCGGCGGCGGGACGCCGGAAGTCTCCCGCGGCCGGGTAAAGATCGCCTTTCCGCAGGCTCAGGCGTCTTCCAGCGTCAGAGCAAACAGCAGATAGAACGCGACCGGAACCATCAACATGGCCGGGATCACCAGCACGGCCGGGCCGAAGACGAGCGCGGCGATCACCGTCACGGCGGCGAGATTGAGCGCGATCCACGGCGCTGCGCGGTGCGGATCGCGCCCGATCTCGCGCAGCATTCCACCGACCGCCGGCAGGGCGAGCACGCCGCGCGCGGCAAGCGACACCGCCGCGTCAATCCCGCGCGCCGCCCAAGTGAACGGTGTCGAGAGCTTACGGCCGGGCTTGCGGGCGACGCCCATGATCCACGCCATGGCCAGACCGCTCAGGGCGGGCGCGGCGATGACGCCGGCGCCCTCGCCCAGCGCAGCCATCCAGACCGAACCGGCTGCGCCCAGCACGATCGAACTTGCCGGCATCGCGCGCAGGAAAAGCCGCGCCGGCCCCCAGAGCGGGCGCTCCTCGCCGGCGCGTCCGGCCATGGAATTGGCGATGAAGCCCAGGGCCGCGACGAAATGCCAGGCCGCCAGCGGAAGGGACGTCGCCACAAGAGCGGTGATCACCGGAACATCGAATCCCGGCTTGGGCCCCGGGAAGGCGAACAACCAGAGACCGGCCCAGAGCAGCAGCGGAAACGTCATGAAAAGCCCGAGGGCGTAGGGGAGGAAACGCACGGCTGACCCTTTCCTTGTATGCGGCGCTTAATTGGCGAAGCGCGGGCGCAACGCCAGTGCGGCGCGAGCGCCCACACCGCCAATCCGGTTAACCGCGACGGAATCCGCCCGCACGCCGCGTATGACCTTCAAGCGCGCTGAAGGGGGCTGCATGCTGGAGAGCGGGTGGCGTCTCGCCTGTGTTTTCATCTGCTGGCTCTGCCTCGCCGGCGCTTCGGCCGCCGCGCTCTGGCTCGCCAAGCCGGGAGCGGACACCCACGCGCCGGCGCTGCTGCTCACCGTCGCGGCGGTTTCGGGGCTTGTGGCGCGAATGCTTCGCGACTGAGGCGCAAGCGGCTATAGCGGTCGCATGACCGGCATTCTTCCGATTTCAGTCTCCGCCATGACCGGACCCGATCTCATCGGATTGGCGGGCGTGGCCTGCATTCTAGGCGCGTTTTTCCTGCTGCAGACGGAAGCCTTCAAATCCGACGACTGGGGCTATCTCGGGCTCAATCTTGCCGGGGCTGTGCTTCTGATCTTTTCGCTTCTGCACACCTTCAACCTCGCCTCGTTCGTCATCGAGATTTGCTGGCTGGCCATCTCCCTGTTCGGGATCGGCAAACGGCTCCTGCGCGGACGACGGCGCTCTTGACCGCACCGCACCGCCGCGGCTTGATCGCGCCATGACTCTTCTCAACCGCTATCGCCAGCGCATCGGCGAAACCGTGCACTCCTCCTGGCTCAGCGTGGATCAGGACCGCGTCAATGCTTTCGCCGACGTGACAGGCGACCACCAGTTCATTCATGTCGACCCGGAACGCGCCGCGCGGGAAACGCCGTTCGGCGGGCCGATCGCACACGGCTTCCTCACGCTCTCGCTGCTTTCGCAGTTCGCCGGCGAGGCCCTGCCGCCGTTTCCGGAAAAGGCCATCGGCATCAATTACGGGTTCGAGAAGGTGCGCTTCCTCAAGCCTGTGAAGGTCGGCGCGCGCATCCGCGGCCGCTTCACGCTGGCGGACGCCGCCGAACGCCGGCCGGGCCAGATCCAGGTTGTCCAGGACAGCGCGGTGGAAATCGAGGGCGAGGATACGCCTGCCCTCAGCGCGCAGTGGATCTCGCTCGTCGTTGAGGGCTGACCACCTTCTTGAAAATCAATCCGCTAGCGAGTCCGGCCCCGGTTTTCCCCAAAATTCCGGCACTGCGGCGCATGCGCGCATTGTCCGAACACCGCCAAATTAACCATAATGTAATCTGTGAGAGGGGTTGGGAGTAAGACAATGGTTCGAGTCGGTTTCACCCTGCTCTCGACGGCCCTTCTGTTCATTAGCCTGCCCGGATCGGGCTGGGCCGCCGGCCTCTAGCCGGGAACAGAAAAGCCCCCCGGGTCGTCGGCGAGCGCATCGGCGCGGTCTTCAAGGCGCTGAAGCAGCGCCATGAGCGTTGCGCGCTCATCCTTGCTGAAATCCGCGAGCAGAGCGCGCTCATAGGCGATCGCCAGCGGGGCGACCTCGTCATAGATCGAGCGGCCTTCCACCGTGAGCGACACATCCGCGGCGCGCCGGTCGCGCACGCGGCGCGTCCGCCGCACAAGGCCGCGCGAATCCAGAGCGCGAAGCGCACGGCTGACGCCGACCTTATCCATGGCGGTGGCCTCGCAAAGCGCCTGCGCGGTCAGCGGCTGGGTCTCGCCAAGCACGGCGATGATCCGCCATTCCGGAATGCTGAGCGCAAAACGCGACTGGTAGGCGCGCGCAATGACGCCGCTCGCCTTGTTGGAGGCGATCGAGAGACGATACGGCAGGTAGGCCGCAAGCCTGAGGCCTGCGGGATCGTCGTCACCCATGCGCGCCTTCCCCTCGCCTGAGCGGTTGCAGCCGCAGCCCGCTGGAATAGTGTCGGCCGAAACTAGTCAGGAGCGCCGCCCTCGTCATGTCCCCAGACCTTACCCTGCACGGCTATTTCCGCTCCGGTACGAGCTATCGCGTTCGCATCGCCCTGAACTTCAAGGGCCTCGCCTATGAGCAGGTCGCCGTGGACCTTGTCGGCGGCGCGCACCGCGATGCGGCCTATTCGGCGCTCAACCCGCAAAAGCTGGTGCCGGCGCTTCAGGCCGGCGGCGAAGTGCTCACCCAGAGCCCGGCCATCCTTGAGTGGATCGAAGAGACCTGGCCCGAGCCGCCGCTCCTTCCCGCCGAACCGTTTGCAAGGGCGCGCGTGCGCGCGGCGTCCGCCGCTGTCGGATGCGACATTCATCCGCTGCAGAACCTGCGCGTGCTGAACAAGGTGAAGGCGGATTTCGGCCAGGACCAGCACGGCGCGCTCGCCTGGGCGCGCTGGTTCATCGCGCGCGGCTTCGAGGCGCTCGAACAGCTCTATGCGCGCGAATCCCAACGCCGCAGCGAGACCGGGCCGTTCTATCTCGGCGAGACCGTCTCCATGACGGAGGTCTATCTCGTGCCGCAGATGTTCAACGCGCGCCGCTTTGAGCTGGACCTGTCGCCCTATCCGCGCCTGACGGCCGCCGACCAGGCCGCCCAGGCCTTGCCGGCTTTCGCCGCCGCTCACCCCTCCAGGCAGGCGGACGCGCGCTGATCAGCGCCGGATCGGCTGCAGCGATCCGTAGGTGAGGCTGCGCCAGAGCCACTCCATCGGCCCGTAGCGGAACATCGAAAGCCAGAGCGGCGACCAGATCAGCTGCAACACCCACACGCCCAGCACGATTGCAACCTGCCCGCTGCGCTCAACCGTGCCGAACAGGCCAAGCCCCGGAGTTCCCACGAAGATCAGCGTGAAGATCAGCGACTGGCTCAGATAGTTCGTGAACGCCATGCGGCCGGTCGCGGCGAACGGCGCCTGGATCGCGCGGGCGAGCGGCCCGGCCGCCTTCGCCAGCAGCATGACAAGGCAGGCGTAGCCGTAGGCGATCACAAGGCTGGAGACGAAGCCGGTGCTCATATGCACCCAGAGTTGCTGCGGCGCAAAGCCGGAGCCTGCGGCGTGACCCGCGCCCCAGCCGGCCAGGGCGAAGCCCGGAACAAGGGTGACCGCTGCGCCCGCAAGGTAGTGAAGGACGGACTTCTGCGCGGTCAGGAAGCCGGTCTTGTACAGCGCCATGCCGATGAGCATCACGCCCAGCAGCCGTGGTCCGAAAAACGGGATGTTGCCGAGATAGCCGATTACCGCGACCAGCGCGTTGTCGCCCAGCCGGTTGAGAAAGCCCGCCTGGTAGCGGGCGACGACATCGGCGAGCGCATCCGGCGCCAGCGCGAGCCCCATCGTCTCCGGGGCGGTGTCGGGCGGGAAAATCATGAAGGCGGCGAAAGAGCCGATCGTCAGAAGCGCGCTGATGGCGATGAACCCCGCCCCGGCCAGAAACAGGGTCCTGGGTTGGCGCTTGCGGAACAATACGGCGATCAGCCCGATGACGGCGTAAGGCAGAAGGATGTCGCCGTACCAGATGATGAAACCGTGGATCGCCCCGAAAAGCATGAGCCAGAGCATGCGCCGGACATGCGGGCGCGCCACCGCCTCCCCTTCTCCTGCAAACAGCAGGATCCCGGCGCCGAAGAGGGCGGAGAACAGGGTGATGAACTTGAACTCGAAAAAGGCGTGCATGAGCATCCAGACATGCAGGTTCGCGCCTTCGAGGCTCATCATGGCCGGCGGATAGATGCCGGCCTGATAGATCATGGCGAAGTACTGCACGTTGACCATCGCGATGCCGAGCACCGCGAACCCGCGCAGCAGGTCGAGACTTTCAAAGCGGTCTACGCGGGCGCCGGCCTGCATGGTGATGTCCCCCTGGCGTCATCAGCGGCGACTATGCTGACCTGCCGCGTCGCGTTTGCAAACGGCCCCTGCGCGGTATCTTACGAAGAATTCATGCGCGAACCGTCCGGTTCGCCTTGAAGTCGAAGGCTCCAGCAGGCAAAAGCATGTCTGGACAGGTCACATCCATAGGGCTTTCTCCATGCTCGGCTTCTTTTTCGATCTCCTGCACGCCATCGCCGCCGGCGCTGTCGCCGTGCTCGGGCTCGGCTATGACCGGGATCCGGAGGACTGCGCGCGGATGTCGCTGCTCGGGCAGGCCCAGCTCATTTCCTACGAGCCTGGAACGTCGCCCGCGGCGGAGCCGGGCGAGCACGCCGGCTTCGAGGCCGTGTCGTGCGAGGACGAAAAGCCCCGCCGGCCGCGCGCTCCGGCGTCGATCTGAGCGCTGTCTCCGTCCGGCTGACTCGCGCTTCGTCTTGATGAAGTGTTTCTAAGGCGTTATCGCCAAAAGTCTGTCATGATTCAGGCTTCGGCGGCGGCGTACTCCAACCGCGCCCCGCCGCGGAAGGATGCGGACCCGATGCCCAAGGACGACGCCAGCACCGCCGCACGCCCGCGCGAGCTCGGGGGCGAAACGCATCCCAGCCGCGTGCGCGCGCTGGCCCCGGTTCCGCGCGACGAGGCCGGCGACCCTGCACCCGACGCCCGGCCCGACCGCGCCGGGGCCTGGCTGCCGCTCGCAGGCGCGGCTGCGGCGGCGCTGTGGATCGGCGGATCGGCCGCCTACCTGTTCGGCTATTACGCCGGCGTCGCGTTGTCGGAAATTCCGCCCGCCCAGATCGCCGGCGTCGCCATGGTCGTCGCCGCGCCTGCGCTCCTGTTCGCGCTCGCGGGCTTCCTGGGCCGCGAGGTGGCGCGGGCCGCCGCGCGCGGCCGCGCGATGGAGCAGGCCCTGCTTCAGCTGACCGACCCCGGGCGCCGGGCCGAAGACGGGGTGCGCACGCTTGCCGGCGCGGTCTCCGTTGAAATCGACCGGGTCAACGCCGCCATGGAAAGCGCGCTCGCGCGCCTCGCCGCCATGGAGGAGGTCATCGCCCACCATGCCGAGACGCTGGAGACCACGACGGCCCAGGGACGCGAACGCGCGGAGGACCTCGTCACGAATCTGCGCCGCGAACGCGAGCGCATCGCCGACGTCGCCGACAGCCTTGACGACAAGGCCGCGCTGATCGCCGCCGCCATCCAGGACCAGTCGCGCATGGTCGCCGCCGCCGCGGAACTGGCCGAAGCGCGCGTGAAGGACGCTGAGGACCGTCTGGACGCCGCCGCCGAAGGACTGCGCGGGGCGGGCGAAGCTGTCGCCGACGCGGGCGACCGCGCGGCGGAAGCCGTCGACCTTCGCGCGCGCCATCTTACGCAGGCGGCTGAAAGCCTCTCGGATCGCACCAGCGATCTTGAGAAGGCCTACCAGCTTCATGCGGACCGGATGCGGGAGGCGGGCGACGCCTTGCAGGCCGAGCATGGGAAAATCGCCGCCGCCTTCGATTTCCACAAGGCGGAGCTGGACGCCATGACGCGCACCGCCGGCGAAGGCGCAGACCGGCTGCGCGACGCCGCCAGCGACGGCGCAGCGGCCTTCACCACCGCCGTGGAGAGCGCGATCGCGCGCGCCCAGGATCTCGCCGACGCCGTTCGCCGCGAAAGCGAAGAGGCCGCCCGCGACCATGAGAAGGCCCTTGCGCGGCTGGAGATCGCCGCCGAAGCCGCGCGTGCGGCCGCCGACGAAGCTGCAACCCGCTTCGCCGAGCAGGCCGAGATCTTCCGGACGGTGCGGGCGCTTTCGGGGCGCGTGCCCCC
>CAZLOV010000001.1:36539-61536 GCA_964561235.1 uncultured Caulobacterales bacterium
GCAGGCCGAGACGGCTGAGGAAACGCTCGAGCGCATCAATGAGGCGGGCTTCAAGGCCGGCCGCCTCGCCGATGACCGGTTTCAGGAGCGTCTCGAAGAGGCGCGCACCCTCACCCAGCGCGCTCAGGAGGCCGCCGACAGCGCGGGCGAGGCCGTGCGCAAGCGCCTTACGGAGACCATCGAAAGCGCCAAGCGCGAAAGCGAGCGTATCGAGCGCATCCTCGCGGAACACCGCGAAGCGCTGGCCGGCGCGCCGGAGACGGCGCGCGAGACGGTGCGCGCGATTGAGGAGGTCATGAAAACCGGTCTCGACGAAATCGTGCGCTCGGCGGCGGACGCCTCTGAAAGCACCAAAGAGATCGACGCGCTTTTCCAGGCCCGGGTGCGTCAGAACTATGAGCTCCTGTCGGACTTCATGCTGCGCATGGGCGCCGTCGCCGGCGGCCGCAAACCGCTCGAGATCGCCGCCGACGAGGTGCCCGATCCGTTCAGTTCACGCGCGCCCCAGCCGCGTCCGGCATCGGAAACCGGCGACACGCCGCCTGACGACGCCGCCGGCGCCGGCCGGGCCGAACCGCAGCCGGACGCCTCGAGCGCGAGCGCGGGGTCCGACGCGCAGAGCCGGGCGGACGAAAGGCGCGCCGCCGGGGGCTGGCGGTGGAAAGACCTCCTCGCCAACATGGACGCTGAAAACGCCGATGCGCCCGCGGAAGGCGGCTCGGACGAAACGCCGCGCGCCCGCGCGCGCCGCCGCAACGACCGCTAGGTCTCCGTTTCGGGAAGGGTTTCCGCGATCCAGCCGGCAAGGTCTTGCGCGGCTTCCGCCGAGGCCTGTTCGAACGCGGTCACAATTGCGGACGCGCGCTCTGCGGAGGCTCGCGATTGCGCCTGGAAATTGCGCGCGGCGACGAGCCGGCGCGTGTCCCCATCCACGAGCCGCGCGCGCAGCGAGACGGTCGCCTCCGGCGCGCCTTCGCCGATATCGCGCGCTTCGAAGGCGCGCAGGTCCAGCCGCAGCTGATAGCGCGCCTCCACGCCGTCGTCCGGACGCGCGCCGGTGAGGCCCGGATGGGCGTCGAGCGCATCGAGCACCAGCGCCTGGACCAGATCCGGCGCAGGCGAGGCCCAGCTGGTGTTCGCAATATAGGCGATGCGTCCGCCTTCATAGGACAGCGCGATGCGATCGGTGGTCAGAGCGCGCGGCGCCAGCGGCCGGTCGACGGAGATCACCGGCGCGCCGGGCGCAGCGGCCTCGCGCGCGGTCGGCGGAAGCTCAAGCCGGTAGATCGTGCTCGGCTCGGCTTCCGGCAGAAGCGAGATGCAGCCCGACAGGGACAGAATGCAGGCGCACGCGGCGGCGGCGCTTGTGAGCAGGCGGGCCGGGATCATTGCGGCAGCTCCACGTCTTCGCCGCGCGGCTGGGCGATAAAGCCGGCGGGGTCTTCTTCCAGCGAAAGCACGACACGCTCAAGCGAAGCGATCAGGCTGCGCAAGTCGGCGGCGGCAAGGGTGAGATCGTCCAGCCCGTCCTGGGTGAACGCTTCAAGCCCGGGGCGCAGCGCGACCAGCGCGTCATAGGTCTCCACCGACGCCTGGTTGACGGCGATGGAGGCTGCTTCGGTCTCCTCGATCATGGGTCCGACCTCCTCCAGCAGAAAGACTTCGGCGGTCCGGCCGAACTGCTCCATCGCGACGGCGGCTTCGGAAATGTCGGCTGCGGCGGTCTCAAGCGAACGCACGGTGGCGCGCATCTCTTCCAGAATGACGCGGTTCTCCGCGAGATCGCCGGTGATCGTCTCCACATCATCGAGAATGCGCCGGATGCGCGCGTCGTTTTCGTCGTCGAGCAGGCGCGCGATGCGCCCGAGCACGAGCTGGCCGCTCTCAAGCACGCTCTCGCCGCCCGCAAACAGCTCGTCGAGCTGGGCCTGGCGCGCGAAGATGCGCGGCGGACGGTCGCCCATGCGGCGCACAAGCAGCTCCGAACCCGGCGATCCGGCCGAGATCTGCAGATAGGACAACCCGGTGATCCCCTGCGGTTCAAGCTGGGCGATGCTGTCGACCTTGACCGGCGTGGCCGCATCCACGCGCACGCGCGCGATCACTTCGGTGGGGTCGTCCGCATTGAGGCCGAGCTCGGTGACCTCACCGACCTGGATACCGTTGAA
Organism: uncultured Caulobacterales bacterium; assembly: GCA_964561235.1. Taxonomy (GTDB): domain Bacteria; phylum Pseudomonadota; class Alphaproteobacteria; order Caulobacterales; family Maricaulaceae; genus JBCBSP01. The sequence goes on from CAZLOV010000001.1 coordinate 38,708, forward strand.
GCGCACTTCGGAGTTGGCGCTCAGGCCGCGTACCGGCCCGTCGAAGATGACGTCGAACTCCTTGAACTCACGGTTGAACGTCGCCTGCGACAGCCACAGGAGGAAGAACCCTCCCGCCGCCGCGAGAAAGATCACGAAAAAGCCGACCAGGGCGTGATGGGCTTTGGTCTCCAAGGCGCGTCTCCCTTCAGGCCTGCCTTAGCACGGCGCGGCCGCGCGGCCCGCTGAAATACTCGCGGATCCACGGATGATCGTCGGAGGCGACCTCCGCCAGCGGCGCGCACGCGATCACCTTGCGGTCCGCGAGCACCGCCACGCGGTCGCAGATCGCATGGAGGCTGTCGAGGTCATGCGTGACCATGACCACGGTCAGCGCCAGCGTGCCGGACAATTCACGGATCAGTTCGTCGAATTGCGAGGCCGAGATCGGATCAAGACCGGCGGTCGGCTCGTCAAGGAAAAGCAGATCAGGATCGAGCGCCAGCGATCGGGCAAGGCCTGCGCGCTTGCGCATGCCGCCAGACAGCTCGGAAGGAAACTTGTTGGCGCTCTCCGGCGCGAGGCCGACGAGGCCGATCTTCATCTCCGCGATCTCCTCGCGCAGGCTGTCGCTCATGCCGGCGTGCTCGCGCAGCGGCGCCATCACGTTTTCCTTGACCGTCAGCGAGGAGAACAGGGCCGCGCCCTGGAACAGCACGCCCCAGCGGGTCTCGAGCGCGCTGCGCTCCGCGTCGGAAAAGCGCGCCAGGTCGCGGCCTTCGTAGTACACCGCGCCGCCGTCAGGCCGCTTCAATCCGAGCATGGTGTTGAGCAGGACGGACTTGCCCGTGCCCGATCCGCCGACGATGCCGAGCACCTCCCCGCGGCGCACCTCAAGATCAAGCCGTTCGTGGACGACGTGCGTTCCGAACCGCGTGTCGAGGCCGGAGACCCTCATGATGACCGGATCGGCCGCGCTCATATGCCGAGCTCCAGGTACATCATGGCGAAGAGCGCATCGATGACGATGACGGCGAAGATCGACTGCACGACCGAGGCGGTCGTGCGCTCCCCGAGGCTGTTGACGTCGCCCTCCACCTTCAGGCCCTGACGGCAGCCGATGATCGCGATCACGGCGCCGTAGACCGGCGCCTTCGACATCCCGACCATGAAATGGCTGTAGTCGATGGTGTTCTGGAGCCGCGAGATGAACAGGCCCGGCGAGATGTCCAGCGTCGCCCAGGATACAAGCAGCCCGCCAAGCAGACCCGCCAGCATCGCCGCCACCGTCAGCAGCGGCGCCATGATCACGCATGCGATCAGGCGCGGCACGACGAGCACCTCATAGGGATCAAGACCGATCACCCGCATGGCGTCGATCTCTTGTTGCATCTTCATCGAGCCGATGGAGGCGGTGAACGCGCTGTCGGACCGGCCCGCCAGCATGATCGCGGTGATCAGCACGCCGAATTCGCGCAGCACCGAGATGCCGACCAGTTCGACGGTGAAGATCGACGCCCCGAAGGTCTCAAGCAGGTTTGCGCCCATGAAGGCGACGACCGCGCCGATGAAGAAGGACAAAACCGCGATGATCGGCAGGGCGTTCACGCCTGCGCTCTCGGCGATGGCGAAGGTCGGCGTCCAGCGCACCCGGCGCGGATCGGCGACGGCGCGGCCGAGCGTGATCATCGTGCGGCCGAAGAAGGCGGCCGTTTCGACGAGTTCATGGCCGGCCTGCTCCGCACCGGCCCCGATGCGCGCCAGTACGAGGCGCAAGCTCGCCTTGTCGTCCTCCATCGGCGGACAGGGGCTGGTGCGCCGGCGCACCTCCTCCATCAGCCGCCGGGCGGTTTCGTGTTCGCCGCGGAAATGGAAGTCCGCGTCGGGCGAACCGCAGCGCCGCAGCGCGCGGCCGAGCAGATAGGCGCCCGCGGTGTCGATGCGCTGCAGCCGGCTGAGATCGATGACGATCTCGGAGGGAACCGTATTGGCCTCGACCTCCGCGATCGCCCGGTCGAACGGCCCAATCGTGGTCACGAGCCAGTCGCCCGTGGGCTCCAGCACGGTCTTTCCCGCGTCCTCGCTGACCATCAGGCCGGCGGGCGCGGCGTCGAGGCGGGCTTGCGCCATCGCATCGTCCCCTGAAACGCCGACCGGTCCTTATCGCGCGTTTCGCCGCTTGACCCAAAAGCCATGACGCGCCACGGCGCCCTCAGCGGGGCGATTTCATGGCGCGGCGTTGCAAGAGCGCCGCGAACAGCAGGCCGCAGGCGGAGGGTATCGCCATCAGCGCAAAGCCGCCCGTCCCCAGCCGCGCATAGGCCCATCCGGACACCATCGTGCCCGCTGCAAGCACCAGCCCGCCGGACAGGGCGGAGTTGATCGCCTGCGCGGTGGCGGCCATGTCCTCGGGCGCGTGATCAGCCGCATAACGCAGGAAGCCGAGATAGGCCGCCGCGAAGGAAAGCGCGTGCAGGCTCTGGAGCGCAAACAGCGCCGGCAGGGGCGGCCCCAGCGCGAGCAGGCTCCAGCGCAGCACCGCGCCCGCCCCGCCGAGCATCATCAGCTGCGCCGGGTTCCAGCCGCGGAAGATCCGGCCGGACAGGGCGAACAGCAGGATCTCCGCCGCCACGCCCGTCGACCACAGCATTCCGACCACGCCCGCGGGTACGCCGTCGGCCCGCCAGGCGACGGCGGAGAAGCCATAATAAAATGCATGCGCGCCCTGGATCAGCGCCGAGGCGGCGAATGCGAGCGGCAGACCGTGATTGGCGAGCCTGCGCCAGTCCGGCGACGGCGCCTCCGCCGTCGGCAGCCCCGCACCGCGGCCTTCCGGGAGGAACGAAGCGGCGACGACGGTGGTGAGGCTGAAGGCGGTCATCCACCAAAGCGCCGCTTCGCCGCCCGCCGCCGAGATCAGCGCGCCCGCGCCGAGATTGCCGACGATGAAGGCCGCCGAGCCGGCGGCGCGCGGCGGACCGAACGCGAAGCGGCCTCGGCGCGCCTCGCGCGCGGCGAACGCGTCGGCCAGCGGAATCGAACCGGTGAACGCGGCGCCGGCAAGCCCGGCGAGCAAAAGGATGGCGGCGGGATGAGCCGCCGGCTGATGGGCGAGAAAAACAAGCAGAGCCAGTCCGGAAAAGGCGATCAGCGGCGTGCGGCGCGTTCTGGCGCGATCCGACCACAGCGCGCCCAACGGCGCGGCCGCGACTCGTCCGGCCATGCCCGCAGCCGCGGCTGCGCCAATCCATTCCGGCGACAGCCCGCGGCTTTCAAACCAGACGGGCATGTAGGGCAGATACGCTCCGAGGGCGGCGTAGAAGGCCGCGTAATACAGGGTGAAGCGCGTCCCCGACCGGGCGAGGACGCGGCGCATCCGGCGGCGGGGCGGGCGAGGGTCGGCCATGGACCCGCCATAGCCTGCCGCGCGGTTCGCTCCAACGACGAAAGACGCTTGGCTGACCGCGTTCGTGCCTATAGCTTCGCGCGCCGATGAAAGACGCCCTTGACCCGCCTCGCGCGGCCGGCCTCGCGAGAAGCGGCCGGCCCCTTCGCGTTCTCGTGACGAGTTATCGATCTCACCCGCATGTCGGCGGGCAGGGAGTGTACGTCTACGAGTTGAGCCGCGCGCTGCAGGCGCTCGGCTGCAAGGTCAGCGTCGCCTCAGGCCCGCCCTATCCCGAACTCGCCCCCGGCATCGAGCTGATCGAACTGCCCTCGCTGGACCTGTTCTCAACCGATAACGCCCTGCTGGCCTTGCGTTGGCGGCACCTTCGCAACCGCGCCGACCGCGCCGAATGGCTGGCGCACAATACCGGGGCGTTTGGTGAAATGACCGCCTTCGGCGAGCGGCTCGACGACTTCCTGGCGCGGGAGCATGGCCGTTTCGACATCGTCCACGACAATCAGACATTGAGCGCGCCCATGCTGCGGATCGCCCGGCGCCTGCCGCTGGTGACCACTCTGCACCACCCGATCGCCATTGACCGGGAATTCGCCGTGGCGGGCGCGTCAGGCTTCAAGGACCGGCTTTTCACCCGCCGCTGGTATTCCTTTGTGGAAAAGCAGGCTGCAACCGCGCGCCGCCTGACGCGTTTCCTCGCGGTCAGCACGGCTGCGCGCGACGCCTACGCCAGGCTGTGCGGGGTCGACCCCTGCAACGTGACGGTGGCGCATAACGGGCTGGACCATCAGGTGTTCCGCACCAACGAGCTGATCCGGCGGGAGAAGAACCTGATCGTCGCCGCCGCCAGCGCCGACGTGCCGATCAAGGGCCTCGACGTGCTCATCAACGCGTTCTCGGGCCTGGCGCGCGAGTTTCCCGATCTGCGCCTGAGCGTCATCGGCGCGCTGCGCGACGGGCCGACCAAGCGCGCGCTGGAGGCGGCGGGGCTTTCGGAGCGGGTGAGCTTCCGCTCCGGGCTTGCACGCCGCGAGATCGCGGATCTGCACCGCCGCGCGACGCTGTTTGTCGCGCCCTCGCGCTTCGAGGGCTTCGGCTTCCCCGCCGCCGAGGCGATGGCGTGCGGCGCGCCGGTGATCGCCTCCGACGGGGGCGCGCTTCCGGAGGTGGTCGGCGACGCCGGCATCGTCACGCCCGCCGGCGACGCCGATGCGCTGGCGGCCGTGATCCGCGCGCTCATGAAGGACCCGGACGCGCGCATGCGCATGGGTGAGGCCGGGGCGATGCGTGCGCGCCGCCGCTTCACCTGGACAGCCCATGCCGAGGCCGCCCTCTCGCTCTACGGCGCGACGCCGGCGCGGCTCCAGGCGGCATGATCACGCTGGAGCTGGAGCGCCTCGGCCTTGCCGACGGCATGCGCGTGCTTGATCTCGGCTGCGGGCGCGGCCGCCACCTGCATGCGCTCTACTGGTGCGAGCACGCCCTTGACGTCGTCGGGCTCGACCTTGATTTCGGCGACCTGTCCGCAGCCATAGACGGTTTTTTCGAGCTGCCGCCGCCGCCGGACCATCCCCCGCGCTCGGCGGTCTTCACCACCGGAGACGCCGCCCGCCTGCCCTTCGCCGACGACAGTTTCGATGCGGTGATCTGTTCGGAAGTGCTTGAGCATGTCGAAGCGGTCGCCCCGGTGCTGGAAGAAATCGACCGCATCCTGAAACCCGGCGGCGCATTTGCCCTGTCGGTGCCGCGCGCCTGGCCCGAACGCATCTGCTGGGCGCTCTCGGAGGGCTACCGCAACACGCCCGGCGGCCATGTGCGCATCTTCCGCGACGCCGCGCTGCGCCGCGACGTCGAGGCGATGGGCTATCGCGCAACCGCCCGGCACGGCGCGCATGCGCTTCACAGCCCGTACTGGTGGCTGCAATGCGCCGTATGGGAGCGGCGCGAGGAAAGCCGGCTCGTCGCCGCCTACCGGCGCTTCCTGGAATGGGATCTTCTCGAAGCGCCCGCGCTCACGCGCGGACTTGAATCGCTTCTTAACCCGGTGCTTGGCAAAAGCGTCGCGCTGTATTTCCGCAAGGCCGCCGCATGACCGTCTTTTCCGCCGAAATCCGCGCCTGCGCCGAGCGCATCGAGGCCCTTCAGCTCAGGTGCGGCTCGATCCCGTGGGTCGAACGCGGCGTGTGGGATCCGTGGAACCATGGCGAGAGCGCCATGGCGCTGGCGGTCGCGGGCCGGGAAGCGGCGTGCGTGCGTGCGCTGGATGCGCTGGCGGATCGTCAGGAAGCCGACGGCGGCTGGCGCGCCGAGCTCGGGGCCAGCGTTCCGATGGACGCCGGCGGCATGCGGCTTGATCCGCCCGAGACGCTTGAAACCGTGCGCGACACGAATTTCACCGGCTACGCGGCGGTGACCGTGCTTCGCGCAGCGCTGGCGCTCGACAGCCCGCGCCTGATTGCGCGGCATTTCGACATGGTTTCGCGCGCGCTTGATTTCGTCGCAGCCTGCCAGAGCCGCCATGGCGACGTGATCTGGAAGGCGCCGGGCGAGGGCGAGTGCGCCGATGGCCTCGACAGCCTGCGCGCCGGCAATGCTTCGCTTTACAAGAGCTTTGAGTGCGGTCTGCGCATGGCTGACGCGCTCGGCTTTTCCCGTCCGGACTGGGCGGAGACCCGCCGCCGGATCGCGCATGCGCTCATCGCCCGCAGCGACCGGTTCGACCGCACCGGCGTCGACCGGACCCGCTATGCGATGGACTGGTACTACCCTGTGCTCACAGGCGTGCTCACAGGCGCAGCGGCGCGATTGCGGCTGGATGCGGGCTGGACGCGCTTTGTCGCGCCGGGGCTGGGCTGCCGCTGCGTGAGCGACGAGCCCTGGGTGACCGCGGCCGAGACCGCCGAACTCGCGTTGGCGTGCCTTTCCGCGGGCCAGCGCGCGGCGGCCGAAGACCTGATGAGCAATCTTTCAGCGCTCCAGGCCGACGACGGCGGCTGGTGGATGGGCTGGCAGTTCGAGCTGGAAATTGTCTGGCCGCGCGAACGCCCGAGCTGGACGGCCGGCGCCGTCGTGCTCGCGGCGGACGCCCTGCATGGGCTTTCGAACGGTTCGGACCTGCTGATACGCCACGCGCCGGCGGACGCCTGGGTCAAACCCGGCGAAGAAGCTCGAGCGAGTTGATGCGGCCCGCCGGCTCGAACAGGCCGGAGGCGACGGCAAGCTTCCAGATTTCATAGGGCGGACGGCCGCCGTCTTCCGGGTTCGGGAAGACGTCGTGGATCGCCATCATCCCGTCCGGAACCACATGCCCCGCCCAGGCGCGGTAATCCCCCAGAGCGGTCTCCATGGAATGACCGCCGTCGATGAAGAGAAACGCGACCGGCCCTCGCCACCAGCGCCCGATGACGGCCGACGGACCGACCAGCGGAAACACCACGTCCTCCAGACCGGCGCGCGCCAGCGTGCGGCGAAGCGCCGGCAGCGTCTCCACGCAGCCCAGTTCGGCGTCAAAGAGGTCGGGATCGTGATAGCCCTCGCCCGGCTGATGTTCCTCCGAACCGCGATGGTGGTCGACGGCGAAGACCACGCGGCTTGAAGCGCGTGCAGCACGCCCGAGATAGACCGTGGAGCGGCCGCACCACGATCCGATCTCCACGATCGCACCGGGAACGGTCAGCGCGCGTGCGGCGTGCTCGAGCGCCTCGCCCTCGTCGGCGGCGAGAAAGCCTTTGACGGACTGCGGATCAAACGCGCAAGCGCCGTCTGCCGGGCTCAACTGACCCGGCCCTGGAGCGCGCGCCAGCGAGCCTCCGCGAGCGCATCGGCGCGGCCGGCGAGCCGTTCTGTTTCTTCCGACAGCCCGGCCAGAGCCAGCGCCACGGCGTCGTTGTCGGCCAGCTCCGCCTCGACGGCGGCGAAGAAAGCGCCGGCCCGGCGGCTGGCGGTCAGCGCACGCTCGGCGGCGGCGATGTCGCGCGCCAGCTGGTCAGGATCGGCGGGCGAATTCGCCAGCACCGCATCGGCTTGGGCTGCGGCGGCGGCGACGAGCGTGGCGGCTTCGCTCGCGTCTGCGACAAGCGCTGCGGCGAGCGCGGGTTCGCGGGACGTCGCGATATCCTTCGACTCAGCATAGCGTTCGACAGGTGATGCAGGGGCGTCCTCGCTCGCACCGACGAGCAGGCGCGACAGGAAAGCGTCCGGACCGGCTTCGCTGGCGAGGGTGAACCCACGCCCGTCGACCGTGTCCACGATCGCCGCGCAGGCTTCGTGAAAGCGCGCCCGTGTCGTGTCCGGCGCAGCGACGGCCGGTTCCGCCGTGAAATTCAAGGGCGCGCTCGCACAGGCGGCGGCGAAAAGCCCCAGCAGCGCCGCAAACAGGCGCAAGAGTGGCGAAGTCGTCACTTCGTCGGCTCCCAGCGAGCGGGTGCGACGTCCCCCTCGCGCCGCTTTCCCCATTCCATAAAAGCGCATATCTTTACAGACAGCAAAAGCCTTTTCACGTCTCGTTCCTTCGCGCCGCAGCATCTCATGGACGCAGCACAATCCTCCGTCCGGCGCGGCCTCTACCCGCCGATAGAACCCTTCCGCACCGGCATGCTCGATGTCGGCGACGGGCATTCGCTCTACTACGAGGAGAGCGGCCGGCCCGACGGCGCGCCGGTGGTGGCGCTGCATGGGGGTCCGGGCGGCGGCGCGTCCCCGGCCATGCGGCGCTTCTTCGATCCCCAGCGCTTCCGCATCATCGTCTTCGACCAGCGCGGCGCCGGGCGTTCCCGGCCCTTCGCCGACGTCAGGGCGAACGACACCTGGAAGCTGGTGGAGGACATGGAGCGGCTGCGCACCGCTCTCAAGGTCGATCGCTGGCTTGTTTTCGGCGGCTCCTGGGGCGCGACGCTCGGGCTCGCCTACGCGCACGCCCATCGCGACCGGGTGCTGGGCCTCGTCCTGCGCGGCGTGTTCACCTGCACGCGCTCCGAGCTGGACTGGTTCTACAGGGACGGCGCAAACCACATCTATCCCGACGCCTGGGAGCGGCTTGCAGGACGGCTGTCGGCGCAGGAGCGGACGGATCTGATCCGGGCGTATTACGAGCGCGTGATGGTCCACGGGGTGGAGAACCGCCGCGAAGACGTGCGCGCCTGGGCGCGCTGGGAAAGCACGCTGATCAGCCTGCGCGCGCCGGCCGACGGCATGCAGCCCGATCCCCGCCGCGCCGACGCGCTGGCGCGGCTGGAGACGCACTATTTTGTTCATGGCGGCTTCTTCGAGCGCGACGGCGCGCTGCTTGAGGCGGCGCCCGCGCTGAAAGGTCTGCCCGGGGTGATCGTGCAGGGCCGCTACGACCTCGTCACGCCGCCGCGCACGGCCTACGCGCTTGCGCGCGGCTGGGGCGGCGACGCTGTGCTCGAGATCGTGCCGGACGCAGGCCATGCCGCAGGCGAGCCCGGCGTGGTGGACGCGCTGGTGCGCGCCACCGACCGGTTCGCCCGCAAGCTGGCGTAATCCGCCCCTAGCCGAGGATCGGCAACGGAATGCCGAAGGTCTGGGCGAGGCCGGAAACGATGATCAGACCCACCGCGATCGGCGCCAGATAGCGGATCGTGAAGCGCCAGAAGGCGAACATGCCCGCGGAGGCGTGGGGCAACTCGCTGCGCATCAGCTCCTTCGACACGACCCAGCCGGTGAACAGCGCGATCAGGAGACCGCCGAGCGGCAGCAGCAGCTTGCCCGAGACGTTGTCGAGCACGTTGAAGAAGTCGCCCGAGAGCGCGGCGGCCACGCCGAACATGAAGATGATCGCGCCGAAGAAGAGCGTAGAACCCACCCGGCCGAAATCGGTGTGCTCCTCACCGAAGGCCACCACGACCTGCATCAGCGAGATCGAGCTCGTGACCGCAGCGATGAAGGCCAGCGCGAAGAAGGCCGAACCGACCCATTGCCCGCCCGGCATCTGAGCGAAGGCAGACGGCAAGGTCTGGAAGAACAGGCCCGGGCCGGCGTTCGCGTCGAGGCCGAAGGCGAAGACGAACGGGAAAATCGCAAGGCCCGCAACGATGGCCACCAGCGTGTCCGCCCCCGCAATGATCGTGGCGGACTGCGGAAGATTGTCGGTCTTGGGCAGATACGACCCGTAGGTGATCATGATCGCCGAGCCCACGCCGATGGAGAAGAAGGCCTGGCCAAGCGCTTCCAGCATGGTCTCTCCGCTGATCTCGGAGAGATCCGGCGTGAAGAGATAGGCCATCGCCGCGCCCATGTCCGCGGTGATGGCGGCGTAGATCACAAGCCCCACGAGCATGATGAAGAAGAGCGGCATCAGGATCGTGACGACGCGCTCGATGCCCTTCGTCACCCCGAAGCAAACGATGCCCAGCGTCACCGCCATGAAGAGGGCGTGCCAGGCGATGACGGTGTTGGTGTCCCCGACAAGCGCGTCGAACCGGCCCTGCGCGGCTTCCGGGGCGAGGCCGACGAAGTCGCCCGCGACCATCATCTGCACGTAGGCGGCCACCCAGCCGGCCACGACGGAGTAGAAACACAGGATCATCACGCCGCCGGCCATCGCGACCCAGCCCGCGATCGACCACAATTCGGAGGCGCCGGCGTCGAAGGCCATCTTGCGTGTCGACCCCACCGCCGAACGGCGGGCGTGCCGGCCCACGGTCAGTTCCGCAATCAGGATCGGAAACGCGATCAGCACGACGCAGAACAGATAGGCGACCACGAAGGCCGCGCCGCCGTTCTCACCGGCCGTGTATGGAAAGCGCCAGAAATTGCCCAGGCCGACCGACGAGCCGATCGCCGCCATCAGGAAGCCGAAACGCGTTCCCCACGTCGCATGCGCGCCGCCCGCGCCGCCAACACTCGGCATGAAATTCTCCTCCCTCGTCCGGGCGTCCGTCAGCCGCAGCGCCCGGTCCCGCCGCGCGTTCCCCTGGCTGCGGCGTGACGCCCCTATCGCCGTCCTTGCGGCGGATTGGCGCGGAGGGTTCCCTATTCCACAACGCCGGTCAAGCGCGCGGCGCTGAGGCGGATCAGCCGAAAAGCCCCGCCAGACGCGGCGGCTCGGCGTTCCTGTGCACGTGTGCGCCAAGAATGAGGCCCAGGCCCGCCAGAACGGCAAGCATGACGGTGCCGCCATAAGAGATCATCGGCAATGGCACGCCGACGACGGGCACCATCCCCATGACCATGGCCGTATTGATGAAGACGTAGAGCGCGAACGTGGTGGAGATGCCCATCGTCGTCAGGCGCAGGAAGGTCGACTTGCAGGACACCGCGATGCCGACGCAGTTGGCGAGCACGAGAAGGTAAAGCCCCAGCACCACAATCCCGCCGATAAAGCCGAACTCCTCCCCCAGCATCGTGAAAATGAAATCGGTCTGTTTTTCCGGCAGGAACTCGTTCTGCGACTGCGAGCCCTCCATGTAGCCCTTGCCCGTCAGCCCTCCCGAGCCCAGGGCGATCCGCGACTGCAAGATGTGGTAGCCCGCCCCCAGCGGGTCCGCCTCGGGGTCGAGAAAGGTCATGATGCGTTCGCGCTGGTAGGGCTTGAGCCCGTAGACGAAGAACGCCATGGCCGCAGGCGCGCCGAGCGCGCCCATTGTCAGGATCACCCGCCAGCTCAGGCCGGCGAGGAAGATGATCGCTCCGCCCGTGGCGGCCAGCAGAAGCGCCGTGCCGAGATCGGGCTGCCGCAGGATGAGAAGCATCGGCGCTGCGATCATGACGGCGGGGAGCATCAGGCCGCCCAGCGTCGAGACCCGCTCGGGCGGCAGGTCGTGATAATACCGCGCGATTGCGAGCACGAGGGCGACCTTCATGATCTCGGAAGGCTGCAGCCGGATCGGACCGATCTCCAGCCAGCGCTTTGCGCCCATGACGAGCGTGCCGTTGAACTCCACCATCACAAGCAGGGCGAGCGCGCCGAGATAGGCGGGATAGGCCAGCCCCATCCAGAATCGCGGCGGAAACATCGCCACGATCAGCATGGCGGAGAAGCCCAGCGCGAAACGCGAGGCGTGGCGCACCGCCCAGGGACCCCACGCGCCTTCGGCGGCGGAATAGAGCATTCCCACGCCGATCAGGCCGATCAGCGCGATCAGAAGGATGAACGCCCAGTCGAGCTCGTACATCTTGGCGCGAAGGCCGCGCGGCACGGTCTGGGTGAAGACGGCCATGAGCGTGGGGTCTCCTTCTAGCCCCGCCGGCCGCGCGGGGGATCGCCGGCGATCGGCCCGATGCGCCCCGCCGGGTCGCGCTGGACGGCGAGGCGCAGGATGTCGCGCGCCGGTCTGGCTGCTGCGCGCGTGCCGCCGCCGCCGTGTTCGACGACCACCGCGATGGCGTATTGCGGGTTTTCAGCCGGCGCATAGCCGATGAAGAGACCATGATCGCGCAGCCGCCAGGGCAGATCGTCCTGTTCGCGGATGCCCTGCGCGCGTTCTTCCGGCGTGATTGAATAGACCTGCGCCGTGCCGGTCTTGCCCGCCATGCGCAGCCCAGGAACGCCAAGGCCGCCCTCCACGCCGAGACTCCAGTAGGAGGTGCCCCCCGGCTCGTGCACCACGCCGACCATGGCGTCATGAACGCGTTGATGGTTTTCAGGGCTCAGCGGGATGGCGGGCGGCTCAGCCGCCCCCTCGCCGCGCCGGAACAGCGTGGGCGAGACCTGCTTGCCGGAGGCGAGCCGCGCGGTCATCACGGCGAGCTGGAGCGGCGAGGCCAGCGTATAGCCCTGGCCGATGCCGGTATTGTAGGTGTCGCCGGTCGTCCAGGGCGCGTTGCGCCGGGCGCGCTTCCATTGCGGCGACGGAAACTGGCCCGCGGCGCTTTCGGGAATGGCCATGCCGATCTGGAACAGCTCGCCGAAGCCGAACAGGTCCGCCATCTCGCCCATGCGGTCGATGCCCAGGCGCTCGGCGACTTCGTAGAAATATACGTCGCACGAGGTCTTGATGCCTTCGTGCAGGTCCATCCAGCCGTGCCCCTCGCGCTTCCAGCAGTGGAAGGTGCGGTTGCCCAGCCGCGTCGAGCCCCGGCAGAACACGCGCTCGCCGGGATCCATCACGCCGGCTTCAAGCGCAGCGAGCGCCATCACCCCCTTCAGGGTGGAGGCCGGCGGATAGAGACCGGTCGTCGCCTTGTTGAACAAGGGCTTGTATTCATTGCGGTTGAGTGCGTTGAAATCGTCCTGGTCGATGCCGAGCACAAATGCGTTGGGATCAAACGACGGCGTGGAGGCGAGCGCCATGATCTCGCCGGTGTGCACGTCCAGCACGACGGCGGCCGCGCTGTCTCCGGCAAGGCGTTCAGTGGCGTAACGCTGCAGCTCGGCGTCGATGGCGAGCGTGACGTCCTCGCCGGGGCGTGCGGGCATGGACTGTTCCGGCACGCGGCGGATCACGCGGCCGTAGGCGTTGACCTCGACCTTCGTGCTTCCCGCCTGGCCGCGCAGCTGCGGATCGACAGCCGCCTCGACCCCGGCGCGTCCGACGCGGAAACCCGGATGGCGCAGCAGCGGGTCATTGCCCGCGATCTCTTCCGGAGCGGACTGCACATAGCCGGTCACGTGCGCGAAGGCTTGCGGATAGGGATAGGTGCGCACCTCGCCGACATCGGGTGCAACCCCGGCAAGCTCGGGCAGATGCAGATTGACCCGCGCGAACGTCTCCCAGTCGACGTCCTCCGCGATGGTGACGGGCCGGAAACGCGGGCTGCGCGCGATATCGCGCATCAGGCGCTCAATGCGCGCCTCGGAGATGGGCATGTAGCGCGCCAGGGCGTTGAGCGCGGCGCGCGGATCGGTTGTCTGCTCGGGGATCAGGAAGATGCGGTAGCTGTCGCGGTTCTCCGCCAGCGCCTGGCCGGTGCGGTCGAGAATGCGCCCGCGCGAGGGCAGTTCGAGCTGGAAGTTGAACTGGTTCTCGTCGGAAAGCGTCTTGTATTCCTGCGCGTTGAGGATCTGAAGCGAGTACAGCCGCGCGCCCACGGCGCCGAACGCGCCGAGCCCGAGCGCGGAGACCAGGGCGGCGCGCCGGGTGAACTGGGCCTGGGCTTCCTGCTTGTCGCTGCGCATGACGCCTCTCGTGATCTCGCCCTCCCGCGCCGCCTAGCCGAACGCGCCGCGTTCCCGGCGGCGGATGAAGGCCCAGGCGAACACCGGGAATACAAGGATGGTGAAGACAGCCTCTGCAAGCAACGGTCCGCCGCCGACAAGGGCGCCCAGCGCCGCCGAGGCCGTCAGCCAGGCCACCAGGAACGCGATCGCGGCAAGGGCGGCGAAACGCACTGTCGCGGGACCCGGATCGAGACCCTGCGCGTCCACGTCGCGATGGCGGGCGACCCCGAACGCGACGAGGTAGGAGAACGCCCATACGCCCATCGGCCCGCCGATCAACAGGTCCTGCAGAAGGCCCACCAGGAAGATGACCGCCGGGGAGACGAAATCGGGCCGGCGGCAGGACCAGATATAGAGCGTCATCAGCGGCAAGAGCGGCAGAAGGTCCGGCCCCTGCGGCAGACGCGTCGGGGCGGCGTGGAGAAACAGCGCCAGCGTGAGCGTGACGACCATGCCGACGACGGCGGGCGCGGCGGGACGGCGGTCGAACGCGCTGCGCATCAGCCCTCCCCTCCGTCGGCGGCGCTGTTGGAGGCTACGTCCGGGCCTGTCTCGGCGGGCGGCGCGGTGTCGAAGCCTTCGCGCATTTCCGCTTCCGGCGGAGGCACGGGCTCGAAGGGCCACACCCAGACGAGATCGATCGGAGAGGCGTCGGAGAACAGCGCCACGCGCCACTCCCCCGCGCTGTCCTGAAAGGCTTCGCCCACGGGAAGGCCTCGCGGCAGCACATTGTCGTCCCCGGAGGTGACAATGCGGAAGCCGCCTTCAAGCTGAGGCTCCCGTCCGAGATAGTCCAGCCGCGGAAAGTCCGTGTTGTCGCCCACCAGCAGCGCGCGCGCGTTGGTGCGGTCGGCCATCACGGCGATGCGGCTGTTGAGATCGGTGAGCATGAGCACCCGCGAGGATCGCCGGCCGACGTCGATGGTGCGCCCCACAAGCCCGTAGACGTTGAGAACGGGATAGCCGGTCCGCACGCCGTGCTCCGCGCCGACGCCGAGCAGTTGGGAGCGGACGAACGGTGCGCCGCTCTCCGACACCGTCCAGGCCGTGATGCGCTCGCGCACCGGCGGCGTGTCGAGATTGATCGCCTGCTCGTAGAGCTGGACGCGCTCCGTCAGCGAAAGGGCGACGTCGCGCCAGGCGCGCGCCTCCGTCAGACGTTCGCGCAGCTCCCGGTTCTCCTCCGCGAGCTCAGCCTGGCGGCGCCACCAGGGCCCCATATTGGTGAGGCCCCGCAACGGCTGGGCAGCGAGTTCGAGCGCCGGGGCGGTGAGATCATTGAAGCCGGCGCGGATCGTGGTGAGCGGTTCGAGCCGGCTTTCCGGCCGGTCGAAGGCGATCAGGATCAGCGCGATGGCGAGCAGGGTGAGATAGAGCGGACGGGAGAAGCGCACCCCGTCTTCGGAATCGCGTCGGGCCGATCGCCACTGCGCCATCGGCTCATCGCCTCCTCGCCAGCCGGGCCGCCCCCGGCGTCAAACCGCTTCCGACAGGATGGGCCGCCAAACCTTAAGGTTCTCCACCGCCTTGCCGCACCCCAGAACGACGCAGGACAGAGGCTCGTCGGCGAGGCTCACCGGAAGTCCGGTGCGGTCGCGCAGCTCCGTGTCGAGATTGCGCAGGAGCGCGCCGCCGCCTGTAAGCACGATGCCCTTGTCCACGATGTCCGCGGCGAGTTCCGGCGGCGTGGCCTCGAGCGCCTGCTTGACGGCCTCCACGATCTGCTCGACCGGCTCGGAAAGCGCGTCGGCGATCATGGCCTCGGTCACCACGATTTCGCGCGGCACGCCGTTCATCAGGTCACGGCCCTTGATCTCCAGGCTCAGCCCTTCGCCCTTGGGCGGGGGCGTGGCCGAGCCGATCTCCTTCTTGATGCGCTCGGCGGAGGTTTCGCCGATCAGAAGGTTCGCCGAGCGGCGGATATAATTGATGATCGCCTCGTCCATCTTGTCGCCGCCCACGCGCACCGAGCGCGAATAGACGATGCCCGAGAGGCTCATGACGGCGACTTCCGTCGTGCCGCCGCCGATATCCACGATCATAGAGCCGGTGGGCTCGTCGATGGGCAGGCCCGCGCCGACGGCCGCCGCCATCGGCTCGTCAATCAGATAGACCTTCCGCGAGCCCGCCCCGAGGGCGCTTTCATGGATCGCGCGGCGCTCGACGGCCGTCGCCCCGGAGGGAACGCAGATCACAACCTGCGGGCTGACGAAGCGCTGGCGGTTATGAACCTTGTTGATGAAATACTTGATCATTTCCTCGGCGACGTCGAAGTCCGCGATGACGCCGTCGCGCATCGGGCGGATCGCCTCGACATTGCCGGGGGTCTTGCCGAGCATGAGCTTGGCTTCCGCGCCGACGGCCTGGACGTGCTTGCGGCCCTTCTCGGTCTTGTAGGCCACGACTGAGGGCTCGTTCAGCACAACGCCGCGCCCCTTCACGTACACAAGCGTGTTCGCCGTGCCGAGGTCGATCGCGATATCGGCGGAGAGGAGACCGAAAACGCTGGAGAACATACTTTAGCCTGTGTCAGCCGAGAGGACGGCGCATGAGTGACCTGTTTCGGGGCGCGCTCAAACCTTCTTGTGTCCTGCCCTGTCGTCGATTGCAAGCGGGTCGGCGCCCGGCTCCGCCTCGTCCCGGTCTGGAGCAGGCGCCTCTGCGGGCTGGCTGCGCAACCAGCGCCGCGCGGCCAGCATGACGGCCAGCCACAGCGCGCCGGCGAGCGCGAGGAACACCGCAGCCCATACGCCTGCGCCCTGGAACAGCGCCATCAGGCCTCCCCCGGCGAAGGCCACAAGCGCTGTCTTGGGAATCACGCCCACGCCCGCCCCTGCAATGAAGGCGAGATAGCTCATCCGGCTGACGCCCGCAGCCATGTTGACCACGATGAAGGGCGCAGACGGCACGATCCGCACAAGAAGGCTCGCCCAAAACCCGTTGCGGCCGACGAAGGCGCTGATCCTGTTGACGGTCTCGCCTCCGTAACGGCGCACGACGTCCGCGCCGAGATAGCGCCCGAGCCAGAAGTCGACCGTCGCCGAAACCATGGTCGCCACCCAGGCGTACATGAAGCCTTCCACCGGACCGAAGGCGAACACGGTTGCCGCGATCAGCGCGAATTGCGGCGCGCCGACGAAGGCCAGAACGGTGAACAGGACGATCGTGGCGGGCAGCGCGTACCACTGGTTGGAAGCGCTTTCGAACCAGAGCTGGACCTCGCCGGGGCGCAGATCGAGCACGAAGCGGCCGACCAGGAAGATGGCGACGACCAGCGCGAACAGCGCGAGCGAGACCCAGAGCGCGCGCGCCGCGCGCGCATCCAGACGGTTTATGAAACGTAGCAGCGCGTTCATGCGGCGGCGGTGGTCCTTGGTTCGGCCGAACGGCCGGCCGGGGCGCGCGCAGGAACGCAAGCGGCGCGCCGAGGTGTGACGCCTTGCGCTAGCCGCTTAGCCCTGACCGCGCAAGAGGGCGGCGCGCAAGGCTGCGCCGGCGGCCTCGATCGGCTCGGCCCTGGCGCGGGCGCGGTAGGCCTTCAGCGCCGGCCCGCCGCGCTCATAGTCCTCGACCCAGCGGCGCGCGAAATCGCCGGAGACGACGTCGGCGACGATCTGGTCCATGACCGGACCGAGCGCCTCGACCAACTCGCCCTCCACGCCGTAACCGCCGAATTCCGCGGTGTCGGAGATCGCCTCCGACATGCCCGCGACGCCGGGGTCATGGATCAGATCGGCGATGTATTTGAGCTCGTGGACCGTATCGATATAGGCCATGCGCTCGCTGACTCCGGCGGCGACAAGCCGCTCGAAGCCGGCGCGCGCGAGCGCCACCATCCCGCCGACCAGGACGGCCTGCTCGCCGAGAATGTCCGAGAGCGCCTCCTCGCCGAACGTGGTCGGAAACACGCCCGCCCGTCCGCAGCCGATGCCGGCGAGATAGGCCTTGGCGAGCGCCTCCGCCTGGCCGCTTGCATCCTGCGCGACGGCCCAGAAGCCGATCAGCCCGCCGCCCTTGAGAAAGCTCGTCCTGACCGCGCCGCCGGGGCCTTTCGCCGCCGCGAGCACCACATCGCAGCCCTCCGGCGGCGCCACGAGGCCGTATTCCACGGAGAAGCCATGCGTGAAGAGCAGTGCCTGACCGGGCTTGCGATGGGGAGCCATCACCTCGCAGACGATCTCGCGATGCGCCTCGTCGGCGGCGAGGACGGCGGCGAGATCAGCGGTTTGCGCCGCCTCCTCGAGCGACACGACGCGGAAGCCGTCGGTTCGGGCGGTTTCGCGCGAGGCGGAGCCGGCGCGAAGGGCGATCACGATGTCTTCAACACCCTGGTCGCGCAGGTTGAGCGCGTGGCTGCGGCCATGATTGCCGTAGCCGACCAGCGCGATTTTCCGCGACCGCACCGGACCGAGATCGATATCGGCCTCGTAAAGCGCCTCAGTCATGGGCGGGACCGCCTCTGCTCAGGAGAATTCCGACAGGATGGGCGCAAGCTCGCGGGAGGCCGCCTCCGGGTCAAGGCTCTCCACCCGCGCCCAGCCGGGATGCTGGTTGCGAAACCAGGTGTACTGGCGCTTGGCGAGCCGGCGGGTGTCGCGCACGGCGGCCTCCAGCGCCTCGTCGGGCCCGATGATCCCCTGAAGCAGCGCCAGGAGCGGCGGCACGCCGACGGCCTTCATGGCGGGCAGTTCCGGATCAAGCCCGCGCCTTGCGAGCGCCTTGACCTCGTCGAGCGCGCCGCGCTCCATCATCGTCTCGAAGCGCGCCGCGATGCGGGCGTTGAGCGCCTCGCGGTCGGGCTCCACGATCACGCCGCGCCAGCGCGCCGGGTCGACGCCGGGACGCGTCTGCTGCTGCAGGATCGACAGCGGGACGGCGGAGGCTTTCGCAACCTCGATGATGCGGCGCAGCCGCTGCGGATCCTCGCCGAGCACGCGCGCGGTCGCCGCGGGATCGAGCTGGGCGGCTTCCGCACGCAGGGCTTCGATGCCGCCGACCATGTGCAGGCGGTCGACCT
Organism: uncultured Caulobacterales bacterium; assembly: GCA_964561235.1. Lineage (GTDB taxonomy): Bacteria > Pseudomonadota > Alphaproteobacteria > Caulobacterales > Maricaulaceae > JBCBSP01. Next base: position 57,227 of record CAZLOV010000001.1, read on the forward strand.
GGGCGCGGATCTCGTCGGGGATGTCGGGCGCAGGCGCGAGGCCTTCCGTCAGCGCCTTGAAATACAGCCCGGTTCCGCCGACGACGACCGCGCGGCGGCCGCGTGCGTTGCTGACGGCGAGCTGCTCGAGCGCCGCGTCGAGCCAGCGCCCGACAGACCAGCGCTCGCCCGCGTCGGCGACCCCGAAAAGATAGTGCGGCGCACGGGCGCGTTCGGCCTCCCCCGGCGCCGCGCTGATCCGCTCGAGCCCGGCATAGATCTGCATGCTGTCCGCATTGAGGATATCCGCATCCAGCATCTCGGCCGCGTAAAGCGCCAGCGCCGTCTTTCCCGCCGCCGTCGGTCCTGCGATCAGCAGTATGTCGGGCGCGGGAAGCTCAAGCTCGCTTGCGCCGGCCAGCATGACGTCACGGCCGCAGGGATTCGAGCACGTACTGGCCGTCCCGGTTCAACGTGAACAGTACGGCTGCGCCGGCGTCGCCGGAGGCTTCCGACGCCACCTCCCTGGCGCGCGCGAGCGTCTCGACACGCTTCCAGGCGATTTCCTCAACCACGTCGCCCACGCGCACCTTGCCCGCCGCGTCGCTGTCGCGGTCCACCGCCGTCACGAGAAGTCCGTCTGCGTCGGGGTGCACGCGGAATTCACGGCGCAGCGCATCATTGAGCGGCGCGAGCGTCAGACCGAACAGGCTGGCGGTTGTGGGGGCGGCCTCTTCGCCTCCGGTCTGCGCGTCGCGCGGAGCCGGAGCCGGCGGTCCGTCCTCCTCAAGCCGCGCGATCGAGACGGTGAGCGTCATCGGTTCGCCGTCGCGCAGCAATTCGACGGCGGCTTCCGCGCCGATCTCGGCTTCCGCGACCATCCGGATGAGCGCACGGTCGTTCGGCACCGGGCGGCCGTCAAAGGCGAGAATGAGATCGCCCTGTTCGAGGCCGCCCTGCGCGGCGGGACCGTCCGGGTCGACGCGGGTGACGAGCGCGCCGCGCGGCCGGGCGAGCCCCATGGCTTCGGCGATGCCGGAATTGATCGGCCGGACGTTGACCCCGAGCCAGCCGCGGCGGGCTTCACCGTACTCGATGAGCTGGTCGACGATCGTCTCGGCGATGTCTGAAGGAATGGAGAAGCTGATGCCCACGCTGGCGCCGGTTGGCGAGAAGATGGCGGTGTTCACGCCGATGACCTCGCCGGCGAGATTGAAGAGCGGGCCGCCGGAATTGCCCTGATTGATGGTCACGTCGCTCTGTATGTAGTCGTCATAACGTCCGCCGATGTCGCGATTGCGCGCCGAGATCACGCCGGCGGTCAGCGATCCGCCCAGCCCGAACGGGTTGCCGATCGCAAAGACCCATTCGCCCACGCGCGCCGCGTCGCTGTCGCCGAAGCGCACCGCCGGCAGCGGCTCGGGCGCATCGAGGCGCAGGACGGCGAGGTCGGTTGCGGGATCGCGGCCCACCAGCTCGGCAGGAAAGACCCGGCCGTCCGCAAGGATCACCTCGATCTGGTCGGAGTTCTCGATGACGTGGTTGTTCGTCACCACCACCCCGGCGGGATCGACGATGAAGCCGGAGCCGAGCGAGTTGGCAATGCGCGCCTCCTCGCCGAAGAAATCGTTGAAACGCTCAAGCGGTGAGCCGGGCGGGAAGGTCGGCAGGCCGTCGCCCGCGCCCACGCTGCGCGCCGCGGAGATGTTCACGACCGCTGGCGAAAGCTCCTCCGCCAGATCCGCGAAGCCCTCGGCGGGCTGGGCGGCGGCGGCGGCCGGCGCAGCGGCGAGGACAAAGGCGAGCAGGAGCGGCAGGTAACGCATGACGGGGGCGATGCACTCATCTTCAAACGGAATGGGGACGGCCGGGCAAATCCCGTGCCGTCCCCCAAGTCCTATCCCGCGCCTGCTTGACCGGGCAAGACGGCGTTAACCGCGCGTTCCCGGCGCCTGGGCCCGGAAATACTCGAAAAACTCCGAGTCCGGCGGCAATACGATGGGCGTGCCCTCGCGCACCGCCTGCTCATAGGCGAGCATCGAGCGGTAGAAGGCGAAGAATTCGGGGTCCTTGCCGTACGCAGCCGCGTAGATGCTGTTGCGCCGCGCATCCCCGTCGCCGCGGATGCGCTCGCTTTCCGCGCGCGCATTCGCCAGCAGCACCTCGACCTCGCGGTCAGCGTTGGCGCGGATTTCCCGCGCGATCTCTTCACCCTCGGCGCGCAGCAGCGAAGCCTCCTGCTGGCGTTCCGACCGCATGCGCTCAAACACCCGCTCGGCGATCTGCTGGGGCAGGTCGGCGCGCAGGATCCGCACGTCGATCACCTGGATGCCGAGATCCTGATTGCGCACCTGCTCGTCGACCGCCGCCTCGATGCGGTCCATCAGCTCCGCGCGCTGGCCGGAGATGACCTCGTTGGACTGGATCGAGGCGATCACACCGCGCACGCTGTCGTCCATGATCGCGCCGAGGCGCTGACGCAGGCCGCGCTCATCGCGCACCGTCTGGTAGACGCGAAGCGGGTTGATGATGCGGTAGCGCAGGAAGGCGTCAACGACGAGGCGTTCCTGGTCGGCGGCGAGGATTTCCGCCGGGTTCATGTCGAATTCAAGGTTCCGCTTGTCGAAGAAGATCACCTCGTCGACGAAGGGCGACTTGAAGTGCAGGCCCGGGTCTTCGTCGCCTTGTTCGTTGACGACGGCGATCGGATCGCCGAAGCGCACCACGAGCGCCTGGCGGGTTTCGCTCACCGTGTAGGTCGCGGTCAGGAAGAGGATGATCCCGGCGATGACGAGGACGCCGAGAACGATAGGAAGAATGCGTCCCATGGCCGGTCAGCCTCCCTGCGAGGGATTGGTGTTAGCGGGCTGGCGGTTGCGTCCGAGCTGGTCGAGCGGCAGATACGGGATGGCCCCGCCGCCGTCCTGGTCGAGGATGATCAGCTCGGAGCGTCCAAGCACGCGCTCCATGGTCTCGAGGAACATCCGCCGCCGGGTGACTTCCGGCGCAGCGGCGTATTCCGTGTAGATCGCGTCGAAGCGGTCGGCCTGACCTTCCGCCTCTGCGATCACCCGGTCACGATAGCCTCGCGCCTGCTCCAGAATGCGCGCGGCTTCACCGCGGGCTTCCGGCACGACGCGGTTGGCGTAGGCGCGCGCCTGGAGCTGGTTGCGTTCGGCGTCCTGCCGCGCGGCGTCGACGTCGCGGAACGCGTCGATGACGGTTGCGGGCGCGGAGCTTTCCCGCAGCTGCACTTCGAGGATCTGGATGCCCGCCTGATAGCTGTTGAGCGTGTCCTGGATGATCGTGCGCGTGCGCCGGGCGGCGTCTGTCCGGCCGGTCGTGATGATCGGCTGGAGATCGGTCGTGCCGACGACTTCGCGCATGGCGCTCTCGGCGACGGCCCTCACCGTGGCTTCCGGATCGCGCACGTTGAACAGGAAGTCGCGCACGCCGTCGGCGTAGGTCAGATCGACACGCCACTGCACCGTAAAATCAACATCGACGATGTTCTCGTCGCGCGTGATCATGAGGCTTTCGGCGTCCGTACGGCCGACGATGACCTCGTTGGTGGTCGTGACCTCCGGCAGAAGGACGCGCTCCACCGGAGCGGGCAGCTTGAAGTTGAGGCCCGAGCCGGTCGTGCGGGCGTATTCTCCGAAGCGGAGCACGACGCCGGCCTGATCCGGACCGACCATGTAGTAGAGATTGCCGGGCCAGCCGACCCAGACCACGAACGCGCCGGCCAGCAGCAGGCCGAGGCCGGCGCCCGAGGCGCCCTTGCCCTTGCCGCCCTTGCCGCCGCCGAACATGCGGCCGAGCCGTTCCTGAAGCCGGCGGATCATCTCGTCGAGATCAGGCGGCTCTCCGCCCGGCCCGCCTCCGGGACGCTGGCCGCCCGGGCCGCGCCGCCAGGGATTGTCGTCACGGCCGCCGCCGGAGCCCCACGGGCCTCCGCCGCCGGCGTTGTCGTTCCACGGCATGTGCTTGCTCGCTAAATAATCGGATCGAAGGGAAGTTTCCGCATGCGCGATATGTGGCCGGGCGGGACGCCGGGTTCAAGTAAAACCGGACGAAACCCGGCTTCGCATGTCAGCGCCGCACGCGCGCATACCGCCGAATCGTGAATGCGGCGTCGTCTTCCTCGCCCGGTTCGACGCGTTCCGCAGACTGCTCCGTCCACTGACCAGGATCGAGCGCGGGAAAGACCGCATCGCCTTCCGGCGCGAGATCGACCTCGGTCAGAAGCACGGCGTCGGCGAGCGGCAGGCTGGCGGCGTAGATTTCCGCCCCGCCGATGACGCACACCTCTTCAACGCCGGCGGACGCCG
>CAZLOV010000001.1:61546-68399 GCA_964561235.1 uncultured Caulobacterales bacterium
GCCGCTTCAAGGTGCGCCTCCTCCAGCGCCTCGTCGAGCGAGGCGAAGACCTGTGCGCCCGGCGCGGAGGCGAGCGTGCGGCTGACGACCAGATTGGCGCGCCCGGGCAAGGGCTGTCTGGGAAGGCTTTCCCAGGTCTTGCGCCCCATCACCACCGGCTTGCCGAGCGTGGCCGCCTTGAACCGCTTCAGATCCGAGGGCAGACGCCAGGGCAGGCCGCCGTCGCGCCCGATCACGCCGTTGCGGCCTGCGGCGACGACAAGGACGATCCTTGGCGCGCTCACACCGCCACCGGCGCGGGGATGCGCGGATGCGGGTCGTAACCCTCGATCGAGATGTCCTCGTATTCAAACGCGAAGAGATCGCTCACCCCGGGGTTGAGCACGAGGCGCGGCAGGCTGCGCGGCGCACGCGCAAGCTGCTCGGCGACCTGCTCCATGTGATTTTCGTAGATGTGGGCGTCGCCGAACGTGTGCACGAACGCCCCCGGCTTGAGGCCCGTGACCTGCGCGACCATGCTCAGAAGCAGTGCGTAACTTGCGATATTGAACGGGACGCCGAGAAACAGGTCGGCCGAGCGCTGATAGAGCTGCAGGTCGAGCCGCCCGCGCGAGGCCTGGAACTGGAACAGGGTGTGGCAGGGCGGCAGCGCCATGGACGGCACGTCCGCCGGGTTCCAGGCGGAGACCACAAGGCGGCGGCTGTCCGGGTTGGTGCGGATCTGTTCAACCACGTGGGCGAGCTGGTCGATCTCGGTTCCGTCCGGCGCGGTCCAGCGCCGCCACTGCTTGCCGTAGACGGGGCCGAGCTCGCCGTTCTCGTCGGCCCATTCGTCCCAGATCGAGACCCCGCGCTCCTGAAGCCAGCGCACGTTCGTCAGCCCCTTGACGAACCACAGCAACTCCACGGCGACGGACTTGAAATGCACCTTCTTGGTGGTCAGCAGCGGAAATCCGTCATCGAGATCACAGCGGATCTGCCGTCCGAAAACGCTGCGCGCCCCCACGCCAGTGCGATTGCCGCCGTCTTCGCCGTTCTCCATAACGTCGCGCAGCAGCGCTAGATAGGCCCGCTCGATCTGCGAACCGGGAAGCCGGTCGTCGGCGTGTCGGGCGAGGCTGTCGGCGATGGCCATTCACAGATCTCCTTCAGGGCTCGGCTGCAGGCTCGGGCGATTCGCCCGCTTCGCCCGCCGCTGCGCGTCCATGATTTCGCTTGCCATCCTCGCCCGGCGGCGCCAACGTCCGCAGGCAGGAACAAAACAGGAATATCATCGATGATCGGATATGTCACCCTGGGCACCAATGATCTTGAGCGCGCGGTCGCGTTTTACGACAGGATCGCCGCGCTTCTGGACACGCCCCGCATGATGGAGGGCGATACCTATGTCGCCTGGGGAACCATGGACGGCGGCGCGGGGATCGGGATCATGAAGCCCTTCGACGGCCAGCCCGCGAGCGTCGGCAACGGCGTCATGGTGGCCCTCGCCGCGCGCGATCAGGCCCATGTCGATGAAATCTACAACACCGCGCTGGCCCATGGCGGGACCTGCGAGGGGCCTCCGGGACCGCGCGGCGATACGTTCTACGCGGCGTATTTCCGCGATCCGGACGGCAACAAGCTCAACGCCTTCATCATGACCGGGCCTGCGACCGGCTAAGGCGCGTCTTTCGCCCGGGCGACTTCAAATTCACCGCCGGGTCGCTTATGTTAAGTGCGTCCTTCGGGACTATGGCGATAAACGCGCGTGGAATAACCAGACCGGACCCGGGTGCGAATCCCGGCGGCTCCACCATTTCCCTTCGCCAGAGCGACCGGCGGAGGATCCCTTGCGGGGCCGAATAGGATCGACGGATGGGTAAAGACGTTGCTTTCGCCCGAATGGGCTTCGTTACCAGCCCGTTTTCAATAGTTGCCAACGACAACTATGCTGAAGAGGTCGCTCTCGCTGCGTAACGCGGCGCGAGCATCTCGCTCTTAAAGTCCCGGGCTCTTAGCCAGTCCGGGCGGGGTTCGGGGGCGCCTGGCAACAGAAGCCCCCACTTTCCCCTCCTGTTCATCGAAGATTTGGGACGCGTCATTGCGCGCGTTGAATACGCAGGTCAGTTTCAATGACGCGAAAGCTGTGCGATTGTCCGGATAAATCATGGTTTATCCGGACAGGCCATGCCCTTTACGCTCCGACTGCTGCCCGAACTCGGGATCGTGCGCCTTGATCATGAGGGCGCCGTAACCGCAGACGAGATCCTGACGGCGGACGCCGCCGCGCTGGCCTCGCCGCTCTACCGCAAGAATGAAGGCCGATTGATGCATGTGCTCGCCCCGGGCGCCGACCTCAGCGCGATCGATTTTGACGTGCTGGAAAAAAGCCTCGCGCCCGCCGTGCACGCGCGGCGCGCCGAGCGCGGGTATTGCCGCGTCGCCTGGGTGATGCCCGACGACTGGAACCGCCCGATCGGCGAAGTCTGGAAGCATATGGGCGCATGGGAAGGCTATCTCGACTTCGCCCTGTTCAGCAACGAAGACGACGCGCTTGAATGGCTCGGTCGTCCGGCGCCCTCTCGATTGTGACCTGCGCCGGAATGCCGCATCCCAGGTTCATGAAAGTGCGTACAACATGAAACTTAAGCGGGCTTCCCAACCGCCCGCTTCAGATACCTGCTCGAGATCCGGTGGAGGCCGCACCGGATCTTTTTTTGTCCGGCGGCGCGTCGCCCATCCCTGAATCCGCCATGCGGCAATCCAATCGCTGCGTTCAACCACATCCCGGAGCGACATGATGACAACTGCGCCGATCACAGCCGCCTGCGCGTGCGGAGCGCATCAGGTCCGTCTTTCAGGCGTCAGCAGCGAGCGGCACATGTGCTGCTGCACGGATTGTCAGAAGCGCACCGGAAGCGCAGCGGGCGTCAGCTGGTATTACAACGCAGGCGACGTGCTGGAGGTGACGGGCGCTTTTGCGACCTTCGCCCGAACCGGAACCCGTGGCACGCGCTACCGGTTTCATTTCTGCACCGCATGCGGGTCGAACGTGCACTGGAGCGTCGAGGGAACAGACGCGATCGGCGTCGCGGCCGGTTGCGTGCCGGCTGAACGTCACCTTCCGCCGCAGGATGTCGTCTGGGTTGTTTCCAAGCCGGACTGGTTCCAGCCGCCGCGCGACATTCCCTGGCACGAGATGGGCACGAAGAGCCCGATCGTTCACCAGCCTGGGTGATCACCCCGCCGGCGCTGCGCGAAGGCGCATCGCGCCTCTGGGATGCAGCGTGACGGTCATGACCGGATAGGCGTCCAGCCCCGGCGCCGGCGACAGTTCCACGCGCCGGATGATGGCCGCGAGCACCAGCACCGCTTCCATGAGGGCAAACCGCGAGCCCAGGCACACCCGCGGTCCGCCGCCGAAGGGCAGGAAACGGAAGCGGTCGGACGGACGCCGGTCCTCGCTCCAGCGGTCCGGATCGAAATCGTCAGGCCGCTCCCAGAATTTCTGATGGCGGTGCAGGGCGTAGACGGCCAGAAGCGCGACATCGCCGCGCCTCACCGGACGGCCGGCGATCTGCGTGTCGCGCATCGCCTGCCGGCCGACGACAGGCGCGGCGGGATAGAGCCGCAGGGTCTCCTCGATGACCTGCCGGGTGAAGGCGAGGCTGTCGGCGTGATCCGCCGTCAGCGGCCCCTCGCCGGCCTCAAGGCGGATTTCATCGCGCAGGCGCGCCTGCGTCTCGGGGAAATGCGCGAGCAGATAGAGCGCCCAGGTGAGCGTCAGGGCGGTCGTCTCATGGCCGGCGGCGACGAAGGTCATCAGCGTGTCGCGGATCTCGCCGTCGGAAAGGCCCCGGCCCGTCTCCTCATCCGTCAGCGTCAGCAGCAGGCCGAGAAAATCCTCGCCGGGATCGGACCGCCTGCGCCGCGCGGCGATCTGGCCCTCGGCGGCGCGCCGGAACACCGAACGCGCGCGCCGCGCGGACAGACCCATCGGACGCGGCGCCCACTCCGGCAGCGGCAGGAGATCGGAGACGCGCGATCGCCCGAGCGTGCCGAGCAGGGTCTCCATGGCGCGCCGAACCCCGGCGCGGTCGAAATCCGGCGCGTCGGAGAAGATCGCACGCTCGATGACTGAAAAGGTGACGTCGACCATGAGCGGGGTGACGTCGACCTCAGGGCCCTGCGCGAGCAGCGCTTCTGCAGCGGACGCCCCGGCTTCGGCCATCAGAGGGGCGAACTGCTGGACGCGGCCTCGCATGAAAGCCGGCTGCAGCGCCATGCGCTGACGGCGCCAGTTCTCGCCCTGGGCGGTGAGGATCGCATCGCCCAGCACAGGCTTGAGCATGCGCTGGATAAGGGCGGATTTCGCCCAGACGCCGGCATCCGCCAGCAGGACGTCGCGCATTTCCTCCGGCCCGGACAGCTCGTAGACCGTGCGCCCGACGGAGGGGCCGTCCACAAGCGTCTCGCGGAACAGGCCTTCCGGCAGGATCGACAGCGGGTTCTCCCGCATCATGCGGCTGAACGCCCACAGACCGATCGGCTCGGTCAGCGGCTGGACCTTCGCAGGCTGGAAGGGCGGGGTGGCGTGGGCGCCGTCGGCGGCCATGAAGCAGACCTCGGCGGGTCGGTTGCGACTCGGTTCGTATGGACAAGCCTAGCGTGCTGCGCGCGCTTTGGCAGCGTGATGACGAACCGCGCTCTCCAATTGACGCGCCCAACGGCTCGGATAGGCTCTTGTCCGTGCAGTGCTCTGGGAGGGCCGCCCCGTGACGAAGGACCTTATGCGCTACGACCGCATGGCGCAGGACGCGCTGCGGGGGGTGGTGCGCCAGGCCCTTGCGCGCGCGGCCGGTCCTGAAGGCCTCCCCGGCGCGCACCATTTCTACATCAGTTTCAAGACCTCCGATCCGCGCTGCGACATCGACGACGGGCTGCGCGCGTCCTATCCCGACGAGATGACCATCGTGCTGGAGCACCAGTTCTGGGATCTCTCAGCGGACGAGGACGGCTTCGAGGTGACGCTGAAATTCTCCGGCGTTCCGAAATACCTCAAGGTGCCCTACGCCGCCGTGACGCGCTTCCACGACCCGGCTGTCGGTTTCCACCTGCATTTCGATTACGACGCCCCCGCAGGCGACGGCGCTTCAGTCACGCCGCTGCGCGCCGAACCCGGCCCGGACGGGGAGGCCACCGTGGTGAGCCTCGACAGCTTCCGGAAGAAAGATTGAGCCACGCGCCTTCGATCCCGGACGGCCCGCTGACCCCGGAGGCCGTACGCGCCTTCATGGGCGACCCGGCCCTGCTGCCGCCGCTGTCCAAGCATCTTGGATACGAGCTGCTGGATTTCGACATCGAGGCGCAATGGGTCGAGGCGGCGTTTTTCGGCCGTGAGGAATTCCTCAACCCGAACGGCACGGTGCAGGGCGGCATCATCACCGCCTTCCTCGACGAGGCGATGAGTTCAGCCGCTTTCATGGCCTCCGGTCTGCGTTCGGCGGTGCCCTCCATCGAGATCAAGACCATGTATCTCCGCCCGCTCTATGGCGGCCGGTGTACGGCGCGCGGCCAGGTCCAGCGGCTGGGCCGTTCGGTCGGCTTCCTCGAAGGGAGGCTGTTCAACGCCGACGGGGTGGTTTGCGCCACCGCGACCGCCACTGCGGCGATCGTCCCGCTGGAGGGCTGAAGCGGTGGCCTTGCGCGGCAAGGCGGGAAGCCTCGCCGTCATCGCCGCCGCCCAGGTGCTGGCGCTTTCAGTCTGGTTCGCCGGCGCCGCCGCGCTTCCGGGGCTGTCTCAGGCGGGGCTTTCCGGTTTCGCGCTCGCCGCGCTTTCAAGCGCGGTCCAGCTCGGCTTCGTCGTCGGCGCCCTGACCAGCGCGGTTCTCAACCTTCCCGACCGGATCGAGCCGCGCCGCCTGTTCTTCGCCGGCTGTGCGCTGGCAGCGCTTGCAACCGCGCTCTGCCTCGCCGTTCCGCCGGGATCAGCGGCCATGATCGCGCTTCGCGCGCTGACGGGCGCTGCGCTCGCGCTGGTCTATCCTGTCGGCATGAAGCTGGCGGCGAGCTGGGCGAAGGGCGATGCGGGTCTGCTTGTGGGGCTTCTGGTGGGCGCGCTCACTCTGGGATCGGCCGCGCCGCATCTTTTCAACGTGTTCGGCGACGGGCTCGGCTGGCGTGCGCCGTTTGCGCTCTCCGCCGGACTGTGCGCGCTGGCGGCGCCCCTCATCCGGCTGGCTTCCGCCGGGCCGGCGTTTTCCGGCTCCGCCCCGTTCCGGCCGGGCGCGGTGTTGATTGCGGTGCGCGACCCGGCGCTGCGCCTCGCCAATGCCGGGTATCTTGGACACATGTGGGAGCTCTACGCCTTCTGGGCCTGGGTGGGGCCGGGCCTTCACGCCGCCTGGGGCGCCAGCCGGCCGGGCCATGCCGATACGGCGGCGTTCGCCGTCATCGCCGCCGGCGCCGCAGGCGCGCTGTCGGCGGGCTGGCTCGCCGACCGCTACGGCCGGACCACCATCGCCGGCGGCGCCATGGCGGCGTCGGGGCTTTGCGCGCTGCTGACCATTGCAGTCTGGCCCCTCGGACCCTGGGCGGTCACCGCCCTGTGGATCGTTTACGGCGTCGTGGTCATCGCCGACAGCGCGCAGTTCTCAGCTTCGGTGGCGGAGCTGAGCCCGCCTGCGCTCGCCGGATCCATGCTCACCGTCCAGACCGCCGCCGGTTTCGGGCTGACGGTTCTCACCGTCCAGCTTCTGCCGTTCTGGATCGAACGCGCCGGTTGGGCGCTGGCGTTCGCCCCGCTCGCCATCGGCCCGTTCCTCGGCGTCTGGGCGATGATCCGGCTGCGGCGGCGGCCGGAAGCGGTGAAGCT
>CAZLOV010000002.1:0-16857 GCA_964561235.1 uncultured Caulobacterales bacterium
CGCCGGGATCAGCAGCACGCGCAGGGCAGAGCAGCGCTGGCCGGCCGATCCGAAGGCCGAACGCATGACGTCGTCGACGACCTGTTCGATCAGCGCGGAGGTGTCCACGAACATCGCGTTGAGACCGCCGGTTTCCGCGATCAGCGGCACGATCGGCCCGTCCTTGGCGGCGAGCGCGCGGTTGATGAGCCGCGCAACCTCCGTCGAGCCTGTAAACGCAACGCCGGCGATGCCCGGATGCTCGACCAGCGCCGCCCCGATGCGCCCGTCGCCGGGCAAAAGCTGAAGCACGCCGCCCGGAAGTCCCGCCTCGGAATAGAGCTTTACGGCCTCATGGGCGATGAGCGGGCTCTGCTCGGCGGGCTTGGCCAGAACCGTGTTGCCCGCCGCAAGCGCGGCGGCGACCTGGCCGGTGAAGATCGCCAGCGGGAAATTCCAGGGGCTGATGCACACGAACACGCCCCGGCCTCGAAGCGCGAGATGATTGGTTTCGCCCGCCGGTCCCGGAAGGCGTTCGGGCGCAGCAAACATGTCTTCGGCCTGAGCGGCGTAGTAGCGCAGGAAATCGACCGCCTCGCGCACCTCGGCCACGCCGTCCTCGAGCGTCTTTCCGGTTTCCCGCGCCATGAGCGCGATGAGCCGGTCGCTCTCCTGCTCAAGCGACGCCGCCATTGCGCGAAGAATTTCCGCGCGCGCCGGACCGCCGCGCCGGTCCCACTCGCCAAACGCCGCCGCAGCGACTCCGAAGGCCGTCTCCACCTCTTCGGCGGAGGCGTCGCAGACGCGCGCCACGGTGAAGCCCGGATCCGCCGGGCTCAGCCGCGCCTCCCCCCCGCCGGTGCGCGGCGCGCCGTTGATCACCGGCCCGGCGAGATAGGGCGCGTCCGCGTCGAAGGCCTGCTGGGCGGCGGCGAGGCGCTCGCGGGTGGAGGCGCGCGAAAGATCGACGCCCTTCGCATTGTCCCGGCGCTCGCCGTAGAGCCGCGGCGGGGCGGGGATGAACGGATGCCGGTCGAGGCTTTCCGCTCCCTCGAACGGTCCTTTCGCGACCTCCGCCGCCGGGACGTCGGGATCGAGAAAGGCGTGCACGAAAGAGGTGTTGGCGCCGTTCTCGAGAAGGCGGCGCACCAGATAGGGCAAAAGGTCGGCATGGCTGCCCACCGGCGCGTAGACGCGCACCGGCGGCAGATCGTCGAACGCTTCCGCGGCGGCGGAATAGAGCGGCTCTCCCATGCCGTGAAGGCGCTGATATTCGTAATCCGCCGTTCCGGTTTCGCGCGCGATCTCGCGTACCGCGCAGAGCGTATGGGCGTTGTGGGTGGCGAACTGGGGATAGATCGTGTCCCGAGCCTGCAGCATGGCGCGCGCGCAGGCGAGATAGTTCAGATCCGTCGCCGGCTTCGTCGTCCAGACCGGGAAATCCTCCCAGCCCATTTGCTGGGCGAACTTGATCTCGGTGTCCCAGTAGGCACCCTTCACAAGGCGTACGAGGAAGCGCCGCTGCGTCTCCCGGCCAAGCGCGTCAAGACGCGAGATCACGCCCTGGGCGCGTTTCTGGTAGGCCTGCACCGCCAGACCGAGGCCCTGCCAGCCGCCGAGCGACGGTTCGCGGGCGAGCCGGTCAAGCAGCTTGAGCGAAATGACGAGGCGGTCGCTTTCCTCCGCGTCGATGCAAAAGCCGATATCGGCGGCCTTGGCGGCTTCGGCCTGTTCGAGCAGGCGCGGATAAAGTTCCGCGAAGACGCGCGCCTCCTTCACCGCGTGATAGCGCGGATGCAGGGCGGAGAGCTTCACGCTCACCCCGTCGGCGCGCTCGATGGGCGCGTCCTGGCGCTTCGCGGCGACGGCGGCGATCGCATCCATGTAGCGCCGGTGATAGCGCTCGGCGTACTCCATGGTGCGCGCGCCCTCTCCCAGCATGTCGAAGGAGAAGAGCGGAAACTGGCCCTTCGGCGTTTTCCAGGCGCGCCCGCGGCGGATTGCGCCCTGGATCGTCCGGCCCAGCACGAACTGCTCACCGAGCACGCGCATGGCCTGCTTGACCGCGGTGCGGATGACCGGCTCGCCCAGCCGCCCGGCGAGGCGGCGGAAATAGGCGGACGGATCGCGGCGGGCGGCCGGATCGACGCTCATCAGCGAGCCGGACACCAGAAGGCCGAGCGTGGAGGCGTTCACCAGCCAGTTGTCGGACTTCCAGAGATGCTCGCCCCAGCCGCCCGAGCCGATCTTCTCCGCGATCAGATCGTCGGCGGTGTCCGCATCCGGCACCCGCAGCAGCGCCTCCGCAAGGCACATGAGCGCCAGCCCCTCGCGGTTGGTCAGGCCGAACTCCTGCAGAAAACTCTCCATCAGCCCGGAGCGATGACGCGACTGGCGCGCGCGCTCGACAAGCGCGACAGCGGCCGCGCCCGCACGCTCGCGCGCGGCGTCGTCAAGACCGCAGGCGCCGGAAAGCGTCCGCGCAAGCTCGCGCTCGTCAGCGGTCTTGAGCGCATCCAGCCCGTCCCAGTCGATGGCGGCGTCGGAGGAACGATCAGCGTCGTCGCGCATGGCGCGGGCTCCCGTACAGGCCAAGGGAGGCGAGCATGGTCTTCGCGAAACCGCGCCGCAAGAGCCGGGCGCCGGTTAAGCTTCGCGCCTGCGCCGAAACGCGCTAAGACCCGCGCCCGAAGCGGAAACGGCCTTACCGGAGACCCTGATGGAGGACGGCGCGCCCCTGCGCATCATGCTCGTGACGGACGCCTGGGAGCCCCAGGTCAACGGCGTGGTGCGGACGCTTTCGCGCACGGTGGAGGAGTGCCGGGCGATGGGTCACGAGGTGGAGGTGATCCATCCGGGCCTGGGCTATCGCACCATTCCCCTGCCGACCTATCCCGAGATCAAGATGGCGCTCGGCGCGAAGAAGGACATCGAGGCGCGGTTCAAGGCGTTCGAACCCGAGGCGATCCACATCGCCACCGAAGGCACGCTGGGACAGGCCGCACGCGCCATCTGCCTCAACTGGAAGCTGCCCTTCACGACGAGCTACCACACCAAGTTTCCCGAATACGTGCATGCGCGCTTCCCGTTCATCCCGCTCTCGGCGGGCTACTGGTTCATGCGGCGCTTCCACAATTCCGGAAACCGGCTGATGGTCGCGACCCCCTCCATGCGCGACGATCTTTCCGCGCGGGGCTTCAACAACATCACCCCCTGGGCGCGCGGAGTGGACACAGAGCTGTTTCACCCGGACAAGCGCGGGATCGACGACGGCGTCTACAAGGATCTGGAAGGCCCGATCTGGCTCTATGTCGGGCGGATCTCGGTGGAGAAAAACCTCGAGACCTTTCTCAGGACCGATGTGCCCGGCACCAAGGTGCTGGTCGGCCCCGGCCCGCAGCTGGACGAGCTGAAGACGAAGTTTCCGGACGCGGTGTTTCCCGGCTCGAAATCAGGCGAGGAGCTCGCACGCTATTTTGCGGACGCGGACTGTTTCGTCTTCCCCAGCCTGACGGACACGTTCGGGCTGGTGATCCTGGAAAGCATGGCCACGGGCACGCCGGTTGCAGCGTTCCCCGCACCCGGTCCGAAGGACCTTATTCCGGGCTCCGGGGCGGGCGCTGTCGACGAGGATCTTCAGAAGGCCTGCATGGACGCGCTGAAGGCCGACCGGGCGCGCTGCCGCGAATACGCGGAAGGGTTCTCCTGGCGCGCCTGCGCGGAGGAGTTCGTGCAGAATCTCAAACCCCAGCCGCGCCCGGAGCGCCGGCGCTTCTGGCGCCGGCTCCGGCGGCTCGGACGTCCGGGTTAGGTTTCGCTCTCGGTGGGCGCGTCCATCGGCGTCAGCGCCCGCGCGGCTTCAGCCGCGTCGGGGCGTTCAGCCTCCGGCAGCGCCACGAGACCGCGGTCGGCGAGATATCCGAACGGCCCCCAGGCGTCCTCGCTGGTCAGTTCCTCGATGAATGCCTCGATGCCGGGCGTCACGCCGACATGCTGGTTCTTCACATAGAGAAACAGCGAGCGTGAAATCGGATACTCGCCCGAGGAGATCGCGTCATAGGTCGGCTCGACCCCGCCCACGACAGAGCCGTGAATGCGGTCGCCGTTCTGTTCGAGGAAGGAGTATCCGAACACGCCGAACGCCGTGGGCGTGTTGGCGAGTGTCTGCACGATAGCGTTATCGTTCTCGCCTGCGTCCACCCAGGCCCCGTCCTCGCGCAGCCGGCTTGCAAGGCCCTCGAAGCGGGCGAGATCGGCGTCGTGCATCGCGTCGAGGCACTCGATCTGACGCGCGCCGAGGAACATGCCCAGCTCAAGGAAAGCGTCGCGGGTGCCGGAGGTCGGCGGCGGGCCGAACACCTCGATGCGCTGATCGGGCAAGGCCGGGTCGATGTCCGACCAGCGGCTGTAGGGGTTGGTGACGAAACGCTCGCAAGACAAGGCTTGCGCATCCGCAAAGCTGCGGCCCGGCAGAAGCGCGCCGGCTTCGTCCACGATGAACTCGCCTTCGCCGTCGACCGGCGCGGGCGTCTGGGCGGCCAGCGCAAGGAAGATCTGCGCCTTTTCGATCTCCATGACCGGCATGTCGGCGGAATTGCCCAGCACGATGCCGTCATAGCCGAGCAGGATCTCGGTGACGCCGGTCACGCCGTTGGACTGGCAGAGCTGGTACTCGCTCGGCTTCATGGGCCGCGACGCCCCGGTCATGTCGGGATGCTGCTGACCGACGCCGGCGCAGAACTGGTTCATGCCCGCGCCGGTGCCGGTGGCCTCGACGACCGGGGTGGGGAACTGCGTGCGCGCGCCGAAGCTTTCAGCAACCGCGGTGGAGAACGGAAACACCGTCGAGGAGCCGACGATCCGGATGTCCTGGCGAAGCTGTGCGGAGGCGGCTCCGGCGAGAAGGCCGGCGGCGGCGGCGCCGCACGCCATGGCGGCGAAAAGTTTTCTGGCGGTCATGTTAGCCCCTTCCATCCGCGCCCAGGCGCGGCTGCGTGTTCACTACGTCACTATCAGCGATGCTAGCGCGTGAAAACGGCGCCGATGTGACCGCTGCGCGGCTCAGACGAGGCGTTTGCGCAGCGCCTGGCTGGCGAGGTCGACCAACGTGACCGCAACGATGATGATCAGCAGGATGGAGGCTGTCTTGGCGTATTCAAACGACCGGATGTTCTGGATCAGCACCTGGCCGATGCCGCCCGCCCCGATCAGGCCGAGAATGGTCGCCGAGCGCGTGTTGCTCTCGAAGCGGTAGAGCGCATAGCTCGCCCAGAGCGGGATGACCTGGGGGATCACGCCCCAGCTCACGATCGCCGCCGGCCCGGCGCCGGTCGCGCGCACGCCCTCGACCGGTCCCTCGTCGATCGCTTCGACGGCCTCCGAGAAAAGCTTGGCCAGCACGCCCGTGGTATGCAGGGCCAGCGCCATCACGCCTGCGAACGGACCCAGACCGACCGCGGCGACGAAGACCGCTGCGACGACCAGTTCGTTGATTGCGCGGAAGGCGTCCATCAGGCGCCGCACCGGCTGGACGATCCAGACCGGGGCGATGTTGCGCGAGGCTGCGAGGCCGAACGGGATCGCCAGCAGCACCGCCACGACCGTGCCCCAGAGCGCGATCTGGACGGTCACCAGCGTCTGGGAGGCGTAAAGCGCCCAGTCCTCGAAGTCCGGCCGCAGGAAGCCGGCGAGATACTCGCCCATGCGTCCCGCATTCGCCGCCAGCAGCGGCAGCTTGAACATTTCCGCCGGCCAGAAGCTCCAGACGAGCAGCCCGGCGAGACCGCCGCCCATCAGGGCGTCCACGAAGCGGTCGGACGCCGCGCGCGCGGGCGCATGCGCTCTCGGAGCCGAGCGCCAGAGCATGAACACGAGGAAGGCCAGCCCGCAGGCGAGCCCGATCCCGGCGCGCGTCCAGGCGCCCTGCTCTTCGCGGACGCGGCGTTGCTGGACGTCCAGCGCGGCGGGCTGGGAGGCGAGGAACTGCGCGACGACCGCCTCGACCTCGCTTTCCGCCGCCTCCGGATCGGCCGCCAGCCGCTCGCGCGCCAGCAGCACGTCGTCGGCCAGATCGCGAACCGCTACACGCCTTTCCTCGACCGCAAGCCGTTCAAGCTCGGCCTGCACGGCGGCAAGGCGCGCGGCGCGCTCGGCGTCGTCAAGTTCCGGGTCGGCCTGGGCTTCGGCCAGATCGCGGATCAGTTCCAGCCGGATGATGGGCAGCAGATGTTCGTCCGTCGCCGGCAGAAAGCCGCCCAGCTGCAGCGTGTCGAGCACGGCCTGCTCGCGCGCGCGTTGCTCCGCGTCGCCCCGGAAGCCGTAAGTGAGGAAGAAGGCGAGCACGCGCGCCTGCGCCTCCGGCTCCAGATCGCGCCGCCAGACGATGGGGTCGGTCTGGATGAGCGGGCTCGTCCAGATCACGCGCACGTCGTCGAGCAGTTCCGGCCGCGTGCGGCGAATGCGCTCGAGATTGGTCGTGTTGTTGGTGGCGGCGTCCACAAAGCCGTTGGCCGCCGAGAGAAAGTTCTGCTCGTGATTGGCGTTGGTGACCTGGGAAAAGCAGTCCTGCGGATCAATGCCGCGCGGCGCGAACACATAGGCCATCGGCACCAGCGTGCCCGAGGTCGAGTTCGGGTCGCCCAGCCCGAAGCTGAGCGAGCCGTCGCAGGCGAGAAGGTCGTCGAGATTCTCGATGGGACTGTCGGCGGAGGTGACGATGACCGAGCGGTAGCCCTGCTGTCCGCCGGGATAGAGGGTTTTCGCAAACACCTCGGCGTCCGCGATTCGCGTCGCCTGAAGGCCGGACAGATTGGAGAACCACGCCACCTGGATCTGGCCGAAGCGCATGGCCTCGATCACGCCGGCATAGTCGTTGGCCGAGCGCAGGGTGACGTCGTAGCCGGTCGTCTCCTCCATGGCCTCGACGAAGGGATCCCAGAGCTCGGCGACATTTTCGGTCTGCTCTGTGGAGATGACGCCGAAGACCAGGGTTTCACGCGCCGGAGCCTCCTGCGCGGCGGCCGGGCCGGCGGCGGCTGCAGCGGCGAGAAGGACGAGAAGGCGCAGGATACGGATCATGCCGGCGCCGCCTCGTCGTCGATCACGTCGCGATATTCCTGCCCGTAGATGTCCACGAGCTGCTCGCGGGTAAGCTCCGTGATCGGACCGTCGAACACCACACGGCCCTCCTTGAGCGCGACCGCGCGTCGGCAATAGCGCAGCGCATAGTCGACCTGGTGCAGGGTGACGACGACGGTGATGCCGTCCTGCCGGTTCAGTTCGGCGAGCAGGCGCATGACCCGCCGCGCCGAAACCGGATCGAGCGAGGCGATGGGTTCGTCGGCGAAGATGGCCCGCGCGCCCTGGACAAGCGCGCGCGCAATCGCGCCGCGCTGCTGCTGGCCGCCTGAAAGATGCGCCGCGCGCTTGCCGGCGTGTTCGAGCACGCCGACGCGGTCGAGCGCCTCCATGGCGCGCTTGCGGTCCTCCACGCCGAAGAGGCCCAGCGCGGCTTTCCAGCCCGGCATGCGCCCAAGCGCGCCGAACAGCGCGTTCATGTAGAGGCTCGCGCGGCCGACAAGGTTGAACTGCTGGAAAATGAACCCAATGTCTGAACGGGCGCGCCGCACATGCGCCGCCAGCCGTCCGTTCGACTGGACCGGCTCGCCGAACACCGCAACCGGGCCCGAACCGGCGTCCGCGGTGACCAGCCCCGCCGCCGCTCTGAGGAGCGTGGACTTGCCCGACCCCGACGGGCCGATCAACGCCACCATCTCTCCCGGCGCAACCGCGACGGAGACGTGCGAGAGCGCTCTCGCCGCGCCGTACGTCTTGGAAATGTCCCGCGCGTCGAGCGCGGGCGGCGTCGAATCCATGGCTTTCCCCAGCGCGGGACCTGCCCCCGTTGTGACCGCCCCTCATGACAGTTTCATGAACACATGCCAGCGCTTAGCCGCACAAGGGAAATCCGATGACCGACCGCATGCGGAGCAGCGCCGGGGCCTTGCCGGCGAAAAATCCGCCTCGCCTCGAAATCGCCGCTTTACAGCGCGGTCCGCATGCCCTAATTGCCCGCGTCCCGGCGGAGGAGACGATGCCGGATTGGGTTAACTGCTATCAGGGGGTCTCGTGAGTTGTCCGAGCACCAAACGCCCCTGGACCTGGTCCGACGTCGGCCTTCCGACGGCCCGGTCGCGTGCGCGCGGCCGGACCGTCTGGCCGTAGCGGCCCGCTGGTTCCAGGAACATTTTCCCGGTGACGTTCTCTACGCCGTAAAGGCGAACCCTTCTGCATGGGTGATCGACACCCTTTATGCGGCGGGCCTGCGCACCTTCGACGTCGCCTCGCTTAACGAAGTCCGGCGGATTGCGGAGCGTTTTCCCGACGCGACGCTGGCCTTCATGCATCCGGTGAAGTCGCGCGAGGCGATCCGCCGGGCCTATTTCGAGTTCGGGGTGAAGACCTTCGCCCTCGACAGCCAGGCGGAGCTCTTCAAGATCCTTGAGGAGACCGGCCAGGCGCGCGATCTGACGCTCATCGTCAGGCTTGCGGTCTCGAACGAAGGCTCCGCGCTGCCGCTGGCGGGCAAGTTCGGCGCGAACGAGTTCGAGGCGCCGATCCTGATCCGCGCCGCGCGCGCCTATGCCGACGAGCTGGGCGTGAGCTTCCACGTGGGCAGTCAGTGCATGGCGCCGACGGCCTATGTCGCAGCCATGCGCGAAGCCTCGCGGCTGATCGCCAAGGCCGGCGTGACGGTGGACATCGTCAATGTCGGCGGGGGCTTCCCGGTGCTTTATCCGGGCCTCGAGCCGCCGCCGCTGACCGATTACATCGATGCGATCAAGGGCGCGTTCGAGGAGATGATGGTCCTCGAGAACGCCGAGCTGTGGTGCGAGCCGGGCCGCGCGCTGGTTGCGGAGTCCGCCTCGATCCTGACCCGCGTCGAGCTGGTCAAGGGCGATGCGGTCTATCTCAACGACGGCGCGTTCGGCTGCCTGTACGACCTCGTCTACTCCAAGTGGACCTTCCCGACGCGCCCGCTGCGCGCGGCAGGCGAGTTCGAGACGGCGACGCGGCCCTTCGTCATCTACGGACCGACCTGCGACTCGATCGACATGGCGCCCAACCCGATCCACCTGCCGGCGGATCTGCGCGAAGGCGATTTCATCGAGTTCGGCATGCTCGGCGCCTATGGCGAGGCCATGCGCACAGGCTTCAACGGCTTCGGCGAGCTGATCACCGAGCGCGTCCACGACAACCCGTTTCCAAGCATTTACGCCGATCGCGACGCGGTGCGGCTCACCGGACAAAAGGGCTACTGACCATGAACACCTTCGCGAAAATCGACTATGGCGGCCTGACCCCCGTTGAAGAGACCTTCGAGCAGGAGGATCACTTCATCACCGTCGGCGGCGAGGAGGTCGCGGGCTGGCATCTGATCATCGATCTGATCGGCGCGCGCCATCTCGACGACGAGACCCGCATCCGTCAGGCCTTTCTGGACTGCGTGAAGGCGTGCAAGGCGACGCTGCTGCACATCCACACGCATGTCTTCGAGCCGAACGGCGGCGTGTCCGGCGTGGCGGTGCTGGCGGAAAGCCACATCTCCACCCACACCTGGCCGGAGCGCGACTACGCCGCGTTCGACGTGTTCATGTGCGGCGATGCCGAACCCCACAAGGCGATCGAGATCCTTCGCAAGGCGTTCGACGCCCGCGAGGTGAAGGTGACCGAGATCCTGCGGGGCCAGGGCGCATGACCAAGCACACCTTCACCGATCCCGACGGCCGTCTCTGGTTCAAGGAAGCGCTCATGCGCGATGTCGGAAACGGCATGCGCATCGACGCGCTGATCTATGAGCACGACAGCGAGCACCAGCACATCATGCTGTTTGAAAACAGCATTCACGGGCGGGTGCTCGCCAATGACGGCATCGTCCAGGTCGCCCGCTCGGACGAGTTCATCTACCACGAGATGGTGACCCACGTGCCGGTGCTGGCGCATGGATCGGTGAAGCGCGTGTGCGTGGTCGGCGGCGGAGACGGCGGAGCCTGCCGCGAACTCCTGCGCCACAAGGACATCGAAGAGGTCGTGCTGGTCGAGATCGACCCCGACGTCGTGGAGTTCTCGAAGAAATGGCTGCCGGAGGTCTCCAACGGCGCGTTCGAGGACCCGCGGCTGAAGCTCGTCATCGCCGACGGCGTCAAATACATGGCCGAGGGCGAGGACCGGTTCGATGTCATCATCATCGACTCCACCGACCCGATCGGGCCGGCGGCGGGGTTGTTCACCCCGGAATTCTACGCCAGCTGCAAGGCGCGTCTGACCGAGCGCGGCGTGCTTGTGACCCAGAACGGGCTGCCCGCCCTGCAGCCGGACGAGCTTGCGGACAATTCCAAGGCCTTTGCGAAGCTTTTCCGGCGTCACGGCTTCTACCTGATCACCGTGCCCGCCTTCGCCGGAGGCGCCATGGCGCTGGGCTTCGCCACCGACGCCGGGGACGTGCTTGATCCGTCGCCGGAGGATCTGGAGACACGCTTCAAGGCGGCCGGGATCACCTGCCGGTACTACAATCCGGCCGTGCACAAAGGCGCGTTTGCGCTGCCGACCTATGTGCGCGACCTCATGGCCGCAGAGGCGCGCTGAGCGCACGCCGGCCTTGCGAATACGCCCTTAACCCCGCGCGCAGGCGGTGCTAAGGGCGTCGCATGATCGATTTCGCCTTTCTCACCGCGGTTGCGGTCACCTTCTTCGTGGTCATCGACCCCATCGGGGTTGCGCCCATTTTCGCCGGGCTCACCGACGGCGCGCCGGCCAAGCACCGGCGCACGATGGCGATCAAGTCGGTGCTGATCGCAACTGTCGTCCTGTTCGGCTTCGCCTATGGCGGCGAATGGCTCCTCGGCGCGCTCCATGTGAGCCTCGACGCCTTCCGCGCCGCCGGCGGCGTGCTGCTGTTCATGCTCGCGCTCGACATGATCTTCGAGACCCGCACCAAGCGCCGCGAGGCGCGCGCCGACAGCCTGTCGGAAGAGCACGAGGGCGAGCACCAGAAGGGCGAATGGGAGGACATCTCCGTCTTCCCGATGGCCATTCCCATGGTGGCCGGACCGGGCGCGATCGCATCGGTCATGCTCTTCATGAGCGAAGCGGGCGGCGATCTTGTCCGTCAGGCCCATGTGATCGGCGGCATGCTCGCCAATCTGGTGCTCTGCGTGATCCTGTTCCTCGCCGTCGGGCCGATCATGCGGTTCATCGGCGAAACGCTGGCGGCGATGATCACCCGCATTCTGGGCGTGATCCTGGCGGCGCTCGCCGCCCAATTCATCTTCGACGGGATCCAGGGCGCGCTGCTCTCCGGCGGCGCCGGCTAGAGCGGCGTCTCAGCGGCGAACCGCGTCCGCGCCGAAGACCGCCTCGACCAGCGCCGCGTTGAACGCCTCGAGATCCCCCGGGGTGCGGCTGGTCACGAGGTTTTCGTCAACGACCACCGGCTCGTCGACCACGTTGGCCTCCGCGTTCTCCAGGTCGGTCCTGATGTTCTTCACGCCGGTCATGCGCCGCCCGGCGACCACCTGCGCGTCGATGAGCACCTGCGGGCCGTGACAGATCGCACCGACCGGCTTGCCGGCGTCGAAGAAGCCGCGCACGAACTCACGCGCGTTGGAGTCGATCCGCAGAGCGTCCGGGCTGAACAATCCCCCGGGGACGAGAAGCGCGCGATAGTGGCCGGGGTCGGCCTCCTCCAGCACGTCGTCAACAGAGATTGTCCGGCCCTGCTTGCGGTGCTGGTTCGCCTCTATCTCTCCGCTTTCCTGAGACACCACGCGCACCTCCGCGCCAGCCGCCTCAAGGGCGGCCTTCGGCGAGAACAGCTCGGCTTCCTCGAAGCCGTCGGCGGCCAGAACAGCGACCGGCCAGATCGTCTCGGAGCGGGTCATCACATACCTCCGTATCAGCGAATCATGGGCTCGCCACCAACGACACAGCTGTAGGGATGGTTCCATGATCTTCAGGCGCCCGGTCGGCGCAACGCTTCCTTAGCCGCTCTCGTGCGACCATTACGGGATGTGGACCGCGGAGATCCCGCAATGGCGCATGCTCGTCTGATCTGCCTTAACGTCGCCGCCATGCTGGCGGCTGCAGGCCTGATCGCCGCTGCGGCTTTCGGGCTGCAAGGCGCGCTGGACCAGGCGATCGCGTTTTCCTGGCCCGCATTCGGCGCAGCGGTGATGCTGGCGCTGATCGCGCCCGCCCGCGCGGCCGAACCGACACGCCTGCAGGATGTATCGGCTTTACAGCCTAGGGATTTCCTGAAGATTGCGAAAAGGCCGGACATCCCGGCCGGTGGCCGCAACCGCTTCAGGGGCACATGAATGAGACTGACGACACCAACCGCCATCGCGGCGCTTTCCGCCGGCGCCCTCGCCGCCTGCCAACAACAAGCCCCCGAAACGGGCGCTGCTGGTCTGGCGGATGAGAATGCAGCGCTCGCGGAAGAGGCCTATGCGGCGTTCGCAGCCGGGGACATGGACGCCCTTTTCGCGACCTTCGCTGAAGACATTCTCTGGTATGAGGCGGAGAACCATCCCTATGCCGCCGGCAATCCCTATGTCGGGGCGGAGGCGATCGCAGCGGGGGTGTTCAGCCACATCGGGACGGACTGGAACAGCTTCGCTGTCGAGATCGACGCGATCCACGCCAGCGGCGACACGGTCTTCGCCACCGGGCGGTATGTCGGCGAATACGGCGACGGAACCCCCTTTGACGCCCAGGTCGCGCATGTCTGGACCGTGGAGAACGGCAAGCTGGCGCGTTTCCAGCAATACACCGACACCTTCCAGTGGCGCGCGGTGGCCGGCGACTGATCGCGCGCAGCCCTAACCCTTGTCGTTCCAGATGATCCGGTAGAGATCAAACCGCCGGTCGCGGAGATTGCGCACCGTTCCCGACCGGCGCGCCTCGGAAAGATCGTCCAGGCGCAAGTCCGCCACGGCGATCGTCTCGACATTCTCGCTCGCCTGAGCGGCGACGCCGTCGCGCGCGAAGGGAAAGTCGCACGGCGTCAGAATGGCGCTCTCGGCGTAATTGACGTCCATGTTTTCGACATCGGGAAGATTGCCGACATTCCCGGCGGTGACGACGTAGACCTGGTTTTCGATCGCCCGGGCGTGGCTGCAATAGCGCACGCGCAGATGACCGGTGCGGTCGTCCGTGGCGTAGGGCGCGAAGATGATGCGCGCGCCTTCGTCGGCGAGCCTGCGGGCGAGTTCGGGAAACTCCGTGTCGTAACAGATCAGCACGCCGATGGGGCCGCAATCGGTCTGGATCGCCTGTACGGCGTCGCCGCCCTTGATGTTCCACCACCAGCGTTCATTGGGCGTCGGGTGGATCTTTTCCTGCTGGTGGACCGAACCGTCGCGCAGGAACACATAGGCGACGTTCTGGATTTCGCCGTCGTCCGCGACGGTGGGATGCGAGCCGCCCACGATATTGATGTTGTAACGCACCGCCAGCCGGCTCATGAACTCCACAAAGCGCGGGGTGTGGCGGGTCAGCGCCTCGATGCTTTCCTTCGGCGAGAGACGGCGCTTTTCAAGGCTGAGCAGCGCGACGGTGAACATTTCCGGGAATACGCAGAAATCCGCCCGGTAGTCCGAACACACATCGACGAAGTACTCCACATTGCGTTCAAACTCCGCAACGCTGTCGACGGCGCGCGCCTGGAACTGGACCGCAGCCACGCGCACGGCCTGGATGGCGGGGCGCGCGGTCGGGCTCTCATCTTCCGTATACTTCGCATTTCGCCAGACCATGCGGACGGCGGCGGCACCGCTGTCACGGTCTTCGGGCAGGTAGTTCTCCAGTATGCCGGCGGGCTCGAAGCCCATGCGCATCTGGAAGCGAAGGACCGGATCGCTGATCTCGCGCGCAATCACCGCGTCGAGATAGTCCTGCGGCGTCGGATAGGCCTTTCGCTTGCGCCGGAAGCCGGGAATGCGGCCGCCGAAGACGACGCCCTTCAATCCCCAGTCCTGACAGAGCGAGCGCCGCGCATTGTAGAGGCGCTCGCCGATGCGCACCCGCCGCATCGAGGGATCGACTGCGACCTCCATGCCGTACAGCCAGTCGCCGTCGGGGTCATGCCGCGCCGCGTAGCCGCCGCCGGTGATCGAGGCCCAGGTGTGCGCGGAGAACGCGGTGTCCTCGTCGATGATGAAGGTCGCGCACCAGCCCACGACGCCGCCTTCGTACTCAACGACGAACTGCCCCTCGGGGAAGGCCTGGATCTGGCCGCGGATCATGCCGGGCACGTCCGGCTCCATGCTCGGATAGGCCCGCTCCTGAAGGGCGAGGATGTCGGGAATGTCCGCGAAGGTCGCATTGCGCACGGTCAGCGTCGCGCGGCGGGCGGTCTCGGTCATGAAAGACTCGTTTTGCGGGGCGGCTGTGCGGCCGACATAACGCGGCGGCGGCGTGCGGGGAAGGCCTGGCCGCGGAGGGAAGCCTAGAGATAGAGCTCCGGGCGGCGATCACGGAAGAAGCCCCAGGCGGCGCGCTCGCGCTCGATGGCGTCGAGATCGAAGGTCGAGACGACGACGCCGGTTTCGCTGCGGCCTAGCTCGGCGACCACCTCGCCGGCCTGATCGCAGATGAAGCTGGTGCCGTAGAAGACCTGCCCGTCCTCATCGCCGATCCGGTTGGCGGCGGCGACGGGCGTCGTGTTGGAGACGGCGTGACCCAGCATGGCGCGGCGCCAGCGCTGGGCGGTGTCGAGGCTGGGGTCCTGCGGCTCCGCGCCGATGGCGGTCGGATACAGGAGAAGCTCGGCCCCCTGAAGGGCCATGGAACGCGCCGCTTCCGGGAACCACTGGTCCCAGCAGATGCCCACTCCGATGCGGCCGTGGCGCGTCGGCCAGACCTTGAAGCCGGTGTCGCCCGGGCGGAAATAGTACTTCTCCTGATATCCCGGCCCGTCCGGAATATGCGTCTTGCGGTAGACGCCCAGCGCGCGGCCGTCCGCATCCAGCATCACGATCGAATTGAAATAATGCGGCCCGTCCTTCTCGAAGATGGAGACAGGGATCGCAGCATTGAGCTCGGCGGCGACAGGCTGAAGCGCGCGCACGCAGGGATGCTCCAGCGCGGGCCAGGCGTGGGCGAACCAGTCCTCTTCCTGCGTCTTGCAGAAATACGGCCCCTGAAAGAGCTCCGGAGGCAGGATGACCTGCGCGCCCCTGGCGGCGGCCTCGCGCGCAAGCGTGCTGACAGCGGCGATGTTGGCGTCCATGTCGCTTCCAAAGGAAGCCTGGATCACCCCGACAGAAAGTTGTCGCATCATGAAATGGCGTCAGCCCCGTTCCAGCTGGTCAAGCCAGTCGCCCGGCCCCTCGCCGGTGCGCAGATCCATGACCGTCGGCCAGAGCCGCCAGGGCGCGCGCGTATCCGCGTTCCACATGGCGACGAAGGCGAAGCCGGTCGCCGGCTCGAGCACCACCTGCGCGCCATAGCCCGACAGATAGCCCGAGTGCGTCACCAGCGTGCGGTCGCCCCACTCATATATGCGCCATCCAAGGCCGTAATGCGTCTCGCGCAGCCGCGAGCGCAGCCACCAGAGGCGCCGGGTCTCGCGCGGCGTGTCGATATACGGGTTGTGCGCGCGCGCCCGCACGGCTTCCGGCAGGGCGTTGGGATTGTCCAGATTGGCTTGCGCCCAGCGCACGAGGTCTTCAAGGCTGAGATTCACACCGGCGGCGCTCGGCAGCTTGTCATAAGGGCTGTCGGGACGGCCGGGCCGGTCGCTGCGGCGCCGCCAGCCGCGATGCGGGCGCGCCCAGCTGGGCGCCGCCTGCAGATCGCCGGCCCCGACGCTCGCCGTGGTCAGGCCGTGGGGCACGAAGATGTAGCGCCTCAGGGCGTCTTCATAGGTCAGGCCGGTCGCCTGCTCGACAAGCTCCTCGATCGCGGAGAACGCGACATTCTGGTAGGTGTAGCAGTCACCTACCTGGCAGAGGCCGTCAACTTCGACCAGGCGTTCGCGAACGCGCGCACCATCGGAGCGCTCGCCCTCGATGATGTTGTCGTAGGCGTTCGGCGGCAGGCCCGTCTGGTGGGACAGGATCTGAATCCAGGTCGGCTGGGGGCCGTATTTCAGGCGCAGGATCTCGCGCGGCACCTCGGCGTCCAGATCGATCAGCCCTTCCGCCTCGAGGGCGGCGGCGAGACCGCCGGTGAAGCTCTTCGTCAGCGAGGCCGCTCGGAACAGGGTCTGCGGCGTCACCGGATCGCCCGATCCCGCCGCCGTTTCGCCCGCGACATACATCAGCACCGGTTCGCCGTTCTCGATCACGGCGGCGGCGAGCCCGACAACGCCGTCGCTTTCGGCCGCCTGGTCGAAGCGGTCGACGACGTCCGCGAGATAGGGATAGGCCGAGATCAGGCGCGGCGGCAGCGGCTCGTCATGGTCGATCTGCGCCGCCGCCGGAGCGGCCGCGGGCAAGGCCAGGCACAAGAGGGCGGTCACGGCGTGCTTCATGAGGCTCGGTCCCTTCGGCGTGGCGGCGTCCGCGGCAGGCGTCGTTCGGGGCTAGCGCGGCGCGGGTTGATTGCTCGTCACGCAATGAAACGCGCCGCCGCCGGTGAGAATATGGCGCGCCGGACGGGCAAGGACCACCCGGTTTGGAAACAGCGCCTGCAAAGCCTGCACGGCCGCGTCTGCGGTTTCGTCATAGGCGGGCATGACAAGCGTGGTTCTCCCCAGAACATAGTTCATGTGCGACGCCGCCGCCGGCCCGCCCGTCTCCGGATCGGTCACCGGCCCCGGCGCGGGGATGCGTTCAACGGCGAGCCGCCGGCCCTTCGCGTCACTCGCAGCGGCAA
>CAZLOV010000002.1:16867-52772 GCA_964561235.1 uncultured Caulobacterales bacterium
CCGGCAAGATCCAGAAATTCGAGCTGCGCAAGCTGGCGCGCGACGGCTTCAAGCCGCTCGTGCTGGGGATGAACGGAAGGAGCAGCCATGCACGCCACGCGGCCGGGCGCAACGAAGCGGGCGAGATTGTCCACATGGCCGTCGGTGTGGTCGCCGATCAGGCCTTCATCCAGCCAGATCACCCGCTCGATCCCGAGAGCGGCCTTCAGCCGGTCCTCCACCGCGGATTCGGACAGGCCGGGATTGCGATTGGGATTGAGAAGGCAGTCCCGCGTGGTGATGACGGTCCCCTCGCCGTCAAATTCCAGCGCGCCGCCTTCCGCCACGAGGTCCACCTCGCGCACGCGCGCGCCAGCGGTCTCGGCCATGACGGCGCCGATCGTCCCGTCGCCTTCGTAGAGGTATTTTCCGCCCCAGCCATTGAAGCGGAAGCGGATCGCAACCGTCTCGCCGTTCTCGAGCGCAAACACCGGTCCGGTGTCGCGCGCCCAGGTGTCGCCGTAGGCGGCGCGCACGATCCGCACGTCATCGCCAAGGGCGGCGCGCGCGGACGCCTCGGCCTGTCCGGTCGCGGCGTAGATCACCAGCGGCGCGTCAAGCACGGAGAGAAAGCCTGCGAACTCCGCCTGCGCAAGCGCGATGTCGGGCCGCCAGAGATCGGGATCGGCCGGCCAGCAGGTGTGGATGGCCGCCTGCGGCGCGCCTTCATGGGGGATGTGCAGCGTCATGGCGCGGCTCTTAGCAGCGCGCGCAAAAAAGAAAAGAGGCGGTGCTGACGCGCGGCGGGAGCGTAAAAAAGTTGGGGCGGCGCTGATGCGCCGCCCCCAAGGGTACGGATCGTGTGATCCCGCTCGAATTAGAACTCGTAGCGGAAGCCGAAGCGCACGCGCCAGACCGAGTTCGCGGTGTCTTCGAAGCCGGTGTCGACCGTCTCGAGGTTCGTGAACCGGTACAGGCAGGCGCCCTGCGTCGTGCAGGTCGTACGCGGAGCGTCGCCCGTGAGCGCCGGGGCGTTGTCCACACCCAGAGCGGCCACGTCGGCGGCGGACACGAGATCGGCTTCCACGATCGGCTCGTCGTTGTTCGACGGCGCGTCCACGGTGGTGCCCCACTCGTTGTTCAGCAGGTTCAGGAAGTTCTCGATGTTGACGTAGAACTGGAACCGGTTGTCGCCGACATAGCGGTCGGCGCCCGGTACGCCCGGCAGATCCTGGCGGAACTGCAGGTCCCAACGCTGGTTCCACGGACCCCGGTCCGCGTTGCGCTCGTTGATGCCCGACGGGATGCCCAGCTCGTTGACGAGGTTGAAGAAGCCCTCGGTGTCGAAGCCGCTCTCATAGACGACGAGCGGATCGGTCGGACCGGTCGGGATGTAGACCGGCGCGTTGTCGAACGGGTTCTCGAAGGAGCCCGGACGGCCGAACAGCGCGTTGTTGTTCTGGACGTCGAAGGTGTAGGTGAACGGATCGCCGGAGAAGATCTGACCGAACACGTCGATCCGGGTGTTGAGACCTTCAAAGTTATCCGAAGCGAACGCCAGCAGGTCCTGCTCGTAGGAGAGGTTGACCTTGAAGGCGTGACGCACTTCGAACGGCGAGGTGAACGAACCCGGATTGTTGATGTCGGCGTCCGTGATGGCCCGCAGGTTCGAGATGCCGCGCGAGGACGTGCCCGGCGTGACGTTCTCGACGTCCTGGAAGGCGTAGGACACGTTGAAGCCGACGCCCATGTCGTAGACCTTGGCGAGAGCAACCGAGATCACGTGGCCGCGGCCCTCTTCGAAGTTCGTCAGCGCCGTGACGTTCTCGATGCCGAGATCCTGCAGGTCCGCATAGATCGGACGGCCGTCCGGCGCGACGCCGGTCGGCTGGGTCGCGTCGATGCGGGTCTGGGCGAAGTTCTCCCAGCGGAAGCCGCGGTTGACGTTCGTGTAGAGGTACTGCGCGGTGAACAGGTAGTCGTCGCCGAGATCCAGACCGCGGAAGTTCATGTCGAACTCCTGGTCGAAGCGCAGCGAGCCCTTCCAGTCGGACGGAATGTCGAAGTCCTGGCTCAGGATGTCGGCGAAGGCCGGATCCGTCGGGTCGGAGTTCGCAATCGAGGTGATCAGCGACTGCGGGATGTTGCGCGGATCCGCGCCCACGACGCCGTCGATGGAGTCGTTGAAGATCACCGGCTGGAAGGCGTTGGAGATCCACACGTTCGGCTGACCGCCGGCGAAGAGGCCGAAGCCGCCGGAGACCGTCGTGCGCTCGGTCGGCTCCCAGCGGAAGCCCACGCGCGGCATGATGATATCGAGACCGTCGAGATTGTTCTCGACCGGCTCGCCGATCAGGGCCTGAACGTCCGGACGCGCGGGGGTCGTGTCGTTCTGCTGGAAGAGCTCCCAGCGGATGCCGCCGTTGACCACGAGGCTCGGAAGGACCTGCCACTCGTCTTCGATGAAGAGCGAGATCAGGTTGTATTCCCACTCGGCCGCACCGTCAGCGCGCGCATCGTTCGACGGCACGTTGAAATAGGCGATGTCGGCGGTCTGGTTGATGATGTCGTTGTAGCTGCCGAACTCGTAGATGCCGTTGGAGCCGGCCACGAACACGTTGCGCAGCGCGTAGTTCTCATAGGAACCGCCGAGCGTGATGACGTGGTCGCCGATCTGGTAGTCGGCCGAACCGAACACCTGAAGGCGCTCGTCGGAGAACTCGTTGGCGTGACGGAAGCGGTCGCAGCCCGCGATGATGAACTGGTCGTCCGTGATGGTGCCTTCGAGCGGCGAACCGACGAGATCCGCCGGATCGATGTCGAAGCGGATTTCACCGACGCCCTGGCCCTGCAGGCAGAGCTGGTCGCGGACATTGTCCTTGAAGTTGACGCGGAAGGTCGTCGACAGGTTCGGCGTCCAGTCGGAGAAGAGCTGGGCGGTGTAGGTCGTGACTTCCTGGGGAGCGTTATACCAGGCGCCCTGGAACTCGGTCGCGGAGATCGACGTCAGTTCGGTTTCCTGCGTGTCCTGGTAGGTGAAGGACGCGCGGTGATTGTCGTTGATGTTCCAGTCGATCTTCGCAAGCAGGCGCTCGGAGGTCTGCGGCAGGGACACCTGCTGCGGACGGCCGAGAAGATCGATGCCGTAGGTGTCGAGGAAGACCTGGTTCAGTCCGTCGAAGAAGGCCTGGGTGCGGCCGTTCGATTCGTCGCTGGCGGAGAAGTCCGCGCCCGAGGAGTTCTCGAACTCGTCATAGGACACGAAGAAGAACAGCCGGTCCTTGATGATCGGGCCGCCGACGGAGATGCCGTATTCCTCGGTGTCGAAATTGCCCGGGTTGAACGTCCGCTCGCCGCCGAAAGCTTCGGTGCCCACGAGGCTGTCATTGGAGAACTCGTAG
Source organism: uncultured Caulobacterales bacterium (assembly GCA_964561235.1). GTDB lineage: Bacteria > Pseudomonadota > Alphaproteobacteria > Caulobacterales > Maricaulaceae > JBCBSP01. Next base: position 20,248 of record CAZLOV010000002.1, read on the forward strand.
AAGATCGCGCCGTCGAACTCGTTGGTGCCCGACTTGGTGACGACGTTCACGAGACCGCCGCGGAAGCCCGAGTTGGTCACCGAGTAGTCCGAGGCCACGATCGAGGCGCTCTGGATGGCGTCCAGGTTGATCGGGGAGCGGTTGGACGGATAGGTCGAAGAGGAGAGGCCGAAGTCGTCCTGCAGCAGGGCCCCGTCGATCGCCAGCGCGTTGAAGCGCGGGTTGGCGCCGGCGATGGAGATGTTGCCTTCGCCGTCGGAAGACGCGAGCGGATCGCGCAGCAGGGTGGCGATCAGGTCGCGGTTCAGCGCCGGCTGGTTGCGGATGTCGGCCGCCGAGAAGGTCGAGCCCACGCCGTTGTTGAGGTCGAGCGTGTTGGTCGCCTGACCGCGAACGACGATCGTTTCCACCGTGGCGGAGGCCAGGGCGATCTCGAGCGGACGCTGGCGGCCCGGCTCGAGGATGAGGCCGTCGATCACGTCGGCTTCAAAGCCCGGAGCCACGACGCTGATCGTGTAGGGGCCGCCGACGCGCAGGCCGGATTCAAAGAACGTGCCGCCGGCGGAGGTGGTCGCCTGGGCGGCCGTGCCGGAGGGCTGGTGCACGATCGTGACGACCGCGCCGTCGATCGGCGCGCCGGACGCGTCGGTGATGGTGCCGCGCAGCTGGGCGGAGGTCGCCTGCGCGTGAACAGCGGCGATGGGCGCGAGCGCGGCAAGCGTCGCAACCGACGCGCCCAGAGCGAACTTCTTGAACAGAGCCATTCGTATGGTCCCCCTAATCGACCAGGTGGAAACGCGCAGACCTTTAGCCTGCGAAGCAAGGGCGACCGCTTACGGACGGACGTTCACGGTTCAGTGACATGAAGATGAAGGTTTCATTTCATCATGTTCCTCTAATTTGTAAGGATTTATCGATATTTGGGGGGTTCATGCCGAACCGGGCGCAATCGCTCGTGTTTCGCCGCGTCAAGCGCGCGTCCCCGCCTGCGACGTGTTGCGTGCGAATGTAACGAAGTCGAATGAAGTGTGGCGCTTCGGCCACGCCCGGCGCGACCCTCCGGCGCGAAAAAAGGGCGGCTCCGAAGAGCCGCCCCGACAGGCGCGTTTCTGCTGTCGCCTGGGGATCAGAAGGCGTAGCGCACGCCGAGCTGAACCCGCCAGAGCGAGCGATCGAGATTGATCTCCTCGCCGAAGTCCGGATTGAAGTCCGTAATCACGAGGCGTCCCTGGTCATCGACCGCAACATCGACCAGGTCGACGTTTTGATTCACGTCCCGGAAGATGTTGGCTTCGTCCGAAATCAGGTTGGCGAAGTTGTCGATGTCGATGAAGAACGTGGTCCGGTGGCCCGGCAGCGCGCCCGGCAGTTCCTGGGCGAAGCGCACGTTGAAGTCCAGGAACCAGTCGTTCCGGCAGCTGTTGCGCTCGAAGACCGAGCCGCGCTGCTCGCTCAGGCACGCGTCCGCGTTGATGAAGTCCACCAGTGCGGCCACGGCCGCCGGATCGCTGGACGGCGAAAGGACCGGATCATCCACGCCGCTGGGCACGTAGAGAAGCGCATTGTCCGATCCTGAGGCGCTGTTGTTGAAATCGCCCGAACCGTCGAACGTGAAGCTGAACGGACGGCCCGACTGGGCGCCGAAGGACAGCCCGAAGCTCGTGGGATAGTCGCGCACGAACTCCTGTTCGAGATTCATCGTGAAGCGGACATTGTGGCGCGTCTCGAAGCCCGAGGTGGCCACGCCCGGATCCTGACGGTTAAACAGGGCCGACCCGTCGAAGTTCGAGGTCGACTGGGCGCTCGTCAGGTCGCGGTGGTTATTGGAGTCGGTGAACGCGTAGCCGAAGTTGACCCTCGCCGAGCCGGGCAGATTGATGAACGGGGCGGTGTACTCGAAGCGCTTGTCGAAGATCGCCGAGAAGGTCAGCGCCGAGAAGCCTTCCGAGTTGGTAAGCTGGATCTCGTCGTCACGGCCGGTTGCGAAGCAATCCGCAGTGACCCCGGTGAAGGTCGGCGGCGTACCCCCGCGGTTGAGAAGCACGGCATCGCAGCCGGCGACCGTCGGATCGATCGCCCGGAAGATCGGCCGGCCGTCGGCGGCGAAACCGTTCAAGCCGAGCGCCGGGTTCACCGTCTGCGAGAGGTCGACGAAGGAGAACGGGTTGCGGAACTGGGAGTGGATCACGTCGAGATCGACGCGCCAGTCGTCGAAGAAGCCCCTGGCGAAGCCGCCGAAATCGGTCAGCGTGCTTGTGCCGATATTGGAGCGGATCACCGTGGCGAGCTCGAGGTCGGGATCGGTGGACTGGGTGTCGGACAGGCCGAGCGCGGCCTGCTCCGCCGCCGCATCCAGCGCGCACGCGGGCACGCCCGTGAACCGGCCGCTGTCGTCGACCACCACGAGGTCGGCCTCGGTGCAGCCGGCCTGGACGTTCGTCTGCGAGCCGGCGTTGAAGCCGGAGTTCGAAAACGCGTTGGAGAACCACACCGTCGGGTCGCCGCCGGTGAAGATGCCCGCTCCGCCGCGGATCGTGGTTTCGCCGAACGGCGCGATCGGGCTCTCGTAGGTGAAGCCGAGGCGCGGCAACACGGCGTCAAGCTGAGTGAAGTTGACAGCGTTCGAGAAGCCGTAGCGGGCGATGAAGTTCGGGTTGGCGGGAGGCGCATCGCTGCCGCCGTAAATGTCATAGCGCAGGCCCGCCTGAAGGGTCAGCCGGTCGCTCGCCTGCCACTCGTCCTGGATGTAGAGTGTGTGAATGGTGCGGGAGAACTCCGCAGCCGCCTGGTTGGGGTCGCCGGATGCGGTCGAAACCCCGATGACGCCCGCCGCCGTGCCGGCGGCGATGTTCTCGGGATCCGGCGTGGTCGAGAAAATGCCTCCGCCCAGCACCTGACCGGCGCGAAGCGCGTCGACGTCCTGGAAAACCAGGGTCGAGGTCGCGTTCACAATGAACAGGTTGAAGATGTCCAGCCGGTTGGCTTCATAGCCCGCCGTGAAGGTATGGCGGTTCCAGGTGTAATCCGCCTTCAGCTTGTACTGGTCCACCCGGCTGTTGAGCTGGTTGGCGGAACGGAACTGACCCGGACCGGCGAGCACCGAGCCGATGTCGCCATTGTTCTCGACGCCGACGATGATCCGCGGAATGGGATTTCCGGACTGGGCTTCGCCGCCGCCGACCGGACCCTGGATGTCGTCGATGATCGCGCGCGAAGCGCGGACCTCGGTTGAGAGATTGTCCGTCCACTGTGAGAACAGACGCGCGGAGAAGGTCTGGCTTTCCGTGCCTTCCTCCTCGAAGGTTCCCGCGAAGATGAACCGGTCGGAGAAGGAGAAGTCGTCCGATTCGACGTTGGATTCGTTCAGGCGCTGATAGGTGAACTCGAAGCGGTGGCGGTCGTTGATGAGCCAGTCGCCGCGCACGAGGAACCGGCGGTTCGTCTCGGGCAGGAGATTGGCGATTCCGCCGGTCTCGATGCCGAACTGCTCGGAAAGCACATCTGAGATCTCAAGCGCCTGGGCGGTGCTCAGGAAATCCTGGCCGTTCGCGAAGCCGCCGTCGAACGGTCCGCTTTCCTGCGGGTCGGCGTCATCGGTCTCCTCATAGGCGACGAAGAAGAAGAGCTTGTCCTTGATGATCGGACCGCTCAGCGTCGCGCCCCAGTTCTGGTCCTCGAAGGGCAGGAAATTGATGTCGTTCCCCTCGAGCGAGGAGCCGGTCAGGCTGTCGTCGTTGTAGACGAAGAAGGCGGAGCCGGAGAACGCGTTGGTTCCCGACCGGGTGATGACCGAAATGTTGCAGCCGGTGAACTGCCCGAATTCGACGTCGAACGGGGCGAATTCGACAACGGTTTCGGCCACCGCGTCGAAGGGCAGCACCAGCGAGTTGCGCGCCGCGAACGGGGTTCCGTTAAGGCCGAACACGTCGGCCTGGACCACGCCGTCCACGGTGAAGGTGTTGGAGCGGTCGTTGCCGCCCAGGCAGGACACGCGGTCGACGGCGTTCTGGTTGTCGATCGACACGCGCAGGTCGAAGCGGATGATGTCGCGGATGTCGCGCTGGATCGACGGGAAGCTCTCCAGCGTTTCGGCGTCAAAGGAGATGCCCGGGCCAATCGCGCGCTGGGCGACCTGCACCCGCGCGCCGGTCACGGTGATCACGTCGGTGGTGCCCGCAGCCGCCACGCTGTCCAGCGTGAAGTCGAGGTCGGTGATGTCGGAGAGGTTCAGGAAGACCCCTTCAAGGGACTGGCCCTGAAAGCCCGGCGCCGTGACGGTGACGGTGTAGGGACCGCCCGAGGTCAGGCCGCGCGCGGAAAACAGGCCGGCCTCGCCGGAGACGACCGAGCGCACGGCGTTGTTGCGAGTGTTGACGACCGTGATCGTGGCGCCGGCGATCGGCGCGCCGTCGGCGCTGCTGACCGATCCGGCGAGATCCGCGGTCACCTGCTGCGCGTGAACAGCGGCGATGGGCGCGAGCGCGGCAAGCGTCGCAACCGACGCGCCCAGAGCGAACTTCTTGAAGAAAGTCATGTATTCATTCCCCTTCAAGCGGCGTAAAGCAAAATAACGCCGCGACCAACCTTGACGCAGGCCGGAAACCGTCTGCGCACCACGGTCGGAATAGGGGTCTTTTTTGGAACAATTCCGTCTGTTTTTTGTATTGATTATGACACAAAATATATTATACTTGTTTTTTATTTTTTTATATTAGAATTTACACTAGCTAATCTCTTTAATTTCAATCTCTTAACTTGACGCCCGGGAAAGCAGCCGGTTGAGCCGCGCTCTGGGTAAATTCGGCGCGGCGGTGTCGCGCCAGGCGAAGGCTGTCGAATGTGGCGCTTCGGCAACGCCTGAGGCGACCCTCCGGCGCAAAAAAAGGGCGGCTCCGAAGAGCCGCCCCGACAGTCGTGATTCTGATGTCGTAGGGAATCAGAACTCGTAACGGATGCCCACACGGATGCGGTAGACCGACTGGAAGTCGTTCGTCGATCCATTGGCCGGGCCGGAGGTGAAGGCGTTGTAGCGATAGACGCAGTCGCCAGCCGAGACGCAGGCGGTGCGCGCCGCATCGCCGGTCAGCGCCGACGCGCCGTCCACTCCGAAGGCCGCCACATCCGCAGCGGTGACCAGATCGGCGGTCACCACCGGAGCCTGGCCGAACGCCACGCTGTTCACCTGCGTGCCCCACTCGTTGTTGAGCAGGTTGGCGACGTTTTCGACGTCGAAGACGAACTTCAGGCGGTTGTCGCCGACGAAGCGCTCCGCGCCCGGAATGCCCGGGAGATCCTGCTGGAAGCGGAAGTCCCAGCGCTGGTTCCACGCGCCGTTGTCGGAGTTGACCGGATTGATGCCGCCCCGGGCCAGACCGCGCGCTTCGATGAAGGCGTCGAAGTCCGCCACCGGGAAGCCGGAGCTGTAGACCACGCGGCTGTCGTTCACTTCCGGCACGTAGATCGGGTTGTTGTCGAACGGGCTTTCACTGTTGCCCGCGCGGCCGAACAGCGAATTGTTGTTGGACACGTTGAAGGCGTAGAAGAACGGCTCGCCTGAGGTGATCTGGCCGAACAGGTCGAAGCGCGAGGTGTAGTCGCGGAAGAAGTCGCGCTCATAGCTCAGGTTGAGCTTGAAGGCGTGCTCGATCTCGAACAGGGCCGTGCGCACTTCGGGGAAGTTCCGGTCCGCCGCCGCGATGCCGCGCCAGTTCGAGATGCCGCGCGAGGACGTGCCCTCGGAGACGTACTCGACATCCTGGTTGGCGTAGCTGAGCTGGAAGCCGAGGCCGTAGTCGTATTCCTTCGCCAGCGCGATGGAGAAGGTGACGCCGGTGGCGCCGTCGTCGTTGGTCAGAAGCGTCAGGTTCGGCTCGCCCAGCGCCTGCAGGTCGGCGTAGATCGGACGGCCGTCCGGCGCCACGCCGGCGGGCAGGTTCGCCGGGTTTTCCGTCTGCGCCACGTTGCGCCACAGGAAGGACTGCTTGGACTGGGTGTAGAGCACCTGGGCGGTGAACAGGTAGTCGGAGCCCAGGTTGAAGCCGCGGAAGTTCAGGTCGAACTCCTGATCGAGGCGCAGCGAGGCCTTCCAGTCGGCCGGGATCTCGAAGTCCTCGTCGATGATGTCGATCGGCGAGGCGCCCGGAGCCGCGGCGACCTGGTTGAGCAGGTCGGCGGGGACGTTGAAGCCGGTGATCGGCAGACCGGACTGGCTGACGGAGACGACCGGCGGCTGGAATGCGTTGGACGTCCACACCTTCGGATCGCCGCCGGAGAAGAGGCCGAAGCCGCCGGTGACGGTCGTGCGGTCGGTCGCATCCCAGCGGAAGCTCACCCGCGGCTGGAACAGGTCCAGCGCGTCCAGGTTGGCGGAGGTGTCGCGGCCATAGAGGGCCTCGATCGCCTGGTCGCGGACCGGCGCGTCGTCCTGCTGGTAGAGCTCGTAACGGACGCCGGCGTTCACTTCGAGGGCCGGAGTGACCTGCCAGCTGTCCTGAATGAAGAAGGTGAACTTGTTATAGCCCCAGGCCGACGCGGCGTCGTTGGCGTCGTTCGAGATGGCGTTGATGTACTCCACCCGCGGGGTGTTGTTCAGGATGTCGTCAACGAAGGAGACGGCGTTGTTCGAGCCGTAACGGAAGCGGCCGTTGGAGCGCTCGACGAACAGGTTGAACAGCTCGTAATACTCGAACTCGCCGCCGAGCGTGATGACGTGGTTGCCGATGGAGTAGTCGGCCGAGCCGAACACCTGGAGGCGCTCGTCTTCAAACACGTTGGCGTGGCGGAAACGGTCGCAGCCCGCGATGAAGACTTCCGAGCCGCCGCTGATCAGGCCTTCGAACGGGGTGCCGACGAGGTTTTCGTTGGTGTCGCCGCTGAAGGTGAACTCGAGCTCGGGTTGGTCGGAGCCGGCGCGGCAGTTCTGGCCGCGGCTGAACTCCTTGCAGTTGATGCGGAAGGTGGTCGAGAGGTTCGGCGTCCAGTCGCTGTACAGCTGGCCGGTGTAGGCGGTCAGCTCGACCGGGATGTCATACCAGGCCTGTTCGAAGTTCTGCCGGCTGACCGAGGTGCCGCTCTCCTCAACCGTCTGATAGGTGAACGAAGCGCGGTGGTCCTCGTTGATGTTCCAGTCCAGCTTGCCGAGGAAGCGCTCGGTCGTCTCCGGCGTGGCGGCCGTCGCCGGACGCGTGCCGATGTCGACGCCGAGATTGGCCTGAACGAAGTCGGCGAGCGTGGAATAGAAGGCGGGGTCGATGCCGTCGTTGATGTCGGCGCTCTCGAAGGCCGAGCCGGCGCCGCTGTTTTCGTACTCGTCATAGGAGACGAAGAAGAACAGGCGGTCCTTGATGATCGAGCCGCTCAGCGTGAAGCCGTACTCCTCCTCGGTGAAGGGCGCGGTGTCCACGGTGACGTCGCCGCCGAAGGCGCTGTCGCCGATGAAGCTCTCGTCCTGGTAGTAGTAGAACAGGGAGCCGTCGAATTCATTTGAACCAGACTTGGTAACGACGTTGACTAGACCACCGGTGAAGCCAGAAACAGTTACCGAATAGTTGGCCGCCTCAAGTGAAACGGCCTCGACTGCATCCAGGTTGATCGGCGAGCGGGCGGTCGCGTAGGTGTTCGATCCGAGGCCGAAATCGTCCTGCTGGAGCGAGCCGTCGATGGCCAGCGCGTTGAAGCGGGGGTTCACGCCGGCGACGGTGAGCTGGCCTTCGCCCGTATTGAAGGCGAGCGGGTCGTTGGAGAGGGTCGCAAGCACGTCGCGGGCGTTGTTCGGACGGTTCGCGATGTCTGTCGCGCTGTAGGTCGAACCGACGCCGTTGTTCAGATCCAGGGTGTTGATGGCCTGGCCGCGCACCACGATGCGCTCGACGACGGCCGCATTCAGCTGCAGCTGCAGCGGCGCCTGGGAACCCGGCGCCAGCGTCAGGTTGTTGATGGCCTCGCCCTCGAAGCCCGGCGCGGAGACCGTGACCGTGTAGGGGCCGCCGACGCGCAGGCCGGACTGGAAGAACGAACCCGTGTTGTTCGTCACCGCAACCGACACCTGGCCGGTCGGCACGTGGATGATCGTCACCGTCGCGCCCGCGACCGGCGCGGAACCGGCGTCGACGACAGAGCCGCGCAGCTGCGCAGAGGTCGCCTGCGCGTGAACTGCAGCGAGCGGAGCCAGCGCCGCCAGCGTCGCAAGCGACGCACCAAGAGCGTACTTCTTGAACAGAGCCATGATTGCTTGATCCCCTTAAGCCAACCGTCACGGGTGCAGCCCGGGCGCACGCCCCGGCTGTGAATGGGGATCGTCTATCCATAAAAATATGACAGGTCTTTGAAGTGTTTATTCTGTATTTATGATTGTATGTATTAAAAAGATAAGTGCACGAATTTTTCGCTCTCTATCTCAATATGGCATAATGGAATTCTGTTTTCATCGAGGGTCTCGACTTGCCGCGGAGACGGCTTGATCCGGCTTTCGCGCACCCCGAAGACCGACAGGTGTGGCGAGGCGGTCACGCAGCCGCCGGCCGCCCCGCTTTGACAGCGCCGCCGCGCCGCGCGATGACGTCGCCATGGACGCCGCCGCCCGCTCCGCTCCGACGCTGTCTCCCGCGCTGCTCGTTCCGGCGCCGGGCGCCCCCCGGCTCGCCGCCGTGTTTCTGCTCGGCCTCCTGGCGTTGCGATGGGCGGGGCTCGCCATCGATCCGAACGCGCTTTACGCAGACGAGACCCAGTACTGGATCTGGTCGCGCGAGCTGGACTGGGGGTATTTCTCCAAGCCCCCGCTGATCGCCTGGATCATCGCGGCGACGACGGCGGTGTTTGGAAACGGCGATTTCGGGGTGCGTTTCGCCGCGCCCCTGCTGCACACGTTCACCGCCGTTTTTCTGGGCATGACGGCGGCGCGCCTGTTCGGGCGCGAAACCGGGGCCTGGACGGCCGTTCTCTACGCCACGCTGCCCGCGGTCTGGCTTTCGGCTTCGGTCATCTCCACCGACGCCGTGCTCCTGACCTTCTGGAGCCTCGGGCTCTACTGCATCGTGCGCCTGCGCGACGGCGCGGGCTTCGGCACGGCGGCCGTGCTGGGCCTGGCCGGCGGCCTCGCCTTTCTGGCGAAGTACGCCGCGTTGTACTTCTTCATCGGAACTGCGCTGGCGATCCTTGTAGACCGGCCCGCGCGCCGGGCGCTCGCCGGTCCGCGCGGATTGCTCGCCGCTGCGATTACAGGCGTGCTGATCCTTCCCAACGTGCTGTGGAACGCCGACCACGACTTCGCCACCGTCAGCCATACCGCAGCGAACGCCAACTGGCAGGGGTCGCTCTTCAATTTCGGCGAACTGACCCAGTTTCTGGGCGACCAGTTCGGCGTTTTCGGTCCCACGCTGTTTCCCGTTCTGATCGCCGCCTGCATCGCTGCGGCGCGCAGCGAGCGCAACGGCCCGGCGCGTCCGCGGCTCATGCTGGCGCTTTTCGTACTGCCGATCCTGCTGATCGTGGCGGGTCAGGCCTTCATCAGCCGGGCGCACGCCAACTGGGCCGCCGCTGCCTACGGCGCAGGAACCGTCCTGGCGGCGGGCTGGCTTTTGGCGGGCCCTGTCTGGCGCAAGCGGCTCCTGCAGGGCACCATAGCGTTCCACCTCGCCGCGGGGCTGTTGCTGGCGTCCTTCGCGCTGATCCCGAGCTGGGCGGAGACGGCCGGCGTGGCCAACGCATTCAAGCGGGTGCGCGCCTGGCCGGAAACCGCTGCGGCCCTGGCGCAGGCGGTCGAGCGCACGGGCGCGGACGCCGTGGTCTTCGACAATCGCAATGATTTCAACCAGATGCAGCGCTACGGCGTGGAAATCGAGGCGGACCTGTTCATGTGGCGGCGGTACGCCGACCCGAAGAACCACGCAGAAGCCAACTGGCCTCTGCCTGCGGACTATCCGGGCGTGATGCTCATCGCCTCGGAGCGGCCCAACGAGGTTCCGGTCATCCGCCGCGACTTCGTCCAGATCGAGCCGGCCGGTGAAATCGCCCTGCCGATCGGGGCGGGCCGGGAGCGGCGCTATCAGCTCTTTCTCGCGCGCGGCCATGAGCGCGTGGCGCGCACGGCCGAATTCGAGGCGTGGGCGGCGAGCCTGCCCCAGCCCTGAGGCGGCTTCGCGCAACTATTCCGTGTTGCGCACCCCGCCGGCTTCCTCGCCCCAGATCTCGCGAAGGCGCGCGTCCCGGCGGCAGCCGAAGCGGTAGCGCTGATACCGGATCGGATTCGTTTCGGCGAAATCCTGATGATACGCCTCCGCCGGCCAGAACGCCTCGAGCGGACGGATTCGCACCGCAACGGGCCGGTCGGGGAAGCGGTCCTGCACACGCTGGCGCGACGCCCGCGCGGCGTCGTCCTCCGAAGCGCCGTCGACGAAGATGAACGGCGCATAGCTGTCGCCGCGATCGCAGAACTGGCCGTTGGCGTCGAACGGATCGACATTGCGCCAGTAGTGCTCAAGCAGAGCCTCATAGCTCACCGCGTCCGGATCGTAGATCACCAGCGCCGCCTCGGCGTGGCCGGTTCCGCCGCGAACCACCTGCTCATAGCTCGGATCGGCAACCTCGCCGCCGGTATAGCCCGAGATCACCTCATAAACGCCGGGAAGCTTCTCGAAGTCCTGCTCGGTGCACCAGAAGCAGCCTGAGGCGAAGACGGCCGTCTCCGCCCCTTCAGGCGTATCGATCACGGGCGGCTGCGGCTGGGCGTCGGCCGAAACCGCACCGGTCTCAGCGGCCTCTCCGCAGCCGGAGGCAAGCAGGAAAACCGGGGCGATGAAGGCGGCGGCGCGGATCAAGACAAGCTCCCTGTCGGCTCACACAAACATCGGCCCCGTTTTCCCGGACGCCAACCCCAAGACAAGCGTCATCCCTTCACGAGGGCGTCAGGCCGTCGAATTCAGGCCGCCCGCACGCTAGCCGGAGGTTCTGCAGAGCCTGAACGGCCGCACCCTTCAGCAGGTTGTCCAGCGCGCACACGATGACGCCCCGGCGTCCGTCCTCGCTCAGCGTCAGTCCGCCAAGCACCGCGCCCGGATGAAGGGCGCCGTCGCGGATTTCGGGAACGCCGGTCTGGACGCGCACCAGCGGCTCGCCGTCATAAGCCTCAAGATACGCACGCTTTACGCCGTCCGGTGATTGCGGCTCGCCGAACTCAAGCTGCGCGGTCACGACGATGCCGCGGAAGAACGAAGCGACATGCGGGCTGAAGCGCACGTCGAAGCCCAGATGCCGGCTCATTTCCCGCTCATGCATGTGGCCCACGAGGCCGTAAGGCATGAGATTGTCCGCGAGCGCCTCGGGGTCATTCTTGCGCGACGGCGTGGTTCCTGCTCCGGAATAGCCTGACACGCCGAACATGTGCGCCGGCCCGGAAAGCCGGTCGCGCACCGGCGCAACGCACAGCTGTCCAGCGGTCGCATAGCAACCTGGATTGGCGATCGCGCGGGCTGTTCGGACCGTTTCGCGCCCGTAGATTTCCGGCAGACCATAGACCCAGGCCGGATCGAACCGGTGGTCCGCCGACAGATCCACAATCACTGCATCCGGGCGCGCGCTGCGGATCGCCGCCGCCCAGGGGGCCGCTTCGCCGTTGGGAAGCGCAAGGATGACGGCGTCCGCGCCGCGCGCCGCGGCCGTTTCCGGCGTCAGCGCCTCGTAATCGACCCCGCAGCCTCCCTCGACCGGTTCTCCGGCCCGCGCGCGCGAAGACGCGTAAACGAGCGAAAGATCGCTCATCCCGGCGATCAGCCTGAGAAGCTCCGCGCCGGTATGGCCGCGCGCGCCGATCAGGCCGACGGTCGTCATGTCCGCGGCTCCAGCGTTTCCGGAAGCGCCGCGATGCGTTCGACCATGGACGGCAGCCGCGCCAGATCCGTCTCGCCGCGCTGGAAGACGACCCACGGCCCGCGCTTCACCGCCCCATGGCATTCGGCGAAGTAGAATTCATTGACCGGATTGTCCGCACGCGAGCGCCAGTAAAGCCGCGCAGCGTAGTCGGTCAGTTTGCGCCAGACCGCGCGGCCGAGACCTTCGCCCTTGGCGGCGTCGGATACGGCGAACTTGTCCAGATAGACCGTCTCGCCCAGGCGCGCGGTGATGGCGGCTGCGCGATAGCTTTCCGAGATGAAGGCGCGGTCGAAATCGAGACCGGCGAAATAGTCCGCGCGCGGCGGCCGTCCGAACGCTTCCCGAATGAGGGCGCAGGTGCGCGCTTCGTCCAGCGCCTCCTTTGCGGTGATCTCCAGCACGCGCTCGCCGCGGCGCACCAGCGTTCCGGATCCGGCGTGAGTAAACAGCTCCTTGGCGAGCTCGGACGGTCGGGTGATCGAGACCGAGGAGGAAAGCGGGAGGTCGTCCAGCAGCCTTCGGATCTCCTCAAGCTTCAGCCGCATGCCCCCGTCGAGCCAGCCGGAGCGTTCCATCGCCTCCCAGTCGGTGGCGAGATTGACCGCGGAGATGATCTCGCCGTCCGGGCCGAGCAGGCCGCCGACGCCGGTGAGAAACACGATCTTGTAGGGCTGGAGCGCATGCACCAGCGCCCGCACCGCGCTGTCGGCGTTGATGTTGACCAGCCGTCCGTCGGCGGTGTCTCCCAGGCAGGCAAGGACGGGCGCCTGGCCCGCACGCGCCGCCGCGGCGACGAGCTCAAGCCGCACCACGGTCGGCTGCGCCACCCGGCCGAGCCGGGTCTCGTCGATGAGCTCACCCTCGAACACGCCGCCGGGGATCGAGGCCGCGCGGCCGCCGCAGTCGCGGATCGCCTGGACGAGTTCGAGATTGAGCCGGGTGAGCGTGCTGCGCAGGACCGGCACGGCGGCGTCCGGCGTGGCGCGCAGGCCGTCCATGCGGGGCGTCTCGACGCCGGCTTCCGCCAGCGCCGCGTCCAGCTGAGGCCCGCCGCCATGGACGACGACCGGCGCCAGCCCCACCGTCTGCAGGAAGGCGAGCGATGCGGCCAGGCTTTCCCGGTCGTCGCGCATCACCGCGCCGCCGACCTTCACGACCGCAAAGCGCTCCTGGTCCAGCCGCGAGAACCGCGTCAGGTACTCGCGGATCTCCTTGCCGTCGCGCATGTGCGAAAGCAGCCGCACGATGGCGGCGCGCACGTCCGCCCGCCCGGTTCCGGTCTCGCCGGCGCGCCCCGCGCCGTCGCCTGGGCGTGTCATTGCGTAACCAGGCGCTCCATCAGCGCCTTCTGCACGTGAAGCCGGTTTTCCGCTTCCTGAAGCCCGATGAAGGCCTCGCTGTCGACCACACTGTCGGCGATCTTCACATTGCGCCGCATGGGCAGGCAGTGGCTCACCACGGCGTTGCCGGTAAGCGCCATTTTCGCATCGTCGACCATGAAGCCCGCACCCTTCGCCCGGTGGGGGGCCTCCGCGCCCCAGTTCCCGTAGAAGGGCAGCGCGCCCCAGCTCTTTGCATAGACGGCGTCGACGCCGTCATAGGCCGCGGCGGGATCGGTGAAGACCTCGAAGCGGCGGCCGTGCTCCACGCAGGCGGCTTCCGCCGCGCTCATGTAGCGCCGGTCAAGCCGGTAGACCTCGTCAGGGATCAGCATGCGCACGTTCATTCCGAACTTCGAGGCGATCAGCACCGCAGAATTCGCGACCGCCGTGTTCAGCGGCTTTGGATGGGGAACCCAGGTGAGCAGGAAGGTTGCTCCGTCGGTTCGGCCCAGCCGGTCCTGCAGCGCCATCATGAGGGCGAGTTCCTGACAGGGATGGACGATCGTCTCCATGTTGACGACCGGAACGCTCGCATGGCGCGCATAGGCCTGGATGAGCGGATCCTCGCGCTCGGCCTCCCAGTCCTCGAACTTGGGAAAACACCGGATCGCAATCAGGTCCACGTAAGAGGACAGGACGCGCGCGGCTTCCTTCACATGCTCCTCCGGGTCGCCGTCCATGACGGAGCCGTCGGCGATCTCCACCGGCCAGGTCTGGCCGCGCGCATCAAGCACGATCGCCTTGCCGCCCATCTGGAAGGCGCCGAGATCGAAGCTCGTACGGGTGCGCAGCGACGGGTTGAAGAAAAGCAGCGCAATCGACTTTCCCCTGAACGCGTCGCCCAGCGGGCTTGCGCGCCATTCGCGCGCACGGTCGATCAGGGCCTGCAGCTCAGGGCGGCTCCAGTCTTCGGTGGTCAGGAAATGGCGCATGGCCGGCGCTCCGCGTCAGGCGAGGAAGAGCTTGCGTGTAGCGGCGGCGCGGCGCGGGCGCAAACGCCGGACGCGTCAGGTTCCGTTCAGTTCCGCAGCGATCTCCCGGGCCGCCCGCCGCTCCGCCGCGAGGAAGGTCGGCAGATCGACATCGGCGTAATCCAGCACGCCCAGCTCGTCGAACACCTCACGAATGCGTGGGCTGAACAGCCCGATCGCGCGCAGTGTCGGCACAAGCCGCTGGAACATGAGCGCGCGGTACATGTTGACGACCGGCGAGTCGTTATTGGCGGCCTTGCAGGCTGCGACGTCCATGCCCGCCTGGGCGTAGACCTCGTCGGCCTGCACCACGTCGTCGCGCATCCGGCCCAGCGAATCGATCACGGCGTCTTCACGGACCCGGCGCGCCGCCTCGTCCAGATCGGCGTATGCGGATGCAAGCACCGTCCGCGCGAAGGCGACATGGCGGGTCTCGTCCACCATCGCATAGGCATGCACCTGCCGCAGCAGCGACGGCCCCGCATTGTCGCGCAGGGACTGGAAGTTCGCGAGCCCCATCGACTTCATCACCACGGAGACCCAAAGCAGCGTGAGATCCCATTCCGTCTGGCTGAGCGCGATCCGCGTGATCTCCGCCAATCCGTGCGAGATGGGATAGAGAACTCCGACGCGGGCGATGAGACGGCGATAGGCCTCCAGATGCCGGGCGTCGTCGAACGCCTGACTTGCGGCGTAGGTCTTGATGAAGGTCTCCGGCGCCTGTGAAACCAGACGTGAGGCCGCCATCATCGTGGCCTGTTCTCCGTGGAAGGACTGGCTGAGCATCCAGGCCTGAGCATGCAGCCTCAGCCGATCGCGCTCGGCGGCGTCGAGCGCCTCCCACGGCTCCGATCCGAACGCTCCGACGACCGCGTAAGGCAGATTGCCGGGATTGAGCGGATCGAACTCGTAGCTCCAGTCGACCTGTTCATCCATGTCCCAGTGCTTGGCGAGCTGGAGCCTGAACAGCTCGTCAACCTCGCGAACCCCGCCGACCGACGCATGGTCGAATACGGCGGGCGAAGCGCTTTCAATACGCTCGTCCAGCCCCTCCGGCTCAACGGCGTAGAGTTTGCGCAGGTTCCACATCAAAAGCCTCATGCGATTCGATTGGTGGTGGTTGGGCCTGACCCAGGGGTGTGCGAGCCAAGCCGCCCAGGGCGGCGCGAAGCCCCAAGGGCGGCGGACGCTTCGGGGCGATGCCGGCCGGGCGTGCAGTCGCTGCAGCGCTCGCGACTCTTGTCCGGTCCCATCCGATAAACAGGGACCGCAGGCCCTGATACGCTCCTCCCCTGCCCGGCGATTTCGCCGGCGCTTTTTCATCCATCAGCGTGCGGCGAGCTCGGCCTCCGCCTCGCGCAGCACGCGCCGGTCCGCAGCGAGAAAGGTGTCGAGGTCGATATCGGCGAAATGCAGCACGCCCAGCCGGCGGAAGCAGGCCTGCACTTTCGGGCCCCACAGCCCGATCGCACGCGCGTTCGGCACAATGCGCTGGAAAAGGACGGCGCGGAACATGTTGACGATCTCCGAGGCGTCCTGCGTCGGCAGCGCGTCCTCATGCGTGAAGCCGAGCGCGTCGGAGACCTCTGTCGTCATGGGCAGGCGCTCATGCAGCGCCTCGCTCCAGTCGACAAGCAGCGCCTCGGCCGCCGAGCGGGTTTGCGCGGAGGCGCTCTGGTAGTGCTCCTGCAGGGCCGCGCGCCCGAAGGCGGCGTGCCGGGTCTGCTCCAGCATGATGACCGCATTGACCTGGCGCGCCAGCGACGGCCCCGACATGTCGCGCACCAGCTGGATCGTCGCCACGCTCACGTTCTTGAAGAGGACGTTGGTCGCCAGCAGCAGCAGATCCCAGCGATCGAGCGACAACGCATCCTGGCAAAGCCGCTTGAGCTCCGTATTCGGCGGATAGACAAGGCCGAAAGCGCTCATCAGCCGCAGATGGAGCTCGATATGGCGCGCGTCGTCGGCCGCCTGGAGCGCGGCGTAGCGCCGGACGTCGTGATTGGGCGCCCGCTGGATCAGACGCGCCGCGCAAAGCAGGGTGATCTGCGTGCCCTGGAACGTCTGCGACAGGATGAAGGACTGGGAATGCCGGCGCAGCTCGCGGCGCTGGTCGTCGGACAGCCGCCGCCAGAGCGGAGAGCCGTAAACGCCGATGGTCTCATCAGGCATGCGGGCGGGATTGTCCGCGCTGACGCCAAGGCTCCAATCGATATGCGCGTCGCGCCGTCCGCTCTCGGCGGCGGTTTCCTCAAGCAGCCGCCGCGCCGCCGCGCCGGCGCGCGCATATCCGGTATCGAGCACGGCGCCCCCGGATCCCGGAAAAACGAGGGTCTCCGCTCGGTAGGGAGAGGGGTACATCCTGTCGACGGTCATTGGGTAAGCGGCCCGCACCTGCCGCGTTTGCTTGAATGAGCCGAGCCCGTCACCCCGGGACGGCATACCCCTCTCAAACGTGCGCAGCCTTGCGGCTCCGTCGCAAACCGTTGCAATTCCCACGACAGGAGATTCGGGATATTCGCGCGCAACCTGAGACTGAGGGCACGCACGCAATGTTCCGGCGCTACGGGTCTCGTCCATGATCCGCCTCGTCAAGAAACGGTCGTCATGACATTAAATCATGACGACTAGGCGGATTTGTTACCGAGGCGGATCGATCAAGCAATTAGCAGTTGCGTGAGCGGCGCGTTACTCCGCCGCTCCGGCGACCGCCTCGATGTACTCCGACCGCGCCCGGGCGGCGTCGATCTCCTGGGCGATGCGCTCGTCGTCATCCTGAAGCGCCTGCGGATCGAGATCGGCGTAGTGCAGCACGCCCATGTCCGCATAGCATTTCTTGATCTTGTCGCCCCACAGGCCGATGTCCTTCACGATCGGCACGATGCGCTGGAAGAGCATGGTGCGGTAGAGCCGCACGATCTCGGAATTCTCCACATATGCGTGGATTTCTTCCGTGGGCAGCCCCAGCGCGTCATAGACGTCGGTCTGCGAGGTCATCCGGTCCCGCATGAGATAGCAGGCCTCCACGAGGAACTCCTCGCGTTCGTCGCGCTCCTTCTGGGTCAATTGGGGGTAGTAATCCCGGAGGCTCAGACGGCCGAAGGCCACATGGCGGCTTTCGTCTTCCATCACATAGGCGTTGACCATGCGCGCAAGCGGGTTCTGGGCGAGATCCCGGATCGTGCCGAAGGCGGCGAGCGCCAGCCCTTCGATGACCACCTGCATGGCGAGATAGGTCACATCCCAGCGGCTGTCGCGCAGAGCGTCATTGACAAGCTCCTGAAGCGGATCGGTCATCGGGTAGGCGACGCCGAACTTGTTGAGCAGCTTCTTGTAGGCCTCGACGTGGCGGGCCTCGTCCATCACCTGGGTTGCGGCGTAGAACTTCGCGTCCAGGTCAGGCACGGACTGGACGATCTTGGAGGCCGCCAGCAGCGCCGCCTGTTCGCCCTGCAGGAACTGGGAGATGTTCCAGGCCTGCGCATGACGGCGCATCTCGGCCTTCTCCTTCGGCGTCATCCGGTTCCAGATGTCAGAGCCGAAGATGGGGACGGCCTCGTCCGGCATCTCCATGGGGTTTTCCGGGTCGAGCTCCTGGGACCAGTCGATGCGCTCGACGGCGTCCCACTGCATGTCCTTGCCCTTCTGATACAGGTGCATGAGGGTGGTGCGGCCCTCGTCGAACTGCCAGTCGAACACGGCCTCGTATTCCTGGGGCACATGCCAGTGCTTGTCGATGTCGGGCATCGGATAAAGGTCGCGAAGCGCCATCGGTCTCCTCCCTGCGCATGGAGCCGGGGCGGATGTTCCGTCTCTCCGGCCGGCCGTCCAGCACCGCCTGACATCCGCGATGCAGGGGGTGAACGGCGTTCACAAACTGCAGCATGATCGAAACTGAACCGGTTTGTCCAGAGCGTGACCGGTCACATCCGGGCGCAGTCCCGCGGCGGCTCGATTAAACCTTGTTCAGGTGCGACGGATCGCTTCCGGCGCTAGCGTTTCAGGCGGACAAAAACTCAAGGAACAGGCCCGATGCTCGCCATCCTCCCCGCGCTCGCCCTCGGCGTCGCCCCGCCCGCGCCTGCCGCTCCGCCCCCGCCGCAGGCCGCCGTGAGCGTTGAGCCCGAGGACGTCGTCGTCGTGCGGGGCCGCCGGACCGGTCCGCGGCTCTGGCGGGTCCATGACCGCGACACCGAAATGTATGTCTTCGTGACCGTCGGCTGGCTGCCCGAGGATCTCGAATGGGACGACACGGCGATCCGCAGCGTCCTGCAGGACGCCGATCTCGTGATCACCGATTTCGACATCGACGCGGGCGCGCTCGACAACTCGCGGCTGATCGGATCCTTCCTGCGGACCATCGTCTTCAATCGCGGCCGGCTCTTCATGCCGCGCGGCACGACGCTTGCCGACAAGGTCGGAGACGACCTCGCCGCGCGCTTCAGCGCGGCCATGGCCGCCGCCGAGCTGCGCGGAGAGGAGCGCCGCGATCGCATCCGCGCCGCCCGGCGCGACGATGATCCCGGGACCGACCCGGACCTGGAGGCCGCCCGCTTCGCCGAGCTGGAGGACAGCGCGCTCGCCGAGCGGCTCGCCGACTTCGATCCCGGCCGGCTTCACCCCTTCTTCCAGGCCGCCAATCTCGAAAGCGCCGCGCCGGAAAGCGTCGGGCTGGAGTTCATCGAGGTAGGCCGAGAGGCCGCGCGTCTCGCCCGGCGGGAGGGCGTGCCGCATGAGGCGATACAGGTGTTTGACCTGGCTGTGCGCGACATCACCTCCATCCTTCGCGAGGCGCGCAATTTCTCCGAGGACACCAACCGCATCTGCATCGAGGAGGCGCTGCGCGTCGCAGAGGACGATCTGCCCCGCCTCCACACGCTCGCCTACGCCTGGGCGGCCGGCGACGCCGCCGCATTGCGCGCCGCCGCCGCCGAACCGCGCGAGCGGCGCTGCGTAAACCAGCTCGAGACCGAGATCGGCGCGCTGGAAACGCTCGGCGGCGTGCGCCGCGACGACATCCCGGTGTTCGAGATCTGGACCGAACGCCTGCTCGCCGAGATGGAGCGGCCGGGCGTAAGGCTTGCGATCATCGATTCGGACTTCTGGTTGACCCCGGAGAAAGGCGTGCTCGACCGCCTGCGCGCCGCCGGCGTCGAGGTCTCCGGACCCTAGAGGCTATTCGGCGGGGGCGGCGTCGCGGGGTTCCGTCCGCGCGGCGTTCTCCCCGTGCGTCTCCGCCCAGCGCTGCTTGATGAGCCGCGAGGACAGCCGCGAGCCGTCCGGGCTCCAGCCCGGCGGGCCGAGCCAGTAGCCGATGCGCTCGCGCCAGGTCTTCGCCCGGGCGACGTCGGTCAGGATGCCGCGCCACTCATGCAGGCAGATGACCAGCGGGTTGTCGGTGCCGAGATTCTTCACGATGCCGTAACGGCACGGTTCGTCGTCGCGCTCCGGCTCGAAGGTGCCGAACAGGCGGTCCCAGATGATGAAGACGCCGGCGTAGTTGCGGTCGAGATAGCGCGGATTGGTGGCGTGGTGCACCCGGTGATGGCTCGGCGTGTTCATCACGGCCTCGACGGCGGGATGCATCCGGCCCACCGCCTCGGTGTGGATCCAGAACTGGTAGACGAGGTTCAGCGCCCCGACGAATGCGATCATCGCCGGCGGGAAGCCGATCAGCACGAGCCAGCTTCCGAAGAAGATGAATTTCAGCGTTAGCGGGCTCAGCCAGGGCTGCCGCAAGGCGGTCGAGAGATTGTAGTGCTGACTGGAATGATGGACCACGTGATCGGCCCACCACCAGCGCACGGTGTGCGCGAAACGGTGCGACCAGTAGTACACGAAGTCGTCCAGCACGAAGGCCAAAACGAAGGCCCACCAGACATAGCCGATTTCAAACAGGGCGAACCGCTCGAGGAAGACAAACCAGCCGACCGCCGCTGCGCTCAGCGTCAGGCCGGAGATCGTGTTGCCGAGCCCCATCACAAGGCTTGCCGCGGTGTCGGAGGGTTCATAGCGCGCCCGGCCGGTCACCCGGCCGTAGATCATCTCCGCCACGATGAGCGCGATGAAGGCCGGGATGGCGATCCGGATCGGATCGGGAAGATCAGGCATCGCGCGGTCCGCCGGTGAAACGTTCAAGCCGCCGCCGCCAGGTCTCGGCTTGCGGCGCGTCGGCGAAGCGCACGCCGACGCGTGAAAGGGTGTCGTCGTCGAGCCGGAGGTCAAGCGACAGGCTGTCGCGCGCATCAGCCTCAACGCTGCGCAGACCGCCTGCGGGGAGCGCGCGGCAGACCAGCCGGTCGCGGCGCGCAACCACGATCCCGAGCCGCGGCTGGTCGCGATCCAGCACCAGCGCCGCGCGGCCGTCCGCGGCGACGACGCCTTCGGACGCGTGGAAGCCGATGACATCCTCGGCGAGCCGTTCAGCCGCCTCCTCGAGGCTTTCGATGCGCGCCGGCGTCCAGCCGCCTATGACGGCGTTCAGCCCGACAAGCCCGGCCACCGCAGCGGCCGATCCCGCGAGAACAAAAAGAAGGCCCGTGCTTTCCGGCATGATCGGCGCGTCTTGGCGCGCGGCCGGCGACGCCGCGCGCTTTACTCATACACTCATTTCGGCGGGGCGGGGCATGTCCTTGTTCAGTCGCGCGCCGGCGCCGCGCTCAGAAGCGTGAAGACAAGGCCGCCGAACACGCCGCAGCCGATCTGGACGCCAAGACCGAGCGGCGTGCGCGCGCTGGCGATCAGGTCGACGCCGAAGAACGCCTCGCGCATCAGGGTCAGCATGACGAAGATCGCCGCGCCGCCGGCGGCCATGAACACCAGCCCGCGCGGAAGCGGCAGGATCCGCGAGACGAGCGCGGCGGCGAGAAACGCGATGAGGAACCCCAGCGCGATGAAGGCGCCATAGAGCCCCAGAAACGGCCCGAGATTGCCGGCCGCCATCTCGATGCGGTCGTTCATGGTGGCTTCGGCGCCAACCTCGATGAGCGCGTTGAGCACGAGCTGGCTGTCGGCGATCGCGGCTGCGGCCACCGTCAGTCCCGCGCTCGCCAGGAACGCGATCACAAGCCGGATGAATGAGAACATCGCTGTGGCCTCCCCTCGCCGCGCCGTTACTATGCCCGAAATCGCGGGTTTGGGGAGACCGTCGACATGAAGCTTCCGTCAAAACGCCTTCTCGCAGCGCTGTGCGCCGCGCCGCCGCTGGCGGCCTGCGGCGTCCAGGAAGCGCCCCCCTCCCCGCCGGCGGCGGATCAGGGCGTCGTCGTGGAAACCGTCGCCGACGGGTTCGACGGCCTCTGGTCGATCGCCTTCCTGCCGGACGGCGCCATGCTCGTCACCGAAATCGGCGGGCGCCTGCTGCGCGTCTCCGCCGACGGGTCGCAGCGCGAGGAGATCTCGGGCGCCCCGGAAAGCCTCCGCGCGGGTCAGGGCGGATTGATGGAGGTCAGGCTCTCGCCGGAATTCGAAACCGATCGCATCGTGTTCCTGAGCTACACGGACGGCGTGCCGGAGGACAACGCCACGGCGATCTGGCGCGCGCGCCTGGAGGGCGGATCGCTTGTCGACGGCATGCGGATCTTCCGCGCCGAGCCGGGCAAGGACACGGACGCCCATTTCGGCGCGCGCATGGCGTTCCTGCCCGACGGCACGCTGCTCATGGGGATCGGGGACGGCTTCGCCTATCGCGAGCAGGCGCAGGTGACCGACAACCATCTCGGCTCGATCGTGCGGATCAATACTGACGGATCCGCGCCGGCGGACAATCCCGATCTCGGCGCGCAGACGCGCCCGGAAATCTACAGCTACGGTCACCGCAATCCGCAAGGTCTCATCGTCGATCCGCGCGACGGGACCGTCTGGTCCAACGAGCACGGGCCGCGCGGGGGCGACGAGCTGAACCGCATCGAGGCGGGCGCCAATTACGGCTGGCCGATCGCAACCGCCGGGGTGGACTACTCCTATGCGCGCATCTCGCCCTATTCGAGCCATGACGAGCAGCCGGGCCTGACCGGGCCGGTCCACGGCTGGACGCCGTCGATTGCTCCGTCCTCCATGGCGCTCTATCTCGGCGACGCCTTCCCGGAATGGCGCGGCGACCTGTTCGTCACAGCGCTCGCCGGCCAGGCGCTGCACAGGCTCGACATGGAGAACGGCGCCGTCGCCGGCGAAGAGGTGCTGCTCGAGGCGCGCGGCGAGCGGCTGCGCGACGTGCGCGAGGGCCCCGACGGCCTGCTCTACGTGCTCACGGACGGCGCGCAGGGCGCCATCCTGCGGCTCCGACCGGCCTCATAAGCAGACTGGCGCGCCGGCGCTGAAAGGTGTTCACTTCGTGACTGATGAACGCTTCGGCGAGACGCGGGCCGCTGAGACCCGCGCCGACCGCAGCACGAAACACGGGGAGGAGACTGTCCATGGGACGCATTCTCGCGATCCTGCTCGCACTGATCGTGGCCGCAGCGCTTGCGTTCGGACTGTGGTTCTACCGGCCCTGGGCGGAGTTTTCCCCGGCCATGGTGGCCGAGCTCGACGATCCCGAGCAGTACGACCAGATTTTCCAGCGCATCGACACGATCCTGCCGAGCGCCCCCATCGCCGCGCCGGCGCCTGATCCCTTGCCGCGCGGAGAAACGCTCGCCCTGCCCGCCATGGCGGACGGGCCGGACGGCCCCTTCCCGCTGGCGGATTACCTCGAAGCCGGCGAAGTCACGAGCCTGCTGGTGCTCAGGGACGGCGAGATCGTGCACGAGACCTACCGGCTTGGAGCCGGACCGGAAACGCGCCACACGTCCTGGTCGGTCGCGAAAAGCTTCGTGGCGACGCTCATCGCCATGGGGCTCGAGACCGGCGCGATCGAAAGCCTCGACGATCCCGCCCAGCGCTATGCGCCCCAGTTCGCCGGCACGGACTACGGGACCACCAGCCTGCGTCATCTGCTGATGATGTCGGCGGGCATGGATTTCAACGAGGATTATGAAGGGCCCGACAGCGACATCCGCCCCCTCTTCTTCAACGCCTTCGTGCTCGGACGCGATGTCGACGACATGGTCGCCGCCATTCGCCGCGACCGTGATCCGGGCGAGGATCTGCACTACACCAGCCCCAACTCCCATGTGCTCGCCGCCGTCGCTCGCGGCGCGTTCGGCGGCGCGCTGCCGCAGATCGTCGAGGAGCGCATCTGGGAGCCGCTGGGCATGGAGGGCGAGGCGAGCTGGCTGCTGAACCGTCCCGACGAACAAGGCGTCGCCATAGGGTATTGCTGCCTGCAGGCGCGCGCCGCCGATTACGCCCGTTTCGGGCAGTTCTATCTGCAGGACGGCGTATGGAACGGCGAACGCCTGCTGCCGGAAGGCTGGGTTGACCAGGCCGGCAGACCCAACGCCCCCTTCCAGGCGCCGGGACCGGACGCGCCGTACGCGCCAGAAGGCTACGGGCTGCATTTCTGGGTGCCCCCTGGAGCCAACGGCGAGTTTTCCGCCCAGGGCGTCTACGGTCAGTATATCTGGATGGACCGCCGCCGCGGCGTGGTGATCGTGCAGACTGCGGGCGACCCGGCCTGGCACCGGCGCCGCGAGGCGGCGTTCGCGGTCTTCCGTGCGATCGCGGAACATGTCTCGCCGCTGGAGAGCCGTTTCGCGGAGACGGTCCAGTGAGCGCGGCGGAGGTCTATGACTACGTCATCGTCGGGGCGGGGTCTGCAGGCTGCGTGCTCGCCGGGCGGCTCAGCGAAAACCGCGACGTCAGCGTCTGCGTGCTCGAAGCGGGCGGCTCTGACGACAAGACCAATATCCGCACGCCGATGCTGCTCCAGTTCACGATGACTGATCCGAGCATCAACTGGGACTATGAAACCGAACCTCAGTCCGAGTTGAAGGACCGCCGCCTCTACTGGCCGCGCGGCAAGACGCTGGGCGGCTCCTCCTCGATCAACGCCATGCACTACATGCGCGGCGCCTGGGAAAATTACGACAGCTGGGGCGCGAAGGGCGCATCCGGATGGAACCGGGAGAGCGCGCTTGAGGCCTTCAGACGCGTCGAGAACAATGAAGACCTCGACGGGCCCTTTCATGGCAAGGGCGGTCCGCTCAACGTCGTCACGATCAAGCCCGTCAATCCGCTGACCGAGCGCTATTTCGAGGCCTGCCGGCGGCGTCAGCTGCCCGAGCGTCAGGACTTCAACGGCGACGGCCAGTTCGGGTTCGGGCCCTATCAGGTGACCCAGAAGGACGGCAAGCGCTGCTCGGCGGCCGACGCCTTCCTCAAGCCCGCCCTGCACCGGGAGAACCTTTCGGCGATCACCGGCGCGCTGGCGCGCCGCGTCGTGTTCGAAGGCGGCCGGGCCTGCGGGGTGGAGATCGAGACCGGCGGGGAGATCCGCATCATTCACGCCCGCAAGGAGGTCATCCTCTCCGGCGGGGCGATCAACTCGCCGCAGCTTCTGATGCTTTCCGGCGTCGGGCCGGCGGATCATCTGCGCGAGGCCGGCGTCTCGCCCGAGCATGATCTGCCCGGGGTGGGCGAGAACCTGCAGGACCACCTCGACGTCATGGCGCGCATACGGACCCGGAGCGCGGCCTCGATCGGCTATTCGCTGCGGTCGCTTCCGCGCAACGCCTACGACGTCTCGCAGTGGGCGCTAACCGGCAAGGGCCGGTTCACCGTCAATCCGGTGCAGGGCTGCGGTTTCGTGAAGTCCTCGCGCGCCGGCGACCTGCCGGACATCCAGCTTGTGTTCATTCCCGCGCTTGCGACCCCGCACGGCAAGGGCGGCACCCTGTTCGGCCATGGCGCAAGCCTGCACGCCTGTCATCTCTACCCGAAAAGCCGCGGGGTCATCCGTCTCGCCTCGCCCGATCCGCGGGACCATCCGCTGATCGATCCGCGCTACATGACGCATGAAGAGGATGTCGAGGCGATGACCGACTGCCTCGAGATCGCGCGCGACATCCTGCTGAGCGACGCCTTCGAGGGCGAGCGCGATCATGTCGACCTGCCGGCCGATCCGGCGGCTTCGCGCGCAGCCTTGCTGGAGGATGTTCGGTCAAGGGCCGAAACGCTGTATCATCCCACCTCAACCTGCGCGATGGGCGCAGGCGACATGGCCGTGGTCGACGCCCAGTGCCGCGTGCGCGGCCTGGAGGGTCTGCGCGTCGTCGACGCCAGCGTCATGCCCGGCGTGGTCGGCGGGAACACCAACGCCCCGACGATCATGATCGCCACGCGCGCCGCCGACATGATCCAGGCCGCCTGAGGAGCCTCGCAATGGAAGGATCCGCCGCCATGAGCGACATCGAGAGCCGCCAGGTCGAGCGCATGCGCGCCGTCCTCGACGCCCAGAAGGCCGCCTTCGAGCGCCAGCGCCACCGGCCGCTGGCGGAACGGCGCAATGATATCGAGAAGCTCGAAACCGCCGTGCGGGAGCGCGGCGAGGACCTGATCAAGGCGGTTTCAGCCGATTACGGGCGCCGCGCGCCCAACGAGACCCTGATTGCGGAAGTCTCCTACCTGCTCGCCTGCGGACGTCATGCGCGCAAGCAATTGCCGCGCTGGATGGACGCCGTGCCGAAGCCGCTGGAGATGACGCTCAAACCCGGCAAGGCCTATGTGCGCCGCGAACCAAAGGGCGTCGCAGGCATTGTGGCGCCTTGGAACTACCCGGTGCAGCTGGCGCTGGCGCCGCTGATCGCGGCGCTCTCGGCGGGATGCCGCGCGATGATCAAGCCGTCCGAATACACCCCGCGGACCGCCGAGCTTCTGCGCGAGATCGTCGAGCAACTCTACTCGGAGGATCATGTCGCGGTGATCACCGGGGGACCCGAAGTCGCGCAGGCCTTCACCGCCCTGCCCTTCGACCATCTGTTCTATACCGGCTCGACCCAAATCGGCCGCCATGTCGCGCGCGCGGCGGCCGAAAACCTGACGCCGGTCACTCTGGAGCTGGGCGGCAAGTCCCCGGCCGTGGTCGCCGCCGACGTCGACATCGCCGACGCCGCCAAGCCGATCGCCTGGGGCAAGTATTTCAATGCGGGCCAGACCTGCGTCGCGCCGGACTATGCGCTCGTGCCGAAGGGCAAGGAGAAGGCCTTCGCAGACGCCGTCATCCGTCACGCCTCGGAGATGTGGCCCGACCCGGCCGCCAACGATCAGTACACCGCCATCGTCTCGCAGCGGCATTACGACCGCATCGCGCGCCTTGTGGAGGACGCCCGCGAGGCCGGCGCGACAATCCTGCAGAGCCAGGAGCCCAAACCCGCCTCAAACGATGGCGCGCGGATCTATCCGCCGACCGTCGTGCTCGATCCGCCGCTTGAAAGCGGGTTGATGAAGGAGGAGATTTTCGGACCCGTGCTTCCCGTGCTCTCCCATGACGGGCTCGAGGATGCAGCCCGCTTCATCAACGAGCGCGACCGTCCGCTGGCCCTCTACGTCTTCGCCAAGGCCAAGCCGGCTGCGCGCCGCGTGCTGCGCGACACGATTTCCGGCGGCGCAGCGGTGAACATGCCGCTCATCCATCTGTCTGCGGAGGAGCTTCCGTTCGGCGGCGTGGGGGCGTCCGGATACGGAAGCTATCATGGCGAGGCGGGCTTTCTGACCTTCACCCATGAGCGCAGCGTGCTGGAGACTCCCGTCTGGCATCCCGCGCGCATGGTGATGCCTCCGTACGGCAAGATGTTCGACTTCTTTTCCAAGCTGCAATCCCGGTAGAGTTTCGCTAGCCTCCGGCCGGCGGATTCAGGGGTGGCATCATGCTGACATGGATTGTTCGCGGCCTCGCCGCGATTGTCGTCCTGGCGCTTGTCGCCGTGCTCGGGGCGGGGGGCTGGCTCACGAGCCGCTTCCTGCTGACCCAGCCGAAAACGGAGGGCGTCGTCACCGCGCCCGGCCTGCCGGCGGGCGCGCGTGTGGTGCGCGACGAATACGGCGTGGCGCACATCTTCGGAGAGACCGACGAGGACGTCTTCTTCGCGCTCGGCTATGTGCACGCGCAGGAGCGGTTTTTCCAGATGGACCTGGTCCGGCGCTCCGTACACGGAACCCTGTCCGAACTCTTCGGCGAACGCGCGCTGACGGCCGATGCGCGTGCGCGCATCCGCGGCGATCACCTGGTCGCCCGGCGCCAGCTGGATACGCTCGACCCCGACGCGCGCGCCTCTGTCGAGGCCTATGTCGCCGGGGTGAACGCCCGTCTGGGCGAAGGCGCGCCCTCGCCGGAATATGCGATCCTGCGCAAGACGCCCGCGCCCTGGCGGCTGGAAGACACCGCCGCGCTGACGGTCTCGTTTGCCAACACGCTGATGGGAAGCGGCGTCGAACTCAACCGCATGGGACTGGAGGGCGTTCTGGACGGCGAGCAGCTCGACCAGTTCCTGACCCTGTTCCCCGACTGGGCCCCGACCTCGATCAAGGATGAAGACCTCGCCCGGCTTTTCGAGGGGCGCGAGCCTCAAGGCCCGGCGCCGGCGTCCCAGGCTTTCGGCCAGCCCGGCGCGCAGCCCGGCTCGAACGGGTGGATCGTCTCCGGCGAACGCAGCGCGACGGGGGCGCCGATCCTCGCCAATGACCCGCATCTGGCGCTCTCCTCGCCCTCGATCTGGTATTATGTCCGTCTGGAGCTGGAGACAGGGCCGGTCATCGGCGCCACTTCGCCCGGCGCGCCCTATGTGATCCTCGGGCGCAACGCGCACGGCGCCTGGGGCAGCACGAACGCGGCCTATGACGTGCAGGATTTCGTGCCGGCCGATCCGGCGGACGCCGTGATCCGCGAGGAGACCATCGAGATCGCCGGCGGCGATCCGGTCTCCCTCGAAGTGGCGGTCACGCCGGACGGGCCGATCCTCCAGCCGGAGTACTTCAATCTGCCCGATAACGTCGGACCGCTTGCGCTGCGCCGCACGCTCGACGTCGCGACGGGAGATATCGGCGGCGCGATCTACGGAATGATGCGGTCAACGGGCTGGGAAAGCTTCCGCGAAGCGCTTCGCGGCTACAGCGCGCCGATCCAGAACTTCCACTATGCCGGCGTGGACGGAACGATCGGCTACATGAACGCGGGCCTGCTCCCGATCCGCGGGGAGGACGGAGACTGGACCGGGTTCGTGCCGTTCGACGACATGCCCCATGTGGTCAATCCGCAAAGCGGCATGATCGCGTCGGGCAACAACCGCGTCGTCAGCGACGCCTATCCCTATCCCGCGCCCGGCCGCTTCTTCGCCTACCGGGCGATGCGGATCGAGGAACGCCTGAACGAGCGCGAGCGCCACGATCTCGACAGCTTTGCGGACATCCAGATGGACGTCACCTCGAGCTTCGCCCGTCGGCTTCTTCCGGCGCTGCGCGCGGCGCGTCCGGAGACGCAGGCCGGCATCGAAGCCCTCGCGATGCTGGAGGACTGGGACGGCGCGCTGCCGGCGGACCGGCCCGAACCGCTGATCTACGCCGCATGGATCAGCGCGCTCAACACCGCGCTCATGGCGGATGAATTCGCAGAGATCGACGTGTTTCTAAGCTATCCGCAGTGGCATCTGCTCGACCGCGCGTTCACGGGCGACGCCGGCGCCTGGTGCGACGACGTCCGCACGGCCGATCCGGAAAGCTGCCCCGTCACGCTCGGCCGGGCGCTCGACGCCGCGGCGGCGGAACTGACAGCCGAGTACGGACCGGACATGACGGCGTGGCGCTGGGGCGAGGTGCGCCGGGCGATCTGGGGGCATCCGCTTGCGGGCCTTCCGGTCATCGGGTCGATGTTCGAGGCCTCCACGCCTGTCGGCGGAGATGCGACCACGATCAATGTCGCCGGCTTCGGCGGCGGCGACTTCAATGCCCGCGGCGGGGTGAGCTTCCGGGCGATCTATGATCTGTCCGACCTCAACAATTCGCGGTTCATCCACGGGCCGGGCCAGTCGGGTCATCCGCTCAGCCCGCATCACGACGACCTCGTGGAGATGTGGGCGAACGGCGCCTACTTTGAGATCCGCGACGACTGGACGCCGGAGACCGCCCCTGACGGGGCGCGCATTCTCGAGCTGCGCCCGGAATGACCGGTCTCTCCGGACAGACGGTCCTCGTCACCGGCGCCTCGCGCGGGATCGGATCGGCGTGCGCGCGCGCGCTCGCCGCCGGCGGCGCCAGACTGGTGCTGCATTATTCCGCAAGCCGCGGGCCGGCCGAGGCGCTCGCCGCCGAACTGGGTAAGGCCGCAGCCGGCCTCGTGCACGCGGATTTCACGGAGCCCGGAGCGGCGCCCGAGGCCTGGATGCAGGCCGAGGCGCTCGCCGGGGGACGCCTCGACGCCGCGGTGCTCAATCACGGCATCGACCCCGCAACACCGTTTGATGCGCCCTATGACGACTGGCGCGACGGCTGGGCGGCGATCCTGGAATGCGATCTCAACTCGCATGCCGACCTGGCGCGCGAAGCTGTCAACGCCTGGAACGGCGGCGACCGCCCCGGACGGCTTGTCTTCATCGCCAGCCGTGCGGGCCATCGCGGCGACGACGCCTTCCATACCGCCTACGCCGCGGCGAAGGGCGGGGTTCTGGCCTTCATGAAGACGATCGCGCGCGCCTACGCCGCCCGCGGCGTCATACCGTTCGCCATCGCACCGGGCTGGGTCGACACCGACATGGCGCCGAAGGAAACGGACAAGCGCACGCACGCCATGGCGGAGATTCCCTCGGGGCGTTTCGCCGATCCCGCCGAGATCGGGCGCCTCGCCGCGTTCCTTCTGTCGGGTGCGTGCGACTCAGCGGTCGGGGCCACCTTCGACGTCAACGGCGCCAGCCACGTCCGCTGACGTCTCCAGCGGCTCGCGGCCCAGCTCGGCGTCCTGGAGCACGTCGGCGAGCGTGAGCTGATCCCCGCGCAACATGGATTCCGCGCGTTCGAACGCCGGCTCCACGCCGTCGGCGCCGTCCGCGGAGGGCATGAGGCACGCGCCGGTCTCCCACACGCCGTCGCGGCGCGACTGCGAAACCAGAACGAGATAGCGCGCAGCCGGGTCGAAGCTGACGCCGCACGCGGCCGGGTCGAGCGCGTGACGCACCCGCACCAGCCGCCGGCCCTCCGGATCGACGCGCACCCGCGCAGCAAGCGGGCCCGGCTCGAACTCGAAGTCGGTGAAACCGACATCATCGCCCAGCACCCCGGAATGGACAGGCACGCCATGGAAGGCCGCCTCCGCGCGGGCGAGCCGCGCCTCGGCGTTCGGCGCGGGCACGCAGGCGCAGGGCTCAATCGTCAGCGCGCCCGGCGCCGCCTGGAGCGCAAGTACTGCGAATGCGGCCAGCATGAGGGCCTCCGGAAGCGTCCATCAACCGATAAACGCGCCGCATGCGCATGTTCCGTCGTTATTCCGCCGCCACGGCGCGGGCCGCTTCATGCGCGCGCACCAGCCGGCCTGGCCGGGCGCTGGTGATCTCGTCATTGCGAACCACCGCCTCGCCGGACACGATCGTTGCGCGGTAACCCTCCGCGTCCTGCAGCAGGCGCTGGCCGCCTGCGGGAAGGTCCTGGACCATGCGGGGGCTGTGCAGACGCAGCCGCGCCATGTCGATCACGTTGAGATCGGCCTTGAGGCCAGGCCGGATCCGGCCGCGGTCGGAAAAGCCGATGTAATCCGCCGGATCGGCGGTCAGCATCTTCACCGCCTGGGTCAGCCCCAGGCGCGGCCCGCGGGTGCGGTCGCGGGTCCAGTAGCTCAGCAGATAGGTCGGGAAGCTCGCATCGCAGACCGTCCCGACATGCGCGCCGCCGTCGGACAGGCCCATGACGGCGAGCGGATGGCGCATCATCTCCAGCACGTTGTCGTAAGTGCCGTCGGTATAGTTGTAGAGCGGCAGATAGATCAGCTCGCGACCGTCGCGCGCAATCACGGTGTCGTAGAGCGCCTCCCAGACCGAAACGCCGCGCGCCCGCGCGCGAGCGGCGATGGAGGCCTCGGGCGGCTGCTCGTAATCCGGATCGTCTGAAAGCGTAAACAGCTTCTCGGCGACGAACTCCATCGCCTCGATCATGACGTCGGCGATGGGCGGAACGGAGCTGTCGGGCGTGGCGACCTTGTCGGATTTCTGCGCCAGAAGCCGCGCCTTGAAGGCCGGATCGCGCATCTTCTCGACGCGCGCCTCCAGCGGCAGATGCGCGATCTCCTTGTAGGCGGGATATCCCATGAAGGGATGGAAGGTGCATTGCAGCCCCAGGAAGACGCCGATCGCGCGCGGCGCGACCTGGGCGCGGACCGTGAAGCCCTCGTCGTCGAGCGCCTCAAGACCCTCGAGGATGCGCCGCCACTGGTCCGGAGCGAGATCGCGCTGCATGACGGAAATCGAAAACGGCCGTCCGCCGCCCGCCTTCACATAGGCTTCGATGACGGCCCACTCCTCCGGGAACTTCTCGGCGTCGCGCTGAAGATCGAAATCGGAGACCGCCTGCAGGACGCCGTAGTCCAGCCCCTGGAAGGCCGAGGCGATGCCGGCGAGCTCCTTTGCGGCGGCTTCCGACGCGGGCGTCCAGTCGCCGTCAGCGGTGCGGTGCAGGTCCGAGCGCCCGGTGGAGAAGCCGACCGCGCCCGCCTGCAGCGCCTCGCGCACGAGCGTACGCATGCGGGCGATTTCCTCATCGGTGGCCTGCGCGTCGAAGCGCGCCCGCTCGTCCATGACGTAAACGCGCAGCGGGTCGTGGGTGATCATCGCCGCGACATCCATGGTGCGCGGCTTGGCGTCGAGTTCGTCGAGATATTCCGGGAAGCTCTCCCAGTTCCAGGACACGCCCTCGCTCAGCGCCGTGCCGGGAATGTCCTCCACACCCTCCATAAGGCGGACGAGCCGGTCCTGATCGCCCTTGCGCACGGGCGCGAACCCGACGCCGCAATTGCCGAAGACCGCCGTGGTGACGCCGTGCCGGATGGAGGGCTCCATCCGGTCGTCCCAGGTCGCCTGACCGTCGTAATGCGTATGCAGGTCGATGAAGCCGGGCGTGACGATGCATCCCGCCGCGTCGATCTCCTCGCGCGCCGCGCCGCTGATCTCGCCAACAGCGGCGATCCGGCCCCCGGCGATCGCAATGTCGGCGCGCACGCCGGGCTCGCCGGAGCCGTCCAGCACGGTCCCGCCGCGGATGATCAGGTCGTAGGTCATGGCGTCTCCTCCCCGTCGGCGCCTTTTCAGCGCCTTTCGTCTGCCCTATCCAACACCCGCCAGCCGCCGGCGAGCAAGCCGCCGGTGATCAGATCCCAGATGCCGTAGACGGCGACGACGGCGACAGCTGCGCCCACCCCGCCGAACGGACCGAGCAACAGGATCAGCCCCAGGCC
>CAZLOV010000003.1:0-45904 GCA_964561235.1 uncultured Caulobacterales bacterium
TGTCCAAGCCGGTCACCTGGTTCCCGCCGATGTGGGCGTTCGGCTGCGGCGTGGTTTCGTCCGGCGCGCTGGGGCTGAACACGCTCGGGCTTCTATTCGCCGGCGTGCTTCTGGCGGGTCCCATGCTTTGCGCGGCCTCGCAGGCGGTCAGCGGCTGGTTCGACCGCCATGTCGACGCCATCAACGAGCCTGACCGGCCCATCCCTTCCGGGCGCATTCCCGGCCGCTGGGGACTTTGGCTGGCCATCGGCTGGTCGGCCGCAAGCCTGGTCCTCGCGGCTTTTCTCGGTCCCTGGGTTCTTGTCGGCGCGGCGCTTGGCGTCGCGCTGTCCTGGGCCTACAGCGCCCCGCCCGTGCGGCTGAAGCGCAGCGGGATCTGGGGCCCGCTTTCGGTGGGCTTCTCCTATGAGGGGCTCGCCTGGTTCACAGGCGCGGCCGTCATGGCGCAGGCGCTTCCAAGCGTCGAGGTCATCACGCTTGCAACGCTCTACAGCCTTGGCGCCTACGGCATCATGGTGCTCAACGATTTCAAGGCGATCGAGGGCGACCGCCAAATGGGCGTGAACTCGCTGCCCGCCACGCTCGGGCCGGAGCGCGCAGCCTGGATCGCCTGCGCGGTCATGGCGATCCCGCAGGCCGCCGTGATCGCGCTGCTGGCGAGCTGGGACCGGCCGATCCATGCCGGCCTGGTCGCTCTCTCCCTACTGCTGCAGCTTGCATGCATGGCGCGCCTCATGCGCGATCCCAAAGCGCTGGCGCCCTGGTACAATGCGACCGGCGTCATGCTCTACGTGCTCGGCATGCTGGCCGCCGCCTTCGCGGTCTCAAGCCTGTGACGCGCGCGGGCGCGCCTCTGGCGGAAGCCGCCTCGATCGGCTGGATCGGGATCATCCGGCTCGGGCTCGTACAGGCCTCGCTCGGCGGGATCGTTGCGCTGACGACCTCCACGCTCAACCGCGTCATGGTCGTCGAGCTGGCGCTGCCCGCCGTTCTTCCAGGCGCGCTCGTCGCGCTCCACTATGCGGTTCAGATCAGCCGTCCGCGCTGGGGCCATAGCTCGGATCAGGGCGGCGCGCGCACGCCCTGGATCATCGGCGGGATGGCGGTTCTGGCCGCAGGCGGCGTGCTCGCCGCGCTGGCGACGGCATGGGCGGCGTCCGCGCCGGTCTTCGGCATGCTGCTTGCGGTCGTCGCATTCGTGCTGATCGGCGGCGGGGTCGGCGCAGCGGGGACATCGCTCCTTGCGCTCCTCGCCACCAGCGTCACGCCGGCCCAGCGCGGGCCGGCCGCCTCGATCACATGGATCATGATGATCTTCGGTCTCGCCGTCACCGCCGGATCGGCCGGGGCGGTGCTGGATCCGTTCACCCTGACGCGCCTTGTCCTCGTAACGGCCGGGGTTTGCGCGATCGCGTTTTCGCTGAGCGTCGTCGCCGTCTGGGGCCTTGAGCGCCGCGGCCGCGCTGTCGCTTCGCCTGACGCGCAGCCCGCGGGCGAGGCCGGTTTCCGGACGGCGCTGAAGGAAATCTGGGCCGAGCCGAGGGCGCGGCGTTTCACCGTTTTCGTCTTCGTCTCCATGCTCGCCTACAGCGCGCAGGATCTCATTCTGGAACCCTTCGGCGGGCTGGTTTTCGGTCTGACCCCGGGTCAGTCGACCCAGCTCGGCGGGCTGCAGCATGGCGGCGTGCTCATCGGCATGATCGCCGTCGCCGTGCTCGCCAATCGCGTCGGCGGCGGCTTCGGCCGGCGCCAGACCTGGGTGATTGGCGGGTGTGCGGCGTCGAGCCTGGCGCTGGCGGGACTTGCGGCTGCGAGCTTCGCAGGCCCGGGCTGGCCGCTGGCGCCGACGGTGTTTCTCCTGGGCGTCGCCAATGGCGGCTTCGCCGTCGCGGCCATCGGCGCGATGATGGGGCTCGCCGCGGCAGACGGACCAGGCCGCGAAGGCGTGCGCATCGGGCTCTGGGGCGCATCGCAAGCCATCGCTTTCGGACTGGGCGGATTTCTTGGAGCCGCCGCGCTGGATGCGGCGCGCGCCGTCTTCGACAGCCCGCAACCGGCTTTCGCCATCGTCTTCACCGCAGAGGCGGTGCTGTTCCTGATCGCCGCGCGGCTGGCGTTCCAGGTGGATGAGACCCAACCCGCGCGAGAGCGCGCGCCGCAGCTTGCAGGAGGCGCATCATGACGCAGAACACGCTCAGCTACGACGCCGTCGTGGTCGGCGGCGGACCGGCCGGGGCGACCGCGGCCCGCGCGCTCGCCCAGGAAGGCGCATCCGTGCTGCTTATCGACAAGCCGGGCCGGATCAAGCCGTGCGGCGGCGCCGTGCCGCCCAAGCTGATCCGCGAGTTCGACATTCCCGACAGCCAGATTGTCGCGCGCACCCGCGGCGCCCGGATCATCGCGCCGTCTGGAACCGAGGTCGATATGCCGATCGGCGAGGGTTATGTCGGGATGGTCGACAGGGAGCATTTCGATGAGTTCCTGCGTCAGCGCGCCGCTCTCGCCGGCGTGGATCGCCGCGACGGGGCCTTTGAAAGCTTCGAGCGCGACCCGGACGGCCGCGCCGTCGTGATCTTCACCCCGGCCGGCTCGGATGACGGGGTGCGCGTGCGCGCGCGGGTCGTCATCGGTGCGGACGGCGCGCGCTCAAAGCTGGCCCAGCAGACCGTTCGCGGCGCCGACAAGGTCAAGAGCGTTTTCGCCTATCACGAGATCATCCGCGCGCCGCGCGCCGAAGACGGCGGTCGATACGACCCGGAACGCTGCGATGTGGTCTATGACGGGCGCATCTCTCCGGATTTCTACGGCTGGGTGTTTCCCCACGGCGATTGCGCCAGTGTCGGCACCGGCAGTCAGGTGAAGGGCTTTTCGCTTCGCGGCGCGGTGAAGTCGCTGCGCGAAAGCTCCGGTCTCGCCGGATGCGAGGTGATCCGCCGCGAGGGCGCGCCCTTGCCCTACAAGCCCGCGCCGCGCTGGGACAACGGCCGCGACGTGGTGCTCGCCGGCGATGCGGCCGGGGCGGTCGCGCCGTCCTCCGGCGAAGGCATCTTCTATGCGATGACCTCCGGCGAGATGGCCGCGCAAGGGGCGGCTGAATTCCTCAAGACCGGCGATGCGCGCGCGCTTTCCGCGGTGCGCAGGCGCTTCATGAAAGCCCACGGCAAGGTCTTCTGGATCCTCGGGATCATGCAGCACTTCTGGTACCGCAACGACAAGCGCCGTGAACGCTTCGTGAAGATCTGCGCGGATGAGGACGTCCAGCGCCTGACCTGGCAGGGCTATATGGAGAAGGAGCTGGTGCGGCGCGACCCGGGCGCGCACGCAAAGATCTTCTTCAAGGATCTCGCTCATCTGGTGGGCCTGTCGCCCCGGTGACCGCCCTGTTCGAAAGCGGCCGGATCATTGATCTGATCCTTCTGGTCGTTCTTCTGGAAGCGGCGGCGCTGATGGCGTTCGCCCGCGTGCGCGGGCGCATGAGCCGGCTGGACGCTGCGGGCCTGCTTGCGCCGGGGGTCTGCCTGATGCTTGCGCTGCGCGCTGAAATGACCGGTGCGCCAAACGAAATGACGGCGGCCATGCTGGCCGCCGCCTTCGTCTTCCACCTGTGGGATGTCGCGCGCCGGCGCAAGGCCCCGGCGCGCGAACCGAATTAGCGATTACTCGCCGGCGTTCTGCTCGCCGCCGTTTTCCGCCATGTAGGCGATCACGTTCGCCCGGTCCTGCGGATCCGGCAGCCCCGGGAACGCCATGTAGGTGCCCGGAATGTATTCCTGCGGGTTTTCGAGATATTCAAACATCACCTGCTTGGTCCAGGTGATGCCGGAATTGGCGTTGGCGTCGGAATAGCGGAAGCCTTCCACGGTCCCGGCTTCACGGCCGAAAATGCCGTAAAGCGAAGGCCCGACCCGGTTCACGCCCTCTTCGAGCACGTGGCAGGAGCTGCAGCGCAGGAATACGCGCCGGCCCGCCGCGGCGTCGCCGGTCAGCGAGGCGAAGGTCACGCCGCCTTCGGACGGCTGCTCTTCTTCGGCGGACGCCATCTCGGTCGCGTCCTCTATGGCGTCGCTGGCGGCAGCCTCGGCGTCTGCAGCGGTTTCCTCCGCAGCTTCCGCAGCATCCGCCATGGCCTCATTGGCGGCGGCGGCCGCCGTTTCGGTCGCCGCAGCAGCCTCGTTCGCCGCAGTGGAAGCGGCTTCCGTGGCCTGGGTCGCCGCAGACGACGACTGGTTCGAGTCCGACGAAGATTCGCCGCCGCCGCCGCAGGCGGCGAGCATCGCGGAAGCCGCGACCATTCCGAGCAACGTGGATGTACGTTTCACGCTGTCTCCTCCCTTCCGGTGTTTGACGTGCCAGATACTAGCGTCACTTCGCCACGAGGCCAGCCTTCGACAAAAAAATCCATACCTTCCGTGCATGTTCAATGGCCGGCTGAGGCGTTCGCACCGGCTGCGCTGTTGTCGCGGGCGGCAAGGGCGAGAGCGATCTGGGCGAAACCGAAGAAGACGGCGTCCACTCCGAAGATGAGCCCGAGCGCCCAGAGCGCCGCACCTGGAAGCGCCAGCCATAACAGGACGCCGAGCAGGAACGAGATCGCCCCCGAGGCCAGCATCCACGGCCAGGCTTTCAGCGGGCGCGCCTGAAAAGCCGAAGCGACACGAAGCGCGCCGCCCGCCAGCAGATAGGCGATCAGAACAAATGTCAGCGTGATCACGCCCGCGCCGGGAAAGGCGATCAGGGTGACGCCGGCGACCACGGCGAGCAGGCCGAACAGCGCAGCGCCGAGAATGCGGCCGGTGCGGCGCATTTGAAAGGCGCGCACGATTTCGACCCCGCCCAGCGCCAGCAGCAGCGCTCCGACGGCGAAGCCGACGCCGAACGAGGCTGCGAGCGGATAGACCAGCGCCAGCGTGCCGATCACGATCGCGGCGACGCCGGTAAACCAGAGCATGCCGCGGTGCGGCGCGAATGCGCGTGCGGCGGCGTCCGGGTTTGCGGTTGCGAGCATGCAGTTTCCTTCCGGTTGCGTGCAGAGCGCTTGCGGGCGCGCTGCCCGATCAACGCGGTCCGGCCCGGCAGGTTCCTTCGATGCCCCAATGCGCGCGGACCGGCTCCATGCTTGCCCTGTGAGTAGGCTAGACATACAATTATCTTCAGACGAGAAAAATTCTCTGCAGCGCGGCTGACGGTTGCGTGCGGAGACCGGACGGCAGGCGGCTGAACGGACACGAGGCGCCACTGTGACGCGAGCGTTTTGCCGGTTTGTCCCGGCCATGTTGACGGCGGTCGCGGCGGCGGCCTGCACAAGCCCTGCGCCGCGTTCCGACGCGGGCGCGCCGCGCTCACCTTATGTCGTTTTGCTTTTTGACGAACCGACGGCGGCGCTTTCTGCGCCGGGTTGCGACCCGCGCGGCGTCGAAAGCGTCGATGCGTTGAGCGCGTGCGTGCTCCTGGACGCCTTGGGCGCGGGCGCTGCGGAACGATCCCGCGACAGCTTCGAGGTGACGCGGGGCTTCTCGATCCTTTTGACCGACGCGGAAGCCGCTGCGCTGCGCGAGCACCCCTGGGTGCGCGACGTCTCTGCGGACGCGGTCGCCAGCCCCACGCCCGAATAGAACCCAGCCGCGAAGCGCCCGATGAAAATGCTTGCCCGAACACTGCTTGCATCCGCCGCCGTCCTCCTGACGCACGCCGTTGCGAAGGCCGAAACTGCGCCGGCGCCGCCGCTTTCCGGTCCGGTCTCGCCCGCGACGGCGCAGCGCATAGCCGCTGGTGAGCGGGTGCCTGTAATCGTCTCGCTTGATCTTGCAGGATATGGCGCGCCTGGCGCGCTGATGAGCGATTCCGAGCTGGCCCGACGGACGGCGGCTCTGTCGGAAACCCGCGATCGCGTCTTTGCGGAGGTGTTCGGGGAGACGTTCATCCGCGAGGCGGACGGCCCGTCCTTTGCTTTTGAACCGGTTGCGGAGCCGCCGCGCGTCTACCGGGAATTCAGCCTGTTTCCCGGCTTTGCGGTGGAGGCGGACGCGGAGTTGCTTTCGCGGTTGCGCGCCCATCCGCTGGTGACGTCGATCCACGAAGACGCCGTCGCCCGCCCGCTCACGGATGCAACGCCCGGCATTATCGGCGCGGACGCCGTATGGGCGGCGGGCTTCGAAGGCGCAAACGGCTCGGTGGCCGTTCTCGACACGGGCGTCGAGCTGGAGCACAGCGCAACGGAAGACGCGATCATCGCAAGCGCCTGCTTCAACACCGACATCGCCGACCGTTCCTCGTCGCTGTGTCCCGGCGGCGTTGAGGAGGTCATCGACCTCACCGGCGGCTCCGCCGGCG
This sequence comes from uncultured Caulobacterales bacterium, assembly GCA_964561235.1. GTDB lineage: Bacteria > Pseudomonadota > Alphaproteobacteria > Caulobacterales > Maricaulaceae > JBCBSP01. Next base: position 6,331 of record CAZLOV010000003.1, read on the forward strand.
ACAGCTGCGTTGAAGATGATATTGATCCGGTCAACGGCGTGGACGGCTGCTACCACGGCACTCACGTCGCCTCCACGGCGGCGGGGCGGCCGGTGACGCTTCGCAGCGGGACCACCGTGCAGGGTGTGGCGCGCGGCGCCGACATCGTCGCGGTGAACGTTTTCAGCCGTTTCGTCGAGGCGGAATGCGACGAGGAAGACGAGCCCGGCCCGTGCGTTAGAAGCTATTCCTCCGACCAGCTCGCCGCGCTTGAATGGCTGTTCGCCAATCGCGAGGCGCTCAACCTGCGCGCGGTGAACATGAGCCTCGGCGGCGGCGAGTTCACGTCGCCGTGCTTGAGCAATCCCCTGCGCTCGATCGTTACGGCGTTGCGCGGGGCGGGCGTCGCCACCGTCATTTCCTCGGGCAATGACGGCTTCGCCAACGCCATCAGCGGTCCGGCCTGCATTCCCGAAGCCATTTCGGTCGGCGCCACGACGGATGCGGACGCGGTCGCAAGCTTCTCGAACTCATCGCCCGATCTCGACCTGCTCGCCCCCGGCGTGCGCGTGCTCGCGGCCTGGCAGACGGAAACGCCGCCTGCCGGCGAGAATTGCGTCATCAATAATGCCGAGCCCAGCGGGAACGGGGAGTGCAACTGGTTTGCGGAAAGCTCCGGCACCTCCATGGCTGCGCCGCATGTGGCCGGGGCCTTCGTCCTGCTGCGCCAGGCGTTTCCCTCCACCAGCGTGGACGACGTGCTGGAGGCGTTGAAATTCACCGGCCTGCAGGTGCTCGACGTCAACGGCATCACCCGCAGCCGCATCCGCGTTGACGCGGCGTTCGACCTGCTGAGCCGCGGGGGCGCGTTCGCCGGAGGCGTGGAACTCACCCCGCTGGAGGCTTACCGCGTCTCCGGCGAGGCGGGCGTCCCCGGCAGCTTCGCGTCGAAAACCTACACTCTTCAGAATACGGGCTTCTCCACGCGAACCGTGACGATCATCGAAGCTCCCGCGTGGGTCGCTCCCGAGCGGTCGAGCTTCAGCATCACGCCGATGAGCACGGCGTCCCTCGTCCTCGGCGTGAACATCGACTCGCTGCCGCAATCCGCAGCGGCGGGCGAGGTTGTGATCCAGATCGGAACCGAGACGATTTCCGTGCCCGTTTCAGTCCAGGTCTCGAGGACGTTCAGTTCGGCGGAGCTCGGCCCGTTTGAATGGACCGGCGACCGGCGATCGACCACCTCCAGCGTGTTCCGCATCGTCGGACTGGATTCTGGTCCGCCCGAAGCGATCGATATCGCCCTCGCCAACGCAATCGCCGGCGATTACAGCGGCAACTTTTCCGACTGTAGCCTCACGATCAGGCCGGAGCGGTTTTCCAATTCAGAGTTCGTCATCAATTCGAGCGATTTTGAAGATTGCGGCGATTTCAATCGAGCAGATGTCACCTTCCGCGTGACCGCGGCGCTTGCCGACATCCAGAACGGCCTGAACGCGCGACGCTTCGGGGTGAACAATTCCGGCGGATTGACGGATTTCGGTTTCGACCGCGACGCGACCGTGACGCCGTCGGCCGCCGTGACACGCGCCTCTGCAAGCGCTGGTCTCGCCACATCGCTGCAGCGTGCCGCCGACCCGGGCTTTACAGCGCCGGTGCGGAGCGTTGACGCGCCGGCCGGCGCCGCGCCGTTACAGGCCGGGACCGCGCAGGCTGAGTACGGACCGTTTGAGTGGACGGGCGACAGCCAGTCGTTCACCGGCAGCGTTTTCCGACTGACGGGCCTGATCAACGCGGCGCCGTCGGGTGTCGAGATCGCCATCGATAATGCAACGGCGCCGGGCTATGCGGGCGCTTTTACGGATTGCGCGCTGACCATCCGTTCAGAGCGATACAGGAATGGCGAGTTCGTGATCTTTCCGTCCGATCTCGCCGATTGCGGCCCCTTCATCCGCGGCGATCTTCGCTTCAGGGTGACGGCCGATGCGGGCGATATCGCCCTGCTTCCGCAAATGCGCCGCTTCGCGATTACCAAAGCGGGCGGGCTTACCGATTTTGGTTTCGATCTCTTCCCTGAGCCGGCATCGGCGCTCACGCCGATCGCAGGGACGGACGAAGGGTTTGTCGAGTTCGGACCGTTCGAATGGGCCGGAAGCCCCAATGCAGCGACCACAGCGATCTTCCGCCTCGTCGGCATCGATGCGACCCCGGTCTCCATCGACGTGGCGCTCGATTCCGCGCTCACTCCGGGATATCTCGGCGAATTCTCGGACTGCAGCCTGATCGTCACGCCGGCGCGGCATTCCGGGCGCGAGTATCTCATCTTCCCGGATGACCTCGGTGTTTGCGGAGATTTCGGCCGCGCGGACGTCCGCTTCCGCGTGCGGGCCAGAACAGCCGATGCGCCCGGCGGGCTGACCATGCGCCGTTTCGGCATCGGTTCAATCGGCGACATCACGAATCTGAGCTTCGATCATGACCCGTCGCCGAACAGCCGCGTCATCGCCACCCCCGCCGGCGCGCCGCCCGGCACGGCTGCGGTGGAGTTCGGACCGTTTGAGTGGACGGGCGACCGCAACTCCGTGACCGTCCATGTCTTCCGCATCACGGGCCTGGAGAACGCGGGTCCGACGAGCGTGGAGATCGCTGTCGATGACGCCTTCAATCCGGCCTATGCCGGCGATTACTCCGATTGTTCGCTGACGATCCGGCCGGAACGTTACGCCGCCGACGAGTTCGTGATTTTCCCGACCGATTTCGCAGACTGCGGCGACTTTGTTCGCGGCGATCTTCGGTTCCGCGTGCTTGTGGATGCGAACGACGCCGCCGACGGCCTTCGGATGCGGCGGCTGGCGGTGCTCCGCGCCGGAGGATTTACGGACTTCGGGTTCGATCAGTAGGCGCAGCCGGGGTTGACACAGATCGTGTGGAGACGACCTCCGGGACAGGCAAAGCAGCCCGGAGCCGGCGCACATGACCTTCACGCTTCTGGATGGCGGAACGGGTCAGGAACTCATCCGCCGCGCGCAACGCACGCCCTCTCCGCTCTGGTCGGCGGACGTACTCGGAGAGCGGCCCGATCTGGTCGAGGCGGTCCATGCGGACTTTCTCGGCGCGGGCGCGGACGTTGTCACGCTCGCCTCCTACAGTGTCACGCCCGCCCGTCTGGCGCGCGCCGGGCGGGAGGCGGAATTCGAGCCGCTCCAGGCCGCCGCGGTGACCGCCGCGGAAGCCGCTCGCAACCGTATCCGGCCTGAAGGACGCGTGGCGGGTTGCGTGCCGCCGCTGCCGGGCAGCTACCGTCCTGGCGAACGGCTCGCCAGGGCGCGCGCGGAAGCGGAATACGCCCGGATTGTCGAAGCCCAGTCCGGCGGCGCGGACCTTTATCTCTGCGAGACATTGGCGTCGGTCGCGGAAGTCCGGCTCGCCGTGCGGGCCGCCGCGCGCAGCGGGCGCGAGGTCTGGGCGGCGATGACGGTCGCCGAGGACGACGGGACGAAGCTGCGCTCGGGAGAACCGCTGCGCGCAGGGGCCGACGCTGCGCTGGAGGAAGGCGCCGACGCCGTGCTGGTCAACTGCTCTCCGCCCGAAGCCGTGAGCGCAGCGATGGAGGTCCTGCGGCCGCGCACGCAGCGTTTTGGCGCTTATGCGAACGGCTTCGTCACCACCGCGCCCTATCAGGGCGAGGCGACCGTGGATGCGCTTGAAGTCCGCCGGGATGTCGGGCCGCAGGCGTACGCCGCGTTTGCAGCGGACTGGCGCGACGCCGGGGCCTCGATCATCGGCGGATGTTGCGAGATCGGGCCGGCGCATCTTCGCGCGCTGGACGCGCTGCGGCGCGCGGCCTGACGGGTTCGTGACGGCCCGCGGTGATCCGCTTGCGCCCGGGCGTCGTATTGACGCACATGATGCTTTCTCGTTTCCTCGCCGCCGGCCTGCTGGGCCTTGCTGCGGCCGCATGTTCTCGTGACGTCGACGCGGGCTCCGAAAGCCGCGGAGGCGGCGGCGCGCCCGAAGCCCCCGGCGTCATCGCGCATGAGATCGCGCTTGAGCGCGACGCCGACCGCATAGAAGCGGTCGGCACCGCGCGGGCCCGGCTGACCGCGGCGATTTTCGCGGAAGCCGCCGGCGAGGTGGAGCAGGTCAATTTCTCCGCCGGCGGCGAGGTGGAGGCGGGCGACGTTCTGTTGCAGCTGGAATCTGATGAAGAGCGCCTTGAGGTGCGCCTCGCGGAGGTCGCCGTGCGCGAAGCCGAGCAGCTGCTCGCGCGCTATCGCCGGATCGAGGACACCGGCGCTGTCTCCGACAGCCAGATCGATGAAGCGCGCACCGCGCTGGATGCGGCGCGCATCCAGCTTGACCAGGCGCGTATCGCGCTTGAGCGGCGCACCGTGCGCGCGCCCTTCTCAGGCTATGTCGGGCTGACGGACATCGACGCAGGCGCGCGCATCACCCCGACGACGCAGATCACCCAGCTAGACGACCGTTCGGTTCTGTTTGTCGATTTCGACCCGCCCGAACAGGTTTTCGGCCGGCTGAACGTGGGCGACACCGTCGAGGCGCGGCCCTTCGCCGGTCCCGACCGCAGCTATCCCGCGCGCGTGATCAATGTCGACAGCCGCATTGATCCGACGCGGCGGACCTTCACCGTGCGAGCGGAGCTGGACAACGCCGCCGACGTGCTGCGCCCCGGAATGAGCTTCCGCGTCAGCGTCAGCCTGCCCGGAGAGCCCTGGCCGGCGGTGCCGGAAGCGGCGATCAGCTGGGGCAGCGACGGCGCCTATGTCTGGATCGTGCGCGACGGTGCGGCGCGCCAGGAACCGGTGACGCTGATCGCCCGCCGCGAGGGCCGCGTGCTCGTGCGCGGCGATTTCGGCGCCGGGGATCTTGTGATCGCCGAGGGCGTGCAGAAGGTGCGCGACGGCTCGCCTGTGCGCATTCTCGAAACGCGCAGCGCCGAGCCGCGCATGGAGGAGGGCGCTCCTGTCGGCTCCACAGCCGCCTCTGACAGCGCGTTCGGCGAATGAAGTCTCCCGTCTCCGATCTTCCCGCCATGGCGGTGAAGCGGCCGATCCTCGCGGTTGTGCTCAACCTTCTGATCGTCATCGCCGGCCTCGCCGCCCTGCTCGGCGTGGAGGTCCGCGAGCTGCCCGACGTCGACCGTCCGATCGTCACGATCCGCGCAACCCTGCCCGGGGCCGCGCCGGAAACCATGGACGCGGAAGTCACAAGCGTGCTCGAAGGCGCGGCGGCGCGCGTGTCCGGCGTCCGCGAGATCCGCTCCTCATCCGAGGAAAACAGCGCGCGAATCCGGGTCGAGTTCAATCCGGGGGTCAATCTCGACACGGCGGCTTCCGACGTGCGCGAGGCCGTCAGCCAGGTCCAGAGGCAGCTTCCCGACCGCGTCGAGCAGGTCAACGTCGTCAAGGCGGACGATGACGCCGAAAGCGTGGTCAGCCTTGCCGTGCTGAGCGACGTCTATGACGAGCAGAGCCTGACGCGGCTGATCGAAAACGACATCGTGCCCGAGCTGACCGCCATCGAGGGGGTTGCAACGGTCGATCTCTTCGGGACGCGCGAGCGGCAATTGCGCGTGGTCATCGATCCGCTCCGCCTGTCACGCTTCGGACTGACCATCGGCGACGTCGCCAATGCGCTCGAACAGGCGCCCTTCGACGTGCCGGTCGGCAGCTTCCGGTCGGAAGACCAGCAGCTCATCGTGCGCGCCGAGGCCACGGCCGCAACGCCCGAACGCGTCAAGGACGTGATCATCAGCGGCCAGACCCGCGTCGGCGACGTTGCGGAAGCCTATTTCGCCCCCGCCGACGCCTCGAGCTTCACCCGGCTGGACGGACGCGACATCGTCGGCATCGGCGTGATCCGGCAGGCGCGTTCGAACACCATCAACATCTCCGACGCCGTCCAGGCGCGCGTCGCTGCGCTCAACGAACGGTTCGACGATCTGGAGATCGTCGTCACCTCAGACGACGCCGAGTTCATCCGCCAGTCGGTGCGGGAGGTCCTGACAAGCCTCGCCTTCACCATCCTGATCGTGGTCGCCGCCATCTGGCTTTTCCTTGGAAAATTCCGCGCGACCCTGATCCCGTCGGCCGCCATACCGGCTGCGCTCGTCGGCGCGGTCGCCGGGATCTGGCTGCTCGGCTTCTCGGTCAACCTGCTCACCCTCCTTGCGCTGGTCCTGGCGACCGGCCTGATCGTGGACGACGCCATCGTCGTGCTGGAGAACATCCACCGCCTTCAGGCCAAGGGCGTCGGGCGCCGGGCCGCCGCCGTGATCGGATCGCGCCAGGTCTTCTTCGCCGTGGTGGCGACGACGGCCGTTCTCGTCTCCGTCTTCGTGCCGATCTCGTTTCTGCCGTCGACCGCAGGGCGGCTGTTCCGCGAGTTCGGTTTCGTGCTCGCGCTTGCCGTGGTGATTTCCTCTTTCGTGGCGCTCACCGTCGTGCCGGCCTTCGCGGCGCGGCTGGATCTCACCACCGGGGACCATAAGCGCGGACCGCTGCGGCGCGTGGGCGGCGCGCTCTCGGCGGCCTACGCGCGCACGATCCGGCTGGCGCTGGACCGCGCCTGGATCACCTTCGGGCTCTGCGTCGCGGGGGCGCTGGGCGCAGTCTTCGCGGCCATGGCGCTGGAGCGCGAACTCGTACCTGAAGAGGACCGCGGCGTCGTCTATGTCTGGGCGGGCGGTCCCGACGGGGTGGGTCTCGACTACATGGAGCGCCAGGCCGACGCCATCGAGGATGTGCTGCAACCCTATCTGGACAGCGGCGAGATCGATTCCCTGTTCACCGTGGTGGGCCGATGGGATCCCAATCGCGTCTTCATCACCGCCCCGCTCGCGCCCTGGGACGAGCGCGAACGCTCCCAGCAGGAGATCGTCAACGCCCTGCGCGGGCCGCTATCGGAAATCCCGGGCGCGCGCGTCAGCGCGTTTGGGCGCGGCAGCCTCGACATTGGCGGCGGCGGCGGCGGCCGCAGCGGCATCGAAGTGGCGCTCACCGGCGGTGACTATGGGGAGATCTACGAGGCCGCGCGGGCGCTCTCGGAATGCCTCGATGCGCAATCGCAGATTCTTGAGAACCCGGAGATCAGCTACCAGCCCACCCAGCCTCAGCTTTCCGTGCGCATCGACCGCCGGCGCGCGGCCGATCTCGGCGTGCCGCTCTCGGAACTGGCCGTGACGCTGCGCGCCATGGTCGACGGCGAGAATCTTGTTGATCTCAATGTCGACGATCAGGCGATCCCGATCATTCTGGAAAGCGCCACCGGGGCGATCAGCGATCCCTCGGATCTGCGCAATCTTTACGTGCGCGCAAATTCCGGCGAGCTGATCCCGCTGCTGGCGATCACCGAGATCGTGGAAGAGGGCGTCGCCGCCGAGCTTGACCGCACCGAGCAACGCCGCGCCATCGAACTGGAAGCCGACATCGTGGGCGGCGCGACGATCGCGGAAGCCGTCGAGGAGATGCGCCGGCTCGGCGAGGAGACGCTTCCAGGCGACATCGACATGCTGTTCGAGGGCGAGGCCGAGACGCTCAACGAGGCGACCCGCGAACTGGCGCTGACCTACGCGTTCGCGCTGGTGATCGTCTTCCTCGTGCTTGCCGCGCAATTTGAAAGCCTGACGAGCCCGATCGTGGTGATGGTCACGGTGCCGTTCGCGCTGGCCGCAGCGATCTACTCGCTCTTTTTCACCGGCGTTTCACTCAACATCTTCTCCCAGATCGGGCTTGTGATGCTCATCGGCTTGATGGCGAAGAACGGCATTCTAGTCGTCGAATTCGCCGATCAGCTCCGGGCGGAAGGCAAGTCGGTGCGCGAGGCGATCGAGGAGGCGGCCAATATCCGTCTGCGGCCGATCGCAATGACCGTGCTCTCCACCGTGCTTGGCGCGCTGCCGCTCATCCTGTCCGCGGGCGCCGGCGCGGAAGCGCGCGCCGCGATCGGTTGGACCATTTTCGGCGGGCTTGGGCTCGCCGCCGCCTTCACGCTCTTCCTCACCCCGGTCGTCTATCTCGGACTGGCGCGTTTCGGCACGCCGCGCTCGGCCGCCGAGCGCCGCCTCGCCAGCGAACTCGAAGCCGCGGAGAAGGCGGGTCAGACCGACCCGGGTCCGGCGGAATGACCGGACGCGTGATCGCGTGTCTCGCCGCGGGCCTTCTGAGCGCGTGCGCGGCCGGTCCGGATTACGCCGCGCCGGACCTTCCGGTGCCGGACCAGTACGCCGGCGCGCCGGATGCGAACGCCCGCGCCGCTGATGCGCCGCGTTGGTGGACGGGCTTTGACGATCCCGTGCTCACCTCGCTGGTTGAGACGGCGCTGTCGGACAATCTCTCAATCGCGCAGGCCGCCGAAAGGCTTGCTGCGGCTGAAGCGCTTGCGGGCGCGGCGCGTTCGGATTTCTTCCCGACGCTCGACGGCGAGGCGTCCTATACGCTGCGCTCAACGGGAGCGGATGACGCCGCCGCCGGCCTGTCGGCTGCGCAGGTCATCGATGTGAACGGCCGGCTGCGCCGCGCGTCGGAACAGGCGCGCGCGCAGGCGCTTGCCGCGCAGTACAATGTTGCGGACGTGCGCCGGCTGACCGCTGCTGCGGTCGCGTCGCTTTATGTGGAGCTGCGCCGGACGCGCGCGCGCCTTGCGCTTCTGGACGCCTCGCTGGAATTGCAGCAACGCACGCTCGACATCGTGGAGAGCCGCGCCGAAGCCGGGCTGTCCGCCGATCTCGACGTGCGCCGCGCTGCGGCGGATCTCGCGCGCACGCGTGCCTCGCGCGGCAATCTCGCCCTTCAGCGCGCCAGCGCGCTCAATGGTCTGGCCGTTCTGCTCGGCCGCACGCCGGGCGGCTCGCTTGAAGCCTTCGGTCTTCAGCTTGAGGCGGAAGGCGACGCGCAAGCCGCCCTCGGCCTGAGCTATGACGAGCCGATGGCGTCGGGCGCGCCCGCCGACTTGCTCCGCAACCGGCCGGACCTGCGCGCGGCGGAGGCCGGGCTTGTCGCGGCGACAGCCGAGATCGGGGTTCAGGCCGCCGACCTCTATCCCGGCCTGCGCCTTCCCGGTTCGGTCTCTTTTGACCTGACGGACGGCGCCGGCGACGACGTCGCCGCCGCACTCGCCGCGTTCGTGGACGTGCCGATCTTCGATCTAGGGCGCCGCCGCGCGGAGGTGACCGCCGCGGAAGCGCGCGCGCGCGAAGCCGCCTTGTTCTACGAGCAGGCGCTTCTGGACGCCCTGCGCGAGGTGGAGACCGGGTTCGTCGCTATCCGCAGCGTGCGCGAAACGCTTGCGGATCTGGATGTGGCCGTCGTTGAGAGCGAGCAGGCTTTCGACCAGCTGAATGCGCTTTATCGCGAGGGGCTGGCCAGCTTCATCGACGTGCTCGACGCCCAGCGGACGCTGATCGACAGCCGCGAGGCGTTTGTCGACAGCGAGGCGGATCTCGCCGCCGCCGTCATCGACCTGCAGCTCGCCCTCGCCGCGCCCGCCTGAAGCGCAGGCGGCGGGATTGACGGCGCCGCGCATGCATGGAGCCATGCCTCCATCTTTCGCGGGTCCAAAAACGATGACCGCATCCGGCATTGACAAAGACATTGAGGCGGCCGTTTCGCGCAACGCCTGGTATCGCGATGCGCGCTCGGCGCAGGGGCGGTTTTCGCGCATTCTCTGTCTGTCGGATTTCGAGCGCGCCGCGAAGGCGCGCCTGCCCCGCCCGGTCTGGGGATATGTGTCGGGAGCGGCTGCGGATAACCGGTCCTGCCAGGCCAATCTTGATGCGTTCGCCGGCTATGCGTTCAAGCCGCGGGTGCTGCGCGACGTCTCCCGCCGATCGATGGCCGCGGCCGTGTTCGGCCAACCCTACGCGCTGCCGGTCGGCGCGGCCCCCATGGGCCTTGCCGCGCTCGCCGCTTTCGACGGGGACCGCGTGGTCGCCGCCGCCGCGCGCGAGGCGGGCGCCGCCGCCGTCCTCAGCGGCTCGTCGCTGACGCGGCTCGAGGCGGTTGCGGCGGTCAATCCGGATCTGTGGTTTCAAGCGTACGTCCCTGGCGACTTCGACCGCATCCGCGCCTTGCTGGACCGGGTGGCGGCCGCGGGCGTGAAGACCCTTGTGGTGACCGTCGACATGCCGGTTTCGGGCAATCGCGAAAATCTCGTACGCGCGGGGTTTTCCGCGCCGCTTCGCCCCAGCCTCAGGCTCGCGTTCGACGGACTGGTCAAGCCGCGCTGGCTAATCGGCGTGTTCGCCCGGACGCTTGCAAAGCGCGGGATGCCGCATTTCGAGAACTCCTTCGCCGAACGCGGCGCGCCGATCATTTCGCGGCATGTCCAGCGGGACTTCTCGAGCCGGGGCAATCTGGGCTGGACCCATTTCGAGGCGATCCGCCGTCTCTGGACGGGACGTCTGGTGATCAAGGGCGTGCTGGCCGGAGAGGACGCCGCGCGCGCCGTCGAGGCGGGAGCGGATGGCGTCATCGTCTCCAACCATGGCGGGCGCCAGCTCGACGGCGCCGTTTCGCCGCTTGAGGCGCTTCCCGAAATCATCGCCGCAGCGCCGGGCGTTCCGGTCATGATGGACGGCGGGATCAGGCGCGGCGGCGACGTCATCAAGGCGCTGTGTCTTGGCGCAGCCTATGTCTTCGTGGGCCGTCCGCTCCTCTACGCCGCCGCCGCCGCCGGGCGCGAAGGCGTGCGGCATGCGTTTTCGCTGCTCGGACAGGAGATCGACCGCGACCTTGCGCTCCTGGGGGTCACCAGCCTTGACGAGCTTGGTCCGCACCTGCTGGTCCGGCGCTGAGGCGCGCCGTCATTTATTCTCCGGACGGACAAATGGCGGGGTAACCGCGATGATCCAGAGCTTCCGGAGTTTCGCCCACCAGGCCAGCCCGTAGAGGAGCGGCGCCCGCCGCCGGCCGAATCTCGTCAGCGGGTGGGCATATCCGGCAAGGGGAGGCGGTCCGGCATGTCGCCACAGCTTCTTCAGGCCTGAAAGGGCGCCGGCGCCCCCCGCGGCGGCGTTCGGGATGAAGATGCCGGGATGTTCCGCCTTGAGCTGCTTCGCCCCTGCGGTGACCCGGGCTTCCTTGCGCATCAGCGCGCCGAACCCGCGCGGCGGGTGAATGACATAAGCGTCGGGCCGGAACCGCATGACGGCGCCGGCTTGTTCCGCGCGGCGTGCGAACTCCAGGTCGCCGCCCGACAACAACCCTCCGTCAAAGCGGCCGGCGCGTTCAAACAGCGCGCGCGTCACGGCGAGACAGGCGGTGAAGCCGTAACGCTGCTGCTTGAAGGCCGCCGCGGAATTGAACTCGGTCAGACAGCTGTACATCTCCCCGAGCGTCCGGCAGGCCTCCGGTTCGATCCGGACGTCCGCAGCGACATAGTCCGCTGATGAGAGCGCATCCGCCATTGCGCCGAAAAATCCGTCGCCGAACCGGCAGTCGGCGTCGACGAAAACCAGAATGTCGCCGTGCGTCTCGGCGGCTCCGAGGTTTCGTGCAGCGTATGAACCGCTCTGGGGTTGCTGGATGATCTCGCGCACGCACCCGCCATGTTGCGCCACGACGGAGGAAACGCCGGCGTGGCCTCCGTCATTCACGACGACGGCGTCCAGCGCGATCTCCGCCGGCCAGGCGGTTGCGAGACTGTCGAGCGTGTCCGCCAGCCCGTCCGGATCGTCGCCGCAGGGAATGATGAGGGTCCAAGAGCGCATCGGCACCCGATCTGTCGATCACTCTTCATAACCTAATGCCGGAGTCAGCGGCGCCCCTGCGGACGGATCGTGTTGACGCTGCGCCGGTGCGCCCGTCCTAGTCCGCTTTCCTCAGCAGGGCTCCAGACCGGCGCATCATCGTTCCAGCCATGGACCAGGCGATCTGCTCCAGCCCGTCCGGCTTGCCCGCAGCGCGCCAGGCGGCGAGCACGGCCAGCAGGTAGGCGCACAGGGCGGCTCCGCCCAGAACGCCTATGTAAACAAGGCTGCCGAGCGCGGTGCCGTCCCAGCTCAACAGTGCGCCAAGAGACATCAGAACCGTCAGCATCGCCGCAGCGCCGATGGCGGGACGCGAGAGCGCGCCCAGCTGCCGGACATACTCCACGCCTGTCAGGCGCTTTGCGACGATGATCGTCACGGGCCAAAGCAGCACGGCGACCACCAGGCGCGCTGCGACGGCCCCGATCATGCCGAAGCTGGCGAAGCCGATCACAAGCGCCGGGATGAAAAGGGCGAACTCCACCGCACCCATGGCGGCGGCGTAGTGGGTGCGGTGAAGGGCGACGCACGCCGACATCACGACATGCTTCTGCACCGCGATGAGAACCGGCAGGGTCAACAGGCTGACCCAGAGACCGGCTTGTTCCCAGCCCGGCCCCAGAAGGAGATAGGTCGCCGGTTCTGCAAGTATGGAGAACGACAGCACGATCGGCGCGGTCACCAGCGTGATCGCGGTGATCGCCTTGATGTAAGCGCCGCTGAGCCTCTGCTTGGCGTCGCTGAGCGTGAAGGCGGCTGCGAACGGCCGCAGAACGGGTTGGGCAACGATCGTGAAGGGCAGGTGCGCCAACGTCGAGGCGATGAAGTAAGCGCCCAGCTCCGCTTCCGTGATCCGGCCGCCGAGATAGAGCTTGTCGAATTGCCACAGAAGGGCGGAGAAGACGAGATTGACCGTCAACCAGCCCGCGAACTCGAAGAAGAAGCGCCATTCCTTCATTCGCAGACGAGGGGCATAGGGCGCCCAGATAAATGACATCGCTCCGCCTGCAATCGGCGCGACGACCGCCCCCAGGGCGATCGCCCAATAGCTGCCGGTGCTCCAAGCCAGCGTCAGCGACACGATGAAGGCGGCCAGCTTGCTCGACACCTCGATGAAGAGCTCCGGCCGGGCGTCGAGGCGCCGGCTGTAGAGGACCATGCGCGGGCTTCGCACCGAACGCGCCAGGGGTGCGATGGCGAGCACCAGGACGAGCGGCGCCAGACGCGGGTCGTCATAAATCGCCGCCGCCGGAAAGGCGGCTGCGGCGAGGAGGATCGCGGTGAGCAGGCCGCGGCCCAGGCTCAGCGTGAAGGCGGTGTCGATCATCCGGCGCTGCAGCGGGCGCGCGCGCAGCAACGCCGCATAGAACGGAACCTCGAAAACCGTTTCGAGGATTTGCATCATCACGACCGCGATCGCGACCAGGCCGAAATCTTCCGGTGTCAGGAGCCGCGCGAGAAGCGTGATCGAGACAAGGTCGATGATCCGTGCGGCGAAGCGCGCGGCGATGAAACCGCCGCTTGCGGCCGTGGTGCGTTTTGCGATGGCTTGACGCCGCGACATGAGGGGCTGCTGGCTCCGTTCGGAGTAGGACGAGGGCACGGGTCTCGCGCGGCGGCGCCGGCCGGATGCCCGGAGAGAGACGTCCCGGATTCATTCAAAATCGGCGCCGCGCGGCGTCATCAGAGTGTTGCGGCTCGTGGTTTAGCTTCCTTTTCAGGCGGCTCGTCCAGCAATGAAAGCAGAATACCGATTTTGACCCTGAAGCCATGTGAATTGGTGCGTTCATTGCTTACATCGAAGGTAACGCCAGAGGGCGTCAGGATGCAGGACTTGTGCGATGATCTACAAATCGTACGCGGACATGGCCGTCTCGATCCGCAACGGTCGCGGCCGATTGCCCGCGAAGATAGATCTTGTCGTCGGCGTTCCGCGCAGCGGGATGGCGCCGGCGACGTTTCTCTCAGTGCTGCTGAACGCGCCGCTCGCGGATGTGGACGGCTTCATCAACGACCGGCTCCTCGAGGCGGGATCGACGAAGGTCCGGCCGGACTTCGAAGCCGCGCTTTCGGCGGATCGCTGCGTTCTCGTCATTGACGATTGCGTCGGCGCGGGCGCGTCCATCCGCGAAATCCGGCGGCGCATCGAGGCGTCAGGCAAGCCCGGCCGCATCGTCTATTGCGCCGTCTACGCCATGACCGATCCCCATCCGGACGTGGATATTGTGCTCGACATGGTCCCGCACCGTCCGCTGTTTGAATGGAACTTCATGCACAGCACGCTGTTGGCGAACGCGTGCTGCGATATTGATGGGGTTTTGTGCCCGAACGTGCCGCCTGCGGTTCAGCAGCAGGAAGCGCTCTATGCGGAGTATCTGAGAGAGACCCCGCCGCTATTGACCCCCAGCCGCAAGGTGGGCGTGCTGATTACGGGCCGCCGGGAAGCCTATCGCAGCGTGACCGAAGACTGGACGCGCCGTAACCGGGTCTCGTACGACGAACTCGTCATGGTGGGCGACGCAAGCGAAAGCCACGGCGAGGCGAAAGCCAGATACTACGCGCAGTCGCCGCACAGCCTTTTCATTGAGAGCGAGTATGTGCAGGCCACCGCCATTGCAGACATGTCGGGAAAGCCTGTGATCTGCATTGAAACAAATGAACTTCTGATCAAGGGGTCTTTCAGCCGTTCGGCCCGTGATCTCGTGAGTTCATCTGCAATCTCCCGCTGGAAGCTTTGGCTGCGCCAGCTTCTCGGCAATGAAGCCTATCACATGGCGAAACGCCTGGCTGGACGCCGACCCTCGCGCACATCCTGATCAAGACCGCTAAGGCGCCGGATGCTCCACGTTGGAGGGCGCTGATGTCCGCAGAGCGAGGGCGAGGCGTTTGAGCGGGCGTCGCGATCCACGCGCCCGGCTGAGCAGCCGGCTCGAAAGCGCTTTGGCGGGTGACGGTCGCGTTGCGTATTGCACGCGCAGCCGCCGGTCCGGAATCCTTTTCATCCGTCCTGCGCTCTGAGTCCGCGATGCTGATTCGCACTTCAGGTCCATCTCCTGCTGGCATGTCGGTTGCAGTCCGCCTACAAGGATGACGCCATAATTAAAGTGGGTTTTGGGGGGACTTCGTGAACGACGAGCATGCAACAAACGGGGTCGGGCCACGCGTGACGCTGGCGATGCCGGTCTATAACGGCGAGCGCTATATCCGCGAGGCGATCGACTCGCTCCTCGGTCAGACTTTTCCCGATTTTGAACTGGTCATTACAGACAACGCCTCTGAAGACGCCACGCGCGACATCTGTGAGGCTTATGCAGCGTCGGATTCGCGCGTTCGTTATGTGCGCAATCCGGAGAATCTTGGCGCGGCGAAAAACTATAATCGCGGCTACGAACTGTCGCGCGGCGAATATCTCAAATGGTGCGCGCACGACGATATTGTCAGCGAAAATTACGTTGAAGCCTGCGTGGAGGCGCTTGACTCGGTTCCGACGGCCTCTGTCGCGTTCGGCCAGACAATAACGATCGACGACGACGGAGAGATCATCCCGGAGGATCGACACGACTGGGTTGATGCTGTCGAGTTGCTTGATCCGGTTCCGCGCAATCGATTTCTGAAATCACTCCGGACGATGGGCACTTGCTTTCCCATCTTCGGATTGTTCCGCAAGTCGATGCTCGACAAAACAAGCCTTCATCGGCCGTTTTACGGTTCCGACCGGACATTGCTGTCCGAGACCGCCTTGCTGGGCGAATGGCTTCGTGTCGAGCAGGCGGTCTTCTACAATCGCGATCACCGCAAGCGGTCGATGCGCATCGTCGATCCGGCCGTGCGCGCCGCATGGCAGAACGGTCAAGCCAGCCGCCTCGCCACCGCCTCGCGCATCTCGCTCGCCATGCACCTCTGGGAGATCGCCGGGCGCCATCCCGATCTGAGCCCCGTCGGCCGGACGAGAATGGCGGCGCTCTCGCATATTGTTGAGCCGGGGAATCTCAGACGATACGCGCCGGAAGTGGTTCGTCTCGTGGCTCCGGGGATCATGGACCTGATCAAGGGTCGCAGAGCTTCCGCCAATCAGGACCAGTAGCCATGAAAGTCGGTATTCTAGCTGGCGGATTGGGCTCGCGCCTCGCCGAGGAGACCGGCCTGCGGCCCAAGCCCATGGTCGAGATCGGCGGCATGCCGATCCTCTGGCACATCATGCAGATCTATTCCGCTCAGGGTTTCAACGAGTTCTGCATCGCGCTCGGCTACAAGGGCGAGTACGTCAAGAGCTGGTTCAAGGACTACATGACCGGCGCGGGATCGCTCTCGATCGACACGCGCTCCGGCGAGGTCGTCGCGCATCGCGACTGCCACATTCCCGACTGGCGCGTGGATCTGGTCGAGACGGGCGCGTCGACCCTGACCGGCGGGCGCATCAAGCGCCTGCAGCACTGGCTCGGCGAGGGGACCTGCATGGTGACCTGGGGCGACGGCGTCGCCGACATCGACCTGAAGGCGCTGCTCGATTTCCACCGCTCGCACGGCAAGCTCTGCACGCTGACGGCGGTGCGGCCGCCCGCACGCTACGGCCATCTCGACATCCAGGGCGCCCAGATCACCAGCTTCACCGAGAAGCCCCAGATCGGGGAGGGCTGGATCAACGGCGCGTTCTTCGTGCTGGAGCCGGGCGTGTTCGACTATATCGACGGCGACGACGTAATGTTCGAACACGCGCCGCTCTCCCGCCTCGCCGCCGACGGCCAGCTGATGGCCTACAAGCATGAAAGCTTCTGGCAGTGCATGGACACCATGCGCGAGAAGCAGATCCTCAACGATCTCTGGGCCGGCGGCGCCGCGCCCTGGAAACTCTGGAGCGAATAAGCCGTGAACGTCCTCCTCACCGGTCATCTGGGTTACATCGGCACCGTGCTGACGCCGCTCCTTCTTGAGGGCGGACACGACGTGTCGGGACTGGACAGCGATCTCTTCGCCGCCTGCACCTTCGAAGGCGAAATCGTCGACATACCTTGCGTCGGCGGCGACGTCCGGCGCTTCACCGCCAACGCGGAAGCGGCCGTGGAGACGCTGTCGCGGTTCGACGCGGTGATCCACCTCGCCGGCCTGTCGAACGATCCGCTTGGCGACTACCGTCCGGAACTCACCCGCGAGATCAACGCGACGGCTTCGATCCGACTGGCCGAACTGGCCAAGCGCGCGGGCGTCTCGCGCTTCCTGTTTGCGTCGAGCTGTTCGAATTACGGCGCATCGGGCGACGATTTCATCGATGAAGGCGGCGTGTTCAATCCGGTCACGCCCTACGGCGTTTCCAAGGTCGAGGTGGAGCAGGCGGTCTCCGCGCTGGCCGATGAGCGTTTCAGCCCGCCCTTCCTGCGCGCCTCGACCGCCTATGGTCTCAGCCCGCGGCTTCGTTTCGACCTGGTGGTCAACAATCTCACCGCCTGGGCCTTCACGACCGGCGAGGTGCATCTAAAGAGCGACGGCAGCCCCTGGCGTCCGATCGTGCATGTGCGCGACATCGCGCACGCCTACCGCGTGATCCTCGAAGCCGATCGCGCCGACGTGCACGCGCAGGCGTTCAATATCGGCCAGACGAGCGAGAACTATCAGATCCGCGAAATCGCCGAGATCGTGCGCGACGTCGTGCCGGGCGCGCGTCTTGGTTTCGCCAGCGACGCAGGGCCCGATGCTCGCAATTACCGGGTCGATTGCAATCATATCGCCCGGCGCCTGCGCGGCTGGAAGCCGCAATGGACCTGCCGCCGCGGCGTCGAGGAGCTCTACGACGCCTATGTCCGCACCGGCGTCACGCTCGACGAGTTCGAAGGCGAGCGCTACCGCCGCATCTCGCACGTGAAGAAGCTGATCGCCACGGGCGCGCTCTCGCCCGATCTGCAGCGTCTGGAGACCGTGTGAGGCCATGACCGGACCTGTCCAATCCACCTCGCGCACCGAGACCGCCTGCCGCTCCTGCGGGTCGGCGTCGCTCTCGCCGGTGCTCGACCTGGGCCGCACGCCGCTCGCCGACCGGCTGATCGATCCCGCGCGCGCAGGCGAACCGGAGCCGGTGTTTCCGCTGAAGGTCGTCTTCTGCGAGGACTGCACCCTCGTGCAGATCACTGAAACGGTGGCGCCGGAAATCCTCTTTGCGGACGCGTATCCGTATTATTCGAGCTTCTCGCCCGCCTTGCTGGCGCATTCGCGCGCCAACGCGCTCGACCGCCTGGCCGAACGCCGGCTCGGACCGGACAGCCTGGTCGTCGAGCTGGCGAGCAATGACGGCTATCTGCTCAAGAACTACGTCGAGGCCGGCGTGCCCGTGCTTGGAATCGATCCCGCCGAAGGGCCTGTGAAGGCCGCGCGCGAGGCCGGGGTGCGCACGGAGCTCGCCTTCTTCACCCGCAGCCTCGCCGAGCGCCTCGCCGCCGAAGGGGTCCGCGCCGACATCGTCCACGCCAACAACGTGCTGGCTCACGTGGCCGACACGAACGGCTTCGTCGCCGGGATCGCCGCGCTCCTGAAGGACGACGGCGTGGCGGTGATCGAGGCGCCTTATCTCAAGCCTCTGATCGATCACGTTGAATTCGACACGATCTATCATGAGCACCTGTGCTATTTCTCGGTCACCGCGCTGGATGCGCTGTTCCGCCGGCACGGTCTTCATCTCAACCGCATCGAGCATCTCGCCATCCATGGCGGGTCGCTGCGCCTGTTCGTGGAGACGCGCGAAGACAAGCAATCCAGCGTGCTGGATCAGCTCGCGCTCGAGACGGCCGAGGGTCTCGATCGTCTGGCGTATTTCCTCGATTTCTCCGACCGCGTCGCTGCGCTGCGCGACCGGCTGACCTCGGAGCTTGCCCGTCTGAAGGGCGAAGGCGCCCGGATCGCCGCCTACGGCGCGGCGGCGAAGGGTGCGACCATGCTGAATTTCTGCGGCGTCGGCGCCGATGCGCTGGACTTCGTGGTCGACCGCAACGTGCACAAGCAGGGCAAGCTGATGCCCGGCGCCCGGCTTCCGGTGCTTCCGCCCGAGGCCTTGCTGGAGCGCCGGCCGGATTACACGCTCGTGCTCGCCTGGAATTTCGCAGACGAAATCCTGGAGCAGCAGGCGGCCTACCGCGAGGCGGGCGGCCGCTTCATCATTCCCGTTCCCGAATTTCACATCGTCTGATCCGGAGAGACGCCATGACCGCTGATGTGCTCGCGTCCGGCGCGCTGGAGGGTGCGGCCGGGCAGGACGCCTGTCCCGCCTGCGGCGGCGATCGGGTGCGCATTTTCTACGAGGTGCGCGAGGTTCCCACCAATTCGTGCCTCCTGTTCGACACGCGCGAAGCGGCGGCGGCGTGTCCGACCGGCGATGTCCGCCTGGGGGCGTGTGCGTCGTGCGGCTTCATCTACAACACCGCGTTCGATCTCTCGAAAACCGAATACTCCGGCCGCTACGAGGAGACCCAGGGCTTTTCGCCCACATTCTCCCGGTTTCACCGCGAACTCGCCGCGCGCCTGATCGAGCGTCACGACCTGGCGGGCAAGCGCGTGCTGGAGATCGGCTGCGGCAAGGGCGAGTTCCTGCTTCTGCTTTCCCAGATGGCCGGAGTGACGGGGCTCGGCGTTGATCCGAGCGCGCGTCAGGACCGCATCGAGGGCGTGGAGGGGGCCGCGCGCGTCACGCTTGTGCCGGAATACTACACCGAGGCCCATGGCGCGGCGGACGCCGACATGGTCGTCTGCAAGATGACGCTGGAGCATGTTCCGGCCGTGGAGGCCTTCCTGCGCGTGATCCGGCGCAGCCTCGAAGGCCGCGAGGATACGCGGGTCTTCTTCCAGATACCCGAGGCGCTGCGCATCCTTCGCACGTGCGCCTTCGAGGACATCTACTACGAACACTGCTCGTATTTCACGCCGGGATCGCTCGCGCGCGCTTTCCGCCGCGCAGGGTTCGACGTGACCGATCTCGCCACCGAATACGATGAACAGTATCTGACCATCGAGGCGGTTCCGGCCGCAGACGCATCGCTCCTGCCGCTTCCCGCCGAGGATGACCAGGCGGAGATCGCCAATCTCGTCGAGAGCTTTCCCGACCGCGTCGCAGCCGCGCACGCGCGCTGGCGCGGCAGCGTGAACGAAGCCGCCGCGCAGGGCCGGACGGTGGTCCTCTGGGGTTCGGGCTCCAAGGCGGTGTCGTTCCTGACGACCTTGAACGTCGGCGAGCGCGTGCGCGCCGCCGTCGACATCAACCCGCACCGGCAAGGCAGCTTCATGCCCGTCACCGGCCATGAAATCGTGTCGCCGGAAGCGCTCGTCGATCTCCGGCCGGATCTCGTCATCGTCATGAACCCGATTTACGTGCCGGAGATCAAAGCCGATCTCGACAAGCTCGGCCTGTCGCCGGAGGTGTTGAGCCTGTGATCGGGACGCGGCCGCACCTGGCCCCGAAGGCCTTCGCCGGCCTGACGGCGGCCGCGGCCGCATTAACCCTGTTTTCCGGCTTCAGGCCCGCCGCGCTGAAATCGCGTCGCCTCGAGGACAGTGACCGGCGGAGACGGCCCGCAACGATGCGGGAGTCCGCGGTGTGAGCCGGCGCGTCGTCATCATCAATGACGAGGCTGTCGCCAAGGGCGGCGCGACGGGTCTCGCCGTCAAGGCCGCGATCGGGCTTTCGCGACGGGGCCGCGACGTCAGCTTCATCGCCCGCAAGCCGCAGTCGGAGCCGCGGGATCTCCAGGACGCGGGCGTGACGCTTGACTTGATTGAGGGCGTGCGGGTCGGGACCGGCGGGGCGGGAGGCCTTGTTTCAGGCCTGTGGAACGCCGAGGCGGCGCGCCGCGTCGCGGAAACCGTCGCGCAGGAGCCGTCCGACACCGTGTTTCACGTCCACAACTGGACGCACTTTCTTTCGCCCGCGATCCTCGCCGCCCTGAAGCCCGTCTGGCCGCGCACGGTCCTTCACGCGCATGACATGTTCCTGTTCTGCCCGAACGGGGCGTACTTCAACTACAGAACCGATCGCGACTGCACGCTCACCGGCGGCGGCGCAGCCTGCGCGGCGGTCAATTGCGACAAGCGCAACCGCGCCCACAAGCTCTGGCGCGTGGCCCGGCACTGGACCAGACAGGCGGCGCTCGACCTTGCCCGTTTTGGCGGGCGCATCGCGCTCATCCACCCGGGCCAGCGGCCGTATTTCGAGGCGCACGGCGTTCCGGGCGAGGTGCTCGTCGATCTGCGCAATCCCGTGGCGGCCTGCGAAGCGCCGCGCGTGGAAGCCGAGCGCAACGCCATGGTGCTGTTCCTCGGGCGCATGACCAGCGCGAAGGGCCCCGACCGGCTGCTCGAGGCGGCGCGGCGCGCGGGCGCGCCCGCCGAACTCGCCGGCGACGGCGAACTCAGAACGGCGCTTGAGGCCGCCTATCCCGAGGCGGCCTTCCATGGGCACGTGTCCGCCGAGGCCGTGCAGGCGCTGCTTCGCCGCGCGCGTGTCGTGGCGATGCCGAGCCGCGCGCCCGAGCCTTTCGGGCTCGTCGCGTGTGAAGCGCTCGCCGCGGGCGTGCCGGTGATCGCCAGCAGCAATGCGCTCGTTGCGGGGGAGATCGAAGCGGGCGGCGCCGGACTTGCGCTCGACATGGACGACATCGACGGTTTCGCCGCTGAACTCCGTGCGCTGACCGGCGACGACCAGCGCGTCAGGGCGATGAGCGAGGCGGCTCGCGCGACCGCGTTTTCGATCGCCTCTCGTGAAGAGGCCTGGCTCGACGGACTGGAGGCGCTCTACGCGGAGCGGCTCCGTTAAGGGGGAAGACGACGGTGCGCGTGCGCCTGCTCAACGTCGCCTACAGCGCCAATCTCGGGGACGGCCTCCTGGCTGAATGCCTCTCCGCACGCCTGCGCGCCGCGCGGCCGGAGCTTGAGATCGAATGGGTCGACCTGAGCGGCCGCACGCGGTTCGGCACGGTCGGCGGCGGCGGACGCGGCCTGCTCCTGAAGATGCTCACGGCGTCCCCCGGGCCGGTCCGGCGCGCGGGCGTCCTGATGGCGCACGCCTATCTCCGCCGGAAGACGCTTGCGCCCCATTTCGGGACAGCGCTGGCCGGCGCGGAAGCCCTGATCATCGGGCCGGGCGCCCTGATCGCGGATCAGGATCTCAACTTCCCCGTCAAAATCGCCGCCGCCCTGGCCTCGCCCGCGGCGGCGGACGCGCCGGTGCACGTCTATGGCGTCGGCGTCGGCGGCGCCTTTTCGCCGCGCGGCGAGGCCCTGTTCCGCCATGCCTTCTCCGCCCGCCGCGTGGCGAGCGTGGCGGTGCGCGACAGCGTCTCCGCCGAACGCTGGAACAAGGGCCTTGGTGGGGCCGCCGGATGCCCGGCGCAGGTCGTTTTCGATCCCGGCGTTCTGACGAGCCGGGTCTGGCCGGAGCCTGAAGCCGGGCGCGGACCGCTGCGCATCGGCGTGATGAGCCCGTCGGAGATCGCCTATCACGCCGGGGGCAGCGCGACTGCGCCCGGAGCCGCGCTGGAATGGTACGGCGTCCTTGTCGAAAGACTGCGTGCGGCCGGGTGCGAAGTCGAACTGTTCAATAACGGAGGACCGCCCGATCGGGCCTTCATGAGGCGGCTGTCGGATTTCATCGCCGATCGGGGCGCTGAGCGTCCCGCATGCATACAGCCGGAGACCCCGGAAGACCTGGCCCGCGTCGTGGCGGGCTCGCGCGGCGTGATCGCACACCGCCTGCACGCGGTGGTCCCCGCCTTCTCCTACGGCGTTCCGGCCGTCTCGCTGGGCTGGGACGGCAAGGTGGCCGCCTTCGCCGAAGCGGTGGGACGCAGCCGGTGGCATGCCGCCGGATTCTCAGCGCCGCCGGAGAACATGGCGCGACTCCTGCTGGAGGCCGTGGAGGCCAAGGCCTGCGGAGATGATCGGAGTGGAGTGCTGGACGCCGCGGACGCGCAGATCGCTGCGCTCGCGGCGCGGCTCTGATCCCGCAGTTTCAGGGAGGAGCCGCACATCATGAAAGTCCTCGTCGTCGGTGGAGCCGGCTATATCGGCGCTCATGTCTGCAAGGCCCTCGCGGCGCGCGGCGATGAGCCGATCGTTTTTGACAGCCTCGTCTCGGGACATCGCCACGCCGTGCGCTGGGGGCCGCTGTTCAAGGGCGACATCCGCGACAGCGCAGCCCTGGACGCCTGTTTCGACGCGCACAAGCCGGACGCCGTCATGCATTTCGCCGCCTGCATCGAGGTGGCCGAGGGGCAACGCGAGCCCTTGCGCTTCTGGGAGAACAATGTCGGCGGGGTCGTCACGCTGCTCAAGTCGATGGCGCGCGCGGGCGTCAAGCCGCTTGTTTTCTCCTCGACCTGTGCGACCTACGGCGAGCCGGAGAGCCTTCCGATCACCGAGGCGGAGCCGCAAACGCCGGTCAACGTCTATGGCCGGACCAAGCTCGCCGTCGAACGTCTGCTGGCCGACGTGGCCTCAGTGGACGGGGTCCGGTTCGCCGCGCTGCGATACTTCAATGCGGCCGGCGCGAGCCCGGATGGCGAGATCGGGGAGGAGCACGACCCGGAAACGCACCTGATCCCGAACGCGCTGAAGGCGGCCGCCGGCATCGGCCCGGCGATGAAGCTCTTCGGCGACGATTATGACACGCCCGACGGCACATGCGTGCGCGACTACATCCATGTGATGGACCTCGCCGACGCCCATCTCGCGGCGCTCGACCGGTTGGCGGGCGGAGCGGCCTCCTTCGCCTGCAATCTCGGCACGGGAGACGGCTTTTCGGTGCGCCAGATTCTTGACGCCGTCCACGCCGTCACCGGCCGCCCCGTGCCGCACGACATCGCTCCGCGCCGGCCGGGCGATGCGGCCCGCCTCGTCGCGGATATACGCCGCGCGCGAGAATTGCTGGACTTCCAGCCCCGCTTGTCCGATCCCGAAACAATTATTCGGCATGCGTGGGCGTTTCATGCCTCGAAATGGAACATCGCAGCCTGCGGCTGAGACTGACGGAGCCGCTGAGCCCGTTGCCGGCGGACGGCTGACCGCGGCCGGCTTGGCAGGCGGCGTGCAAGACCGCGAGGTGCGTCCGTTTCCGGGGCGCGCGGAAGCGCCGAAGGCGCGCGGGCACGCCGTGAAAGTCGCGATCATTCATTACTGGCTTGTGGGCATGCGCGGGGGCGAGAAGGTTCTCGAGGCGCTCTGCCGCATGTTCCCGGATGCGGACATCTACACCCATGTCCATGACCCCGCCGCCACCAGCGACGCGATCCGCGCCCACAGGATCCGCGAAACCGGCATAGGCCGGCTGCCCTTCGCGCGCCGTCTTTACCAGTCCTACCTGCCGTTGATGCCCGCTGCGCTCGAGGCGCTGGACCTGTCGGGCTATGATCTCGTGATCTCCAGCGAGGCCGGACCGGCCAAGGGCGTCATCCCGCCGCCGGATGCGCCGCATGTGTGCTACTGCCACTCGCCGATGCGCTATCTCTGGGACCAGTACCATGTGTACCGGCGGGGCGCCGGCCTGGCGGCGCGCACGGCCATGCCGATCTTCGCGCCCGGCCTTCGGCGCTGGGACGTGACCAGCGCGGCGCGGGTGGACGCTTTCGCCGCCAATTCGAGCCATGTCGCCGCGCGCATCCGCAAATACTGGCGGCGCGAGGCTGAAATCGTCCATCCGCCGGTGGAGGTGGACGCCTTCACGCCGGCGCCGGCGGATGAGCTGGGTGATTTCTATCTCTGGCTCGGCGAGCTGGCGCCCTACAAGCGCCCCGATCTCGCCGTCGACGCATTCACCCGGATGAAAAAGCCCCTCGTCGTCATTGGCGGGCCTGACAAGGCTGTGCGGGCGCTCCAGCGCCGGGCGGGCGAAACCGTCCGCTTTCTCGGCAAGACGGATTTCGAAACGCTCCGGAATCACCTCGCACGCTGCAAGGCGCTGATCTTTCCGGGCGAGGAGGATTTCGGGATCGTGCCGGTGGAGGCCGCCGCATCCGGCCGGCCCGTGATCGCCTACGGCCGCGGAGGCGCGCTCGAGACCGTAATCGACGGACACACCGGCCTGCATTTCCAGGATCAGTCGGTCGAGGGCCTGATCGCAGCGGTGGAGCGTTTCGAGGCGGAAAAGCTCGACCGGCTGGATCCGTCCAGCCTGCTCGCCCATGCGCGCCGCTTCGACGAGACGCATTTCCGCGCAGGCATGGCGCGCGTACTCGCCAGTCAGGGAATAGGCGTGGAGCTGCCGGAAGAGCATCGCGGTCCTCACGGACTGGAGCGCCGGAGCCTTTCAGGAGCGGTGTTCTGATGTCGCGGCATATCTATCTGAACGGAAAGTTCGCCGGCCGGAACCTGACAGCCGTCGACCTCGTCGCATCGGAATACTTCAAGGCCTTCCGTCGACTGATCGCTGATCCTGCTTCGTCCTGGAGCCTTGATGATTTCACCGTCCTGCTGCGGAGCCGGGAGGCCGCCTCCGATCCGTGCGTGCAGGGCTTCAACCTCCAGATCATTCCGTCTCGGAACGGGCTGCTGTGGGAGCACATCCTGGCTCCGCGCGCGGCGCAAGACGGCATCCTTCTCAATCTGTGCAATCTCGGTCCGGTTCTGCACTCCAACGCCGTCACGCTCATTCACGACGCTCAGGTCTTCGATACGCCCGCAAGCGCCAGCGCGGCGTTCAACGCCTATTACAGGTCCGTCTATCTCGGCATCGGCCGACGCCATCTCCGCATCGCCACGGTCTCGGAGTATTCGAAGGGCCGCCTGATCGCCAACGGCGTCGCACCGGCCGAGCGCATCGTCGTCATCCCCAACGGCGTCGATCACGCCCTTGAAACCCCGCGCGACGACCGCGTCCTTGGCAAGTTCGGCCTTGAAGCGCAGCGATATGTCGTCGCGCTCGCAAACCCGAAGCATCACAAGAACACGCAAGTGCTCATCCGCGCTTTCGGCGGCTGGCCGGACCCGGGCGTGCGGCTCGTGCTCTTCGGCAACGGCTCGCCTGAGGCGTTCGGGGTCGAGCCGGGCGAGCCGGTGGTGTTTACGGGCCGGATTTCCGATGGCGAACGGCGAAGCCTTTATGAGAATGCGCTGTGTCTGGCTGCGCCGGCGCGCCATGAAGGCTTCGGTTTGACGCCCGGCGAAGCCATGGCCCTTGGCTGTCCCGTCGTGTTGGCTCGCGAGGGCGCTCTGCCGGAGGTGGGCGCGGAGGCGGCCATCTACGCGCCGGCGGACGATCCTGCCGCCTGGCGAGATGCGTTCCAGCGGCTGCGTGATCAGCCGGAGGAACGATTGCGCCGTTCGCGCGCCAGCCTGGAGCGCGCCCGCGATCTCAGTTGGGACAGCGCAGCGCGGCGCATGCTTGAAACGCTCGAGGACGTGTCCCGGGATCAGGCCGATGCTGCGTGAGCCTGGAGGAAGCGCGTCTCTGTCCGCCCGCCGCGCCGGGCCGGCGCTCGTCGGCCGGCTGGATCGTTTCGGTACAAAGCATCGCGGTCAGGCGGCCCGAGGCTTGCGCTGGACGGGCCAGCGCACAGAATGCCGCCGACGGGCGGCGCTGTCGGGTTTCAGGCTGTGCGTAACAGGTCGGGAAAAGACATGACCAACGCTAATGCTCTTCTCAAGGTCACCGTGGGCATCGCCAGCAAGGGGCGGCCGGAAGACCTCGCCGTGATGGCGCGCCGGCTCGCCGGGCAGAGCGTGGCGCCCCACCG
Source organism: uncultured Caulobacterales bacterium (assembly GCA_964561235.1). Taxonomy (GTDB): domain Bacteria; phylum Pseudomonadota; class Alphaproteobacteria; order Caulobacterales; family Maricaulaceae; genus JBCBSP01. The sequence continues at coordinate 32,776 of CAZLOV010000003.1, forward strand.
GGTGATCTACTCGGTCACGGGTGAAGAGGACCTGCCGCCGCGCGAGACCCTGCCGGAATGGATCGAGATCCTCGTCGGTTCTCCCGGGCTGTGCGCGCAGCGCAACCGTATTCTCGACGCAGCGCTGGAAGACAGCGACGTCATCGCTTTTTTCGACGACGACTACATTCCCGAGCGCGAAGCGGTCCGCATGATTGCTGAAGCCTTCGCCGCGCATGAGGACGTCGCCGGGTTCTGCGGCGCGCTGCTTGCCGACGGCATCCTTGGACCGGGGCTCGATCTTGAAGAGGCCGAAGCGCTGGTCGACGCGCATGACGCCGGCGCTGTGACCGTCGAGCGCCGTCTTGTCCGCGACAGCGAGGGGCTTTACGGCTGCAACATGGCCTATCGCGCCAGCGCGGTCGGCGAGACGCGGTTCGACGAGACGCTGCCGGCCTACGCCTGGCAGGAGGACACCGATTTCGCCGGCCAGATCGCGCGGTTCGGCCGCACCTGCGCAAGCACCTATTTCTACGGCGTGCACCGCGGCGTGAAACGCGCCCGCGCGCCCGGCGTGAAGCTCGGCTACGCGCAGATCGCCAATCCGGTGTATCTCATGCGCAAGGGCACCATGTCCGGCCGGTTCGCGCGCAGGCTGATGGTTCGCAACGTGATCGCCAACCACGTGAAGGTGTTGCGTCCCGAGCCCTGGGTGGATCGCGCCGGCCGGGTGAAAGGCAACTGGATCGCATTTCGTCACTGGATGACGGGAAAGCTTCATCCGGCCCGCTTCAATCAGCTCTGACCCTGTCGGATCAGGAGCGCTCCGGCGAATGATCTACTATCCGATTTTCCTTGCGCCCGTGCTTCTTGCGCTGCTCGTCGCGCTGAGAAAGCCCGAATGGGGGTTCATGGCCGCCTGCGCGCTGTTGCCCTTCGGCGCCGGCGCCGTCTTCATCCTGAGCGCGCTTGGCAACATGACGGTGCTCGCGAGCGCGGTGGCGTTCGGGTTGCTTGCGCCGATCGTTCTCCTGCAACCGGCGCTTGAGCGGCGCGCCCTTGTCCTTCCGAAGCCGGAATGGCCAGTCGCGATCATGCTGCTGATCGCCGGCTGGAGCGTGTTCAGCGCGTTCGTCATGCCGCGCCTTTTCGAGGGCGACGTTCAGGTGATCAGTTACAACCGGGTGCTGTTCGTGGAGGGCGTGCGCGTCAGCGACCGGTTCATCACCTCGCTGTCGCCGCTGTCGCCGCAGACCAGCAATCTCTCCCAACCCGCCTACATGCTGCTTTCAACGGTCGTGTTCTTCGGCGCCGTCGCGCTCGGCCGCCGCAGCGGCGCCAGCGTGCTGGAGCGCGGACTCATTGTGACAGCCGGTGTGAACATGCTGCTCGGAGCCGCAGACGTGTTCGGGCTGGATCCGTTCCTGTCCCAGTTTCGCACCGCCAGCTACGCGATCCTCGACAACCAGACGGTGCTCGGCGTTACGCGCGTCATCGGCGGCTATCCTGAAGCTTCCGCGTTCTCGAGTTTCACAGCCGTCTGCTTTGCGTACTTCATGTCGCGGTTCATCGACGAGGGCCGTCTGTCCCACGGCGTTCTCGCCGCCGGAAACGGCGCGCTCGCGGTCGCCTCGCTCGCCTCGACCGGCCTTCTCGCGATGGCTGTCGCCTGCGGCGTGCTGGGCGTGCGCTGGCTGAGGGACTTTTTCGGGCAGGGATCCCCCGGACGCGGCGCGGCCATTGCGATCCTCGGCGGGCTTGTCTTGTCCGCCATGTTCTTCTTCACGCCATGGGCGCAGGTTCTCATCGACATCGTCGACAGGCTGATCCTGTCCAAGCCGGACAGCGTGTCGGGGCTCGAGAGATCCTTCTGGGCGCAACGGGGCTTCGAGATCGGGCTTGAAACCTTCGGGCTCGGCGCCGGGCTTGGTTCGACGCGCTCGAACGGCTGGATTTCCGTGTGGATGGGCAATCTCGGGGTGGTCGGGCTTGCGTTGTTCGCAACGTGGTTCGTCTCCCTTTTGCGCGCGCGCCCCGGTTCCCTTCCCGCGGGCGTCGCCCGGTACCGGTTCCGCGCGGCCTTCGCCGCCATCGCGACGGCCACGGCGGCGGGTTTCGCGAGCAGCACGACGGCGGATCCGAGCCCGTTTTTCATGATCGTCGCTGCGATCGCCGTCACCAGCCGCCCGCCGCTCGGCCGGAGCATCAAGGCGCCGGCGCAAGCCGTTCCGGCGCCGGCGGCTTGATAAACGATGAACAAACGGTTGATGTTAACTTTAAATACATGCAAAACTTCGTAAATCGAGTTCTCGGGGTGAAACGGCGCTCATGAAATTTCTAGTGTTCCTCTTGAGCATGATCGTGCTCGCCGGCTGTGCTTCCGGACCCGGAAGCCCTGCGGGTCCTGCATCCGGCGCGCCGACGACCGAGGAAATCCTCGCAACCGAATACACGCTCGGCGCCGGCGATAACGTGCGCATCATCGTGTTCGGCGAGGAAAACCTCTCAGGCGAGTTTCTGGTCGACGGGTCAGGGGCGGTGTCGCTGCCGCTGGTCGGCGAGGTGGCCGCACAAGGCCGTACGCTGGACGAATTCCGCGCGGCCGTGCAGGCGCGTCTGGCGGACGGGTATCTCAATGATCCGCGCGTCAGCGCCGAGGTGATCACCTTCCGGCCGTTCTACATTCTCGGCGAGGTGCAGGATGCGGGCGAGTATCCCTACACAGACGGCCTCACCGTGATCAACGCGGTCGCGCGCGCCGGCGGCTTCACCTACCGGGCGCGCCGCCAGACGGTGTTCATTCAGCGGGCGGGGGAGAGCGAGGAACGCGAGGTGCCGCTCACGCCAGCCACCCGCGTGTTTCCCGGCGACACGATCCGCATCGCAGAACGCTTCTTCTAGGACCCAGACATAGGGCGGCGCCATGGGGGGGCGTTCAATCCTGAGATTCTGGCCGGGCGTCATCGCGCTGGCGGTGATCGGCGTTGCGGCCATGTTGCTGGGCGCGGATTCGCCTGCAGCCTCGCTGACCCTGTCCGCCAGTCTACTCGCACTCGCCGCCTTACGCGCGCTTCAGGTCCGGCTTTGCCTTGGCGGATTTGCGATCGTCGCAGGCCAGCAATACCTCTTGTTTCTGGGGATCGCCGTCGGCTCCGGCTTTCTGGCCGTGGGCGCGCCGGAATACGCCAGCCTGGCCGCGTGCGGAGCGGTTTTCCTGATCGCGCGCGAGCAGGGGCGCAATCCCGACGACGCCGGCGTGTACTGGCTCCTCACATCGGCGCTCTTCGGCGGCATCGCCGCCTACGCCTTCGCAGACCACGTGCTTGCCCCGGGGCGGCTCTGGCTTGCCGAGGCGCCCTACAACCCCGAGCGGCTCAGCGCGCCCTTTCTCTCGGCGAACACGGCCGGCACGTTCTACGGCCTGGGAGCGATCGTCGCGCTGGGCGCGCTCTTCCGGGCGATGCGGCTGGCCGACCGGGCGACCGGCACAGGCCGGATCGAGGGGATCGCCCGAAACGCCGCCGGGCCCGCCATGATCCTTTTGGTGACGGGCTTTGTGATGTTCCTGACGGGCTCGCGCGCCGCCATCAGCCTGGCGGCGGCCGGACTGATCGCGCTGACGATCTGGGAATACCATCCCCAGCTGGTCAAACGAGGGCCGGCGGTCTACGGACTCGCGGCCGGGCTGACGGCGGTCCTGCTGGTGATGCAGTTTGTCGCCGTCGGCGATCTCTACGCCGCCCGGCTTGAGTCCGCAGGGGCCGATGCGGCCTCGCGTCTGAAGCAATACGCGGCTTACGCCGAGGCGCTCGGCCGGGCGGGCGCGTTCGGATACGGGCTCGGCGGCTTCGATTTCTTCAACGACCGCGTCATCACGCAGGATAATGCGTTGGTGCTGATCTATCAGCACGCCGCCCACAATATCGCCCTGCAATGGATCATCCAGGCCGGATTTCTCGGCGCAGCGGTCATGGCCGGCGTCATGGGCGCGATCCTGTGGCGATTGTTCACGGCGGCGCGCCGCCGCCGGAGGAGGGCCTCCGGCCTGCTGCGGACGAGCAGCGTCGCTGCCGTTTTCGTCCTTGCCCACGGCATGGTGGATTTCGGCCTCGAAATCCCGGCGATGGCCTGGGTTTTTGCATGGCTGCTGGGACTCGGCGCCGGCGCGGCGTCGTCGAAGGGGTCGATCGCGGACCCGGGTCTCGACCGCGCTTTGCATTATGTCGCGGCGGCGACGTTCGCCGCCTGCGCGATCGGGTTCAGCGCCATCGCCGCCGACCGGATGCGCGCTGCAGACGTCGCCGCAATGGGCGATCCCGGTTTCCGTCTCGCCGCCGAGGCCGGGCGGCTTGAGGGCGGCTCGTTCCTCGTGCGCGAAGCCGTCGGCGACCGTGCGCTGAGACTGTCTCCTCCTGAGCCCGGCATGGCCGCGTCCGCGTTTGAAGAGGCTGTGGAGCGCGAGCCGAGGGACGGGGAGACATGGGCCAAGCTCGCCTACGCCCGGTATCTTGAGGACGGGGCGCTTGCGCCGGACGCGCTGTTTGCGCTGCAGCGCTCCTATGAGCTGACCCCGTTTGCAGATTATGCGTTCGGGCGATGGCGCGTGGCCTTTGCCGCCCGCGTCTGGCCGCAGCTGCCGGCCCCTTTGCAGGCGCGCGCGGATGCTGAAGCCCGGCTCATGCGGCAGCCCGAATACGAAGCCTGGCGGCGAGATACGCTTCGCGCGTCAAGCCGTTGACGCCAAATGCTTTTGCGGATTCCCCGGAATTGCGGAATTTGTCCGTTGGTTAATGGAATGATAATAGGTATTTTAGTTGCGATAGAGGGGAGACTGCTATGAGCATCCAAATCATCAGCGCCTTGGCGGGCCTCGCCAGCCTGTCCGGTCAGCCGCAGGCTGAAGCGCTTGAAACCTGCGACCCGTTCATGACCCCGCCGCCGGCGGCTGAGCGCGTCGTTCCGGTGTCCGAACTCGTCGACGACCTTCGCGAAGCGATGCGGACGGCCCAGCCCGGCGACTCGGCCGGACTGACCTGCGCTATTATTGGCGTAATTCATGCATCAGGGGCTGACGACGCCACCGCGGAAGCGGCGCTCGCCGTCCTTGCAGCGGAGAACGCCCGCAACTCCACGGTCTTGGCTGCACTGCAAGCAGCGGCGTCTCAGCGTGGCGGCGGGTTCGTCCGCCGGGCTGATCTGGAGCGTCAACAGACCCGCTCGGGTGAGCTTCCGCCTGCGGCCCGTCCGGCCGGAAGCCAGTCGGACTACTGATCTCCGGCGGGATCGAGGGGCGGCCCCCGCGCCGCAGGAGATTGAGACGATGTTCAGTTCGAAGGCCCGGCTCGGGCTGACCGCCGCAACCGCGTTGACGGCGTTCACCTCCGCCGTTTACGCGCAGCCTGCGCCGGAAAGCCAGTTTGCACGCGACCGCAATGTCAGCGTCCTTGAACGGCCGCGCCCGGAATTCGTGGTGCCGCCTTTGCGCGCGGGCGCGTTCATCGTGAACGCCGATCTCCTGCTCGGCGTGGAGTACGACAGCAACGTCTTCGCCCGCGACACCGACGAGGAAGGCGACGCCATCGCGATCATCGCGCCGCGGATCATTGCGCGTTCGGACTGGAGCCGGCATGCGCTCGACGGCGAGGTGCGCGCCGCTCGCCGCGAATACGCGGAAAACAGCGACGAGAGCTTCTGGACGACCTTCGTACGTGCGGACGGCCGCGCCGACGTCAGCCGGTCGATCAACCTGACCGCCGGGCTGTCTCACCTTGAAGATTCTGAAAGCCGGGCCGCCGCCGGCGTCTCCGCCGTTTCGGAAACGCCGATCGACTTCAGCCAGACCGGGTTTTCCGCCGGCGTCGAAAGGACGCGCGGGCGCATCAGCCTCGAAGCCGGCTTCGATCTGGATGTTTTCGACTATGACGACGCACGCCTGCCGGGCGGAACGCTCGCGGACCAGGACTTCCGCGACCGTGACAACTTCGCCTACACCGTGCGCGGCGACTTCGCGCTCAGCCCGGACACCGCCGCCTTCGCCCGCGTGCGGCTGGCCGACAGCGAACACGATCAGGCCGACGCGTCCGGACGCGATTCAAACACCGTCACGATCGATGCGGGCGCTGATTTCGACCTCAGCAATCTCGCCCGCGGCGAGGTGGCGTTCGGCTTCACTTCGCGTGATTTCGATGGGGACACCTTCCAGGACACGGAAACCGCAAGCGTTGACGCGCGTGTGGAGTGGTTCCCGTCAGGCCTGACTACCGTCACGCTTAACGCCACGCGCGCCATCGACGACGCCGGCCTGGAGTTTTCCGGCGGTTTCGTGGTGACCGGGCTCGGCGCTGAAGTCGATCACGAGCTCCTGCGCAACCTGATCGTTTCCGGACAGGTTTCATGGCGCTCCGAGGATTATCTCGACATCGACCGGACCGACGACCGCACCAGCCTGGGCGTTTCGGCGACCTGGCTCGCCAATCCCCGCATCGGGGTGCGCGGCTCGCTGGATTACGTCACCCAGGATTCTTCGGGTGCTGCAGGCCTTCGCGACTTTTCCCGGAGCGTACTGGGCGTCAGCCTCGTTTTGCGCCCGTGATTTGCATTACTTGATAAAAGAAGGAAACCAAAGTCAGCGCCGCCCCAGAACGGGACGGCGCGTCGACCTTAGCGAGGGTCCGGGACACCGCCATGGCCATTGAGTCTGAAGCCGCACGCAAGAACGACGACCTGATCGATCTGCGTGACGTTATCGGGGTGTTCCGCCGCCGGACCTGGTCCTTCCTGACGACCGTCGCGCTGATTTTCGTGGCGGTGGTGCTCTACACCTCGCAAGCGACGCCGATCTATTCAGCGACCGCGAGCGTCGTGCTCGACGTCAGCGAGAACAACGTCCTCGATCTTGAGGCGGTGGTTTCCGGCCTGCCGCCGGACAGCGCCATGGTCGACACCCAGGTCGAGGTTCTGCGCAGCCGCTCGCTCGCAGGCGAAGTCGTCGACACGCTGGGGCTCACCGCCCTGCCGGAGTTCAATCCGTCCTTGCGGGAACCAGGCATGCTGACGCGTCTGCGCCGCAGCTTCCTGGGCGGCTCCAGCAGTGGCGACGGCGCCAACGACACCGCGCGCGACACCGCCATCGACATTCTGCTGAACAGCGTCCGCGTGAGCCGCTCCGGGGTGACCTATGTCATCGCGATCACCGCGCGATCGGCCAACGCTGCGCGCGCGCAGGCGATCGCAAACACCTACGCCGAAGAATATCTTGAGCGGCAGGTGACGGAAAAATTCGATGAAACCGACCGGGTGAACGCCTGGCTGAACGATCGCGTCGCCTCTCTGCGTGAAGACGTGGAGGCGAAGGAACAGGCCGTCGCTGAATACCGCGACGAAGCCGGCCTGCTCGACGCTGAAGGCGCAACGCTCGTCGAACAGCAGATCACCGACGTCAACGCCCAGCTCGCCGCCGAACGCGCCGCGCTCGCCGATGCGCGCGCGCGCCTCTCGAATGTCCGGAGCCGGCTCGAGGCGGGCGTCAGCGCAGAGGCGATCGCGGAGGTTCTGAACTCCGCCGTCATCCGCGAGCTGCGGGCGCAGCAGGCCGCCATCGCGCGGCGCGAAGCCGAACTCGACAGCCGGTATGGCCCGCGACACCCGGAAATCCTGACGGTTCAGCGCGAACGCGAAGATCTTGACCGGCAGATCGAGCGCGAAATCGACCGGATTGTCGTGAGCCTCGAGAATGAAGTGAACGTCGCCTCCCAGCGCGTCGGTTCGCTGGAGAATTCGCTCGAGTCGTTGCGCCAGGACCTCGGCGCGAGCAATAGCGCCCTTGTGCGGCTGCGCGCGTTGGAGCGCGAGGCCGAGGCCAGCCGGGCGCTCCTTGAGTCCTTCCTCCAGCGCTTCCGTCAGACCGACGAGGCCGAAGGCATCACCTCTCCCGACGCGCGCATCGTGACGACTGCGCCTCTGCCGCTTCAGCCAAGCGAGCCCAACGTTCGCCAGAACCTCGTTCTGGGCGCCCTTGTCGGCCTGATCGGCGGCATGATGGTGATGTTCGCGCTTGAGACCTTCGACAATGGTCTGCACTCCGGCGAGGAGGTGGAGTCGCGCGTCGGCGTGCCGCACATCGCGTCCGTGCCAATCCTCAGGCCAGGCATGTTGCGACGTGTATCGAATTCGGACCGAACACCACCACAATTCCTGCTCGACCATCCGTTTTCGACCTTTTCAGAGACGTTCCGGACGATCCGCTCAGCGCTCAGGCTCGCGGCGATCGGCCGAGAGTCCACGGTGGTCGCGTCCACCTCGGCCATTCCCGGCGAAGGCAAGACGACGCTGACGACCTGCCTCGGGCGCGTCAGCGCGATGGCCGGGTCCAAGACCATCGTCGTCGACTGCGACCTGCGCCGCAGCATGCTCTCCAAGGGCGTCGCCAAGGAGAGCGGGGTCGGCCTCATCGAGGTGGTCAGCGGGGAGTGCGCCCTTGAAGACGCAATCCAGCGCGACGGCCAGACCGATCTCGACATCCTTCCGCTCGCCTCGGCGACGTTCACGCCGAAAGACCTGTTTGGCACCAAGGCGTTCGCTGAACTGCTTGAAGAGCTCCGCGGACGCTATGACCTTGTGATCCTCGACACGGCGCCGGCGCTTGGAATCGCCGACACCCGCGAGGTCGCCCGTCAGGCCGACGCCGTCATCGTCAGCGCGGTCTGGCGCAAGAGCGCCGTGGGCGCACTCGTCCGGGTGGTCGAGCTTCTGCGCGGCGCGGGGGCCAATGTCACCGGCGTCGTCCTGAACCAGGTGGATTTCAAGGCGCAGGGACGTCACGGCTACGACGCCGGCTACGCCTATTTCGATCCGTACACCGGATATTCCGACGAAGCCCGGCGATAGCGGTGCTTCGGCGCCACACCTAATAAAATCCTAAAATCGGATTTTGCTAAGCAGCATTAAGTTGGAATAAATAATGAATGTCGGAACGCGTGAGGGGCGTTTCGGCTCCCGACAGACGCACGGGGGGTGCGCGATGAATCAACAGTTCAAACCGGAGTTCGCCGACGCGGACGCCGCCCTCGCTCGCAGCCGCGGGTCGCGCGGACGCGCCCGCGAGGCGACCAAGCGCGTGCTCGATCTCGTGATCTCCGCAACCGCCCTTGTTTTCCTCGCGCCGCTGATGATCGCCGTCGCGCTGGTTATCAAGCTGGGCGACCGCGGTCCGGCCATTTTCGCCCACACCCGCATCGGCCGCGGCGGAGAAGCGTTTAAGTGCTACAAGTTCCGCAGCATGGTCACGGACGCGGAGGCGCGTCTGAAAAAGCTGCTCGCGGAAGACCCGGAGGCGGCGGCCGAATGGGCGCGTGACCAGAAGCTGCGCTGCGATCCGCGCATCACGCCGGTCGGGGCGTTTCTGCGCAAGACCAGCCTTGATGAATTGCCGCAGCTTTTCAATGTGTTGAAGGGCGAAATGTCCATCGTCGGCCCGCGCCCCATCGTGCTCGGCGAAGTCGCCCGCTATGGCGAGTTCTTCGAGGATTACGCCCGGGTGAATCCGGGGATCACCGGTCTGTGGCAGGTCAGCGGCCGCAGCGACACGACCTATGCCGAGCGCGTGGCGCTGGACAGGCGCTATGCCCAGACGTGGACTGTGCTCGGCGACGTCATGATCATTCTCAAGACCATTCCGGCGGTGCTTCTCAAAAAGGGCGCCTGCTGAGCCGGCAGCGGCGCCGGCCGCTTGATCGGCGGCCGCATTGCTTCTGAGATGCCGCCTTTCCCCGGTGAAGGGCGCTGTTCATGACCGAAAACGCACCACTCTACGCCGTCGGCGACATTCATGGCCGTCTCGACTGCCTTGAGCGCCTGCTTTCGCTGATCGCCGAGGATCTGCGCGACGGGCCGGGCGAGGTGGTTTTCCTTGGCGATTATATCGATCGCGGCCCGGACAGCCGGCAGGTGATCGCGCGGCTGCTCGACATCGAGACCGGCGCGCGCCGCGAGCCGCTCAACGACCGGGTTTCGGCGCGCTTCCTGAAGGGCAATCACGAGGCGGCGCTGCTTACCTTCCTGGAACGGCCGGAAACCGGTCCGGACTGGATGCGCTGGGGCGGGGCGGAAACGCTTGTCTCCTACGGCGTCGCGCCGCCGCGCAAGCAGACGGACGCTGCGGCATGGGCTGAGGCCTCCGAAGCGCTGAGGGAGGCCGTGCCGGCGGCGCATCTCGATTTCCTGAACGCGCTGGAGCTTTGTCTCGACCGCAACCCCTATCTGCTGGTGCACGCCGGGGTGGATCCGGCCGCGCCGCTCTTCGAACAGTCCGAAAGCACGCTTCTGACCATCCGGGACCGGTTCCTGTCCGCCAGCGATCCGCTCGATCGGGTCATCGTGCACGGGCACACCCCGGAACTCGAACCCTTTCAGGACCATAGGCGCATCGGCGTCGATACAGGCGCGTATCATACGGGCCGGCTGACGGCCGCGCGCCTTGACGGCGGCCCCGTGCGCTTCATTTCGACGTGACATCGCCTTCGAATCGCCGCGGCTAAGCATTTCGTTAAGCGCCATCGAGCAATCTCGCCTCAGAGGAAGCCTTCGTGTGACGCTGATGATCCCCCAGCCGCAAGCCGATCTCCGATTTGAATCCGCCGAGGCCGCCGCACCGGCCGCGCGCACCGCGCCCAAACCGGCCGACGCGCACGCCGTCTCCGTGCGCTCGCCTGCGCGCGACATGATCGAGGCGCTTGAAGGCGGCCTGTCCGAACCGGCTCCGCTGCCCTGTGAAGCGCGCTGGAGCCCGCGGCTGGTGACGCTGTCCGTACTGGTTTTCTGCGGCGGCTTCTGGATCGGCGCCGGCGTTCTTTTGAGCCGCCTGTTCTAGGCAGGCTCAGGCGTCCGGCAGACAGACCTCGACCCGGAACACGGCGCCTTCGCCTTCCCGGCTTCTCAGCGAAATGTCGCCGTCCATCAGCCGCGCCAGCGCGCGCGCGATCGCGAGCCCCAGTCCGGAGCCGCCATGACGGCGGGAGGGCTGGCTGTCCGCCTGCATGAACCGTTCGAAGATCACAGGCTGAAGCGCTTCCGGAACGCCCGGTCCGGTGTCGGTCACCTCGAAGGCGTATCGCCCGGCGCCGAGCGCCTCGGCGTGAAGGCTGATCGCGCCTTCTTCGGTGAACTTCGCCGCGTTGCCGAGCAGGTTGATCAGCACCTGGCGCAGACGGCGCGCGTCTCCGCGCACGCGCGGCGCGCCGGCGCGTTCGATATCGACGGCGAAGGCGAGGCCCTTCGCCTCGGCGACCCCGCGCACGGCGTCGGCGGCCTGCAGGAGCGCGGCGCGCAGGTCGAACGCCGCGCATTCAAGCTCCAGGCGGTCGGCCTCGATCTTGGAATAGTCGAGCACGTCTTCGATCTGTTCGAGCAGCGCGTCTCCGGAACTCATCAGCGTGTTCAGATAACGCTGCTGGCGGGCATCCAGCGGGGTCCGCCCGAGAAGCTGCGCCATGCCGAGCACGCCGTTGAGCGGCGTGCGGATCTCATGGCTCATGTTCGCGAGGAAACGCGACTTCGCCTCGCTCGCCTGTTCGGCCCGGTCGCGGCTCTCTCGCAAGGCGGCCTCAAGCGCCTTCTCGTCGGAGATGTCCTGGATCGTTCCGCAGAGAAGCCGCGGGCGGCCTTCGGCGTCCAGCTCGGCGACGCGGCCGAAGACCCGCACCCATTTGTATTCCTTCTTTCCGGTGAGGACCCGTCCGTCGAGCTGATAGCGCATGGAGGGATCGGCCATGTGCCGGCGCGTCGTCTCCAGCACGTGTTCGGCGTCGTCCGGGTGCAGTCCGCGCTCGAACGCCTCCCAGCTGAGGGCCAGTTCGGGCGCGTCCACGTCGAGGATCGCGCCCGCCCGGTGATCCCAGACGCTCCGGCCGGTTGCAACCTCGCATTGCCAGATGCCCAGCTGCGCGGCGTCCGCGGCCGCTTTCTGCAGCAGCTCGGCGCGCTCCATGCGCGCGCGCACGCCGGCGCGCTCGGTTTCGAGCGCGCGCGCATGCACCAGATTGCCCGCCGTCACCAGCAGAGGCTCGAGAAAATCGACGATCGCCTGATCGTACCCGCCGGGGCGGTTGGCGATGCCGGCCATCCCGATCATCCGCCCGCCGAAGAGGATGGGCAGCCCGAGAAAGCTGTGAAGGGGCGGATGACCGGGCGGCAGGCCGCCGGAGGCCGCGTGCGAGGCCGCCGCGTTGGCGATCAGCACTTCGCCGGTCCGGATGACCCGGCCGAACAACGTGTCCAGATTGTCGAACACCATGCCCGTTTCGACATGGTCGCCGTAGTGTTTGCGCGTCTCGGCGTTCCAGGCGATGTCGGTGATCGCGAAGGTGACGAGATGACGCCGGCCGGCCTCGTCCTCGCGGATCTCGCCGATGAACCCGAATTCGCTGCCGGTGGTCTGCAGCAGCCCGTCCAGCAGCTGATCGAAGGCCTCGCGATTGGTGCTGAGCGGGTCGAGAAACCCCTTCTGCACGCGCGTCAACACGTCGAGCATCAAGGTGACGGACGCCGGATCGGTCGCATGACGCACGCCGCAACTCCTTTCCACCAGGCGCGGCGGCGCGAGTCGCTGCGCATGAACTTGTATGGAGCATAATGAACAGCATAAGGGTTCAAAGGGTGTTGACGCGCTGCGCCGCATCGCATCGCCGCCCTGGCCCGGTATTCCTTGATCATGCGGCGTGTCCGCGCCGTCCGTGGGAGCAGCCCATGATCGCGCCCGACGTCGATCTCGCCATTCTGGGAGGCGGCCTCGCCGGTCTCTCGCTTGCCGAGCAGTTGTCCGCCCCGGACGCGCCGGCGCTGTCGGTCGCAGTGATTGAGCCGCGCACGGGCCCCTTGCCCGCGCGGACCTGGTGTTTCTGGCGGCCCAGGCGGTGGGATCTGGACACTCTGGTCAGCGCGCGTTGGGCGCGATGGCGGATCGAGGGTCCGGCGGGCGCGGTCGAACAGGACGGCGTCCGGTACGCCTACCAGGCTGTGCCCAGCGCGCTGTTCGAGGCGCGACTTCTCATCGAGCCGAGCGCTATCCGGTACTTCGGGGAGCGCATCACCGACGCGCACCTTTCGAAACTCCGGAGGATCAATCAAAGGATTGCGGATCTTGCGGTCGGGAACC
>CAZLOV010000004.1:0-7425 GCA_964561235.1 uncultured Caulobacterales bacterium
GGTCGCAGCCGATGAGCAGGACCTTCTTGCCCTGCTGGGCCATCATGTAGCTGAGATTGGACAGCGTGAAGGATTTCCCGATCCCGCCCTTGCCGTAGATGGCGATGACCTGGGTTTCCTTCTTCACCGGCCCGGTGTGAACCGGGTCCGGCTCGATCGAGGCTTCACGCCGCAAGGCGTCGGATTGGCCGCCGACGCTCTCGGATCCGCGTCCGGGGTTGAATTCGCGATCCATCAGTTCGCTCTCCAGTCCAGAACCATTTTCAGGCAGCCGGTGTCGGAAAACGCCGTGCGATAGGCGGCTTCCGCGCCATCAGGCCCGCTGCGGTGAGTGACCAGCCCGTCGAGCGAGAGCGCGCCATTGCCGGCGAGCTGGCCCACGGTGAGAAGGTCGAGGGGGGTGAATTCGGCGGCGACGCGCAGGCGCGCCTCCTTGATGAAGGCCGGCGCGAAATCGAAGCTGACCCGGCCCGGATAGAAGCCGGCGAGCACGATCTCGCCGCCCTTCATGATCCGGCCGACCAGCGTGTCGATCAGGGCGGAATCGCCGCTCACGTCATAGACGGCGGTATAGTCGCGCCGCGGATCGTCCTCGGGCCGGATGACCTCATAGCCCTCCGCGCCGCCCATGCGGTCCGCGTTGATCTCCCAGACCGTGGGCGGACGGCCGCCGTCGGCGATCGCGATGCGCGCGAGCAAGCGGCCCAGCGCGCCATGGCCGACGATCAGATCGGGGCGGGCCTCTCCGGCGAGCGCGTGATAGGCGGTCGCCGCCAGCGCCAGCATGACGCCCTGCTCGCCCAGGGCCGCGTCGATCGGAATCACGCGCGATCCGGGCAGGGTGACGCGCGAGGCGGCGCCGCCGAACAGGCCCCTGACTTCGCCGAAGCAGTTCGCTCCCGGCACGAAGACCCATTCTCCGGCCCGGCGCCGCGAGGCGGGGCCGGCCTCCACGATCTGTCCGACGGATTCGTATCCGGGCACGAGCGGGTAGCCCATGCCGGGAAAGGGCGGCATCGCGCCCGACCAGAGCAGGCGCTCGGTGCCCGTGCTGATGCCGCTCCAGGCGATCTCGACCACGACATCCTCGTCAGCGGGATCGGTGATCGCAAGCCGGCTCAGCGCTATGCGTTCGGGCTTTTCAAGTACGACGGCCAAGGCATCCATGGCGGCCTCCAAGGCTTTGGGAGGTTACCGATACGAGAGTGTCAGTTTACATTGACACTTGCTGGCGTCAATTCCTGTTTACGCTTTCGGCGTCAACCTGACGCGGTCAGGACGCCTGCGATCAACGGAAGGCGGGTTTGCCGGATCCGCACCCCGGTGAATCCCGCCTCGCCAAGCATGGCGGAGAGTTGCTCCGGCGTACGCGGCAGGCCTTTGCCCATCGCTCTGAGATAAAAGCCGAAATAGGCTTCCCCCATCGGCCCCGCCCCGGGTGCGTCCGCCATCGGCTCGGCCACCAGCAGCAGGCCTCCGGGCGCGATTGCTGCGCGGCATGCGTGCAGCAATCGCATCACGTCGTCATCGCCATGATCGTGGAGAATCCGGACCAGCGAGATCAGGTCCGCGCCTTCGGGCAGCGAATCCGTCACGAAACTGCCGGCGTGAACGGAGGCGCGCTCTGAAAGCCCGGCCTCGGCGAGGCGGCGCCGCGCACGCTCCGCCACGGGGGGCAGATCGAACAGGGACAGCGCCAGCCCGGGCGCGCGGCGCGCGGCCTCCATGAGAAACGCCCCTTCCCCGCCGCCGACATCGAGAAGCCGCCGGTGCCGCCGGGGGTCGAAGACGGCGAACACTTCCTCCGCAACCATCGGCAGCGTGGCCGCCATCAGCTCGGAATAGTCCCCGGCGCTTCCTGCGGCGCCGGCCTTGCGGCCATAGCCCCAGAACGCGGCGAGCGCGCCGCCGGCCTCTCCGCGAAGCAGCGCCAGCGGATCGGCCAGATCGGCGTAAAGCAGGCGATGATGCCGGATCATGGCGGCGAGGCCGGCGTCGCCGACCAGCGCCGCGCCAAGCCGTCCAAGGGCGCAAGTCCCGTCCGCGCGCCGCTCAAGCAGCTCCAGCGAGGCTGCGGCCCGCACCAGGCGCTCGGCGCCGTCTTCCGGCAGCCCGGCGCGCGCGGCGATATCGGGAATCGGTAGCGGGCCGTGCTTGAGCGCCTCGAACAGATCGGCCTCGACGCAGGCGAGCAGGGTCTGGGAATAGACGAAACCCGCGGTCAGGTCGAAGAGCGCGCGCGCCTCCTCGCGGGCGGTCGGCCGGGTCAGCGGAAACGCCTTCGCCGCGCGGCGGAAGGCCGGATCGGCGACGCGCCGGTTGCGAAAGCTGCGCAGCGCGTCGCGCAAACCCATGAGGTCTCAGGCCGCGTCGACGGCGAGCGTCTTGGGCACCAGCCGCTTGGCCTGCGCACAGACCAGCTGGCGCAGCATGTCCGCGCCGTCGCAATCGGGCACGGCGCCGGCGGCTTCCTCCACCAGCGTCTTGAGGCGCGCAAGCGCGCCCTCCACGCCGTATGCCTTCACGCTGCTCGGACGGCCAAGGGCGGCGTCCTGGCCCAGCGGCTTGCCCGCGTCTTCCGAGCCGGCCGCGTCCAGCAGATCGTCTGCGACCTGGTAGGCCTCGCCGATCTTCTCGCCGAGACGCCGCCACGGACCCGGATCGCCCTTCGCCGCGATCGCCCCGGCCATCGTCGCCCCGACGAAAAGCGCGCCCGTCTTGGCCCGGTGATACGGCTCAAGCGGAATATGCGCCTCGCTCTCCCAGGCCTGCCCGGCGGCGATGCCGCCAGGGGCGCCGGACGCGCGCGCGATGGTGGAGATCAGGATGGGCAGCCGCCGCGGCGCCGCCACGCCGGCGCGCGCAACCGTCTCGAACGCAAGCACGATAAGCGCATCGCCCGCGAGGATCGCGACCGGTTCGCCGAAAACGGCGTGCACCGAGGCGCGGCCGCGCCGGGTGAGCGCGTCGTCGAAAGCGGGCAGATCGTCATGCACGAGCGAGGCGCAGTGAAGCAGCTCGAGAGCCGCCGCCGCGGCGTCGGTCAACGACGGATCGGGATCTCCGCACGCACGCGCCACGGCGAGGCAAAGCTGCGGGCGCACCCGTGCGCCGCCGGGAAACAGCGCGTACTCAAGAGCCTCGGCAAGTTTCGGCGGGCATCCTGCACCCGCCGCGCGGTCGATCGCGGCGTGCAGCGCAGCTTCGATACGGGCTTCAGCCTCCATGTGCGCCACCTCGCTCCTTGTATGTGTCAAGACAGCCTGTCAGATTATCTGTCATGAAGATTGGACAGTCGAGCTTCAAGTGTCAATGACGGCGGCGGAACGATCAGACCGGGTCGTGGTGATCGGCGCCGGCATGGGCGGGCTGGCCGCGGCGATCGACCTTGCCGCGAGCGGCGTGCCGGTGACGCTTTTCGAGCGTGCGGCGGCGCCCGGCGGAAAGATGCGCACGCTGGAGGTGGGCGGCGTTCAGGTCGACGCCGGACCGACCGTGCTTACCCTGCGCTGCGGGTTTGAGGCTCTGTTCGCCGAGGCCGGCGCATCGCTCGACGACCATGTGCGGCTGATCCCGGCCGAACGCCTGGCGCGCCATGCCTGGAAAGCCGGCGACGCGTTCGATCTGTTTGCGGACCCGGCCCGTTCCGCCGACGAGATCGGCCGGTTTTCCGGCGCGAGGCAGGCACGGCTCTTCGGGCGCTTCGTGAAGGACGCCCGGCGGCTTTACGAGGTTCTGGAGCCGAGCTTCCTGAACGCGTCGCGGCCGGGCGTGGCGGGGCTCGTCGCGCGGGTTGGGCTTCGCGATCCGCTCGGCCTGACGGCCATGCAGCCGTTTGCGTCTCTTTGGCGGGCGCTCGGGGATTATTTTCCCGATCCCCGCCTCCGGCAGCTCTATGGCCGCTACGCGACCTATTGCGGCTCCTCGCCGTTTGAGGCGCCGGCCACCCTGATGATGATCGCCGATCTCGAACAGCAGGGCGTCTGGTATGTCGAGGGCGGCATGACCCGCCTGGCTGAGGCGATGGCGTCCCTCGCCCGTCGCCTCGGCGTCGATATCCGCTACGGGGAGACGGTGGAGGAGATCCTCACGGCGTCCGGACGCGCCGGCGGCGTGCGGCTTGCGACAGGCGAGCGTCTGGCCGCACGCGCCGTGCTCGCCAATGTCGACGCCGACGCGCTGCAGGCGGGCCTGCTCGGCAAGGCGGCTCAAAGCGCCGTGAAGCCGTCCGGCGCGCGCGCGCTCTCCGCGCTCGTCTGGACCGCAACCGGGCGCGCGGAGGGGTTCGAGCCCGACCGGCACAATGTTTTCTTCTCGCGCGATTATCCCGCCGAGTTCCAGGCGCTGTTCGGCGAAGGCCGCATGCCTGACGAACCGACGGTCTATGTGTGCGCGCAGGATCGCGGCGCAGGCGCGGAGCCCGCGGACGCGGAACGTTTCCTTATTCTCATCAACGCGCCGGCGAACGGCGATGTCCGAAGTTATCCGCCGGAGGAGACCGACGCATGGCTTGTGAAGACGACCGACCGGCTGGAGGCGTGCGGTCTGCGGCTGACGCTCGAGGCGGCCCGAGCAACCCCGCCGGATCAGTTCGCGGCCCGGTTTCCGGGATCGGGCGGCGCGCTGTACGGACGGGCCCTGCACGGATGGCGCGCGGCGTTCCTGAGGCCGGGCGCGCGCACCGCGCTGCCGGGGCTCTATCTGGCGGGCGGGGGCGCCCATCCGGGGCCCG
This sequence comes from uncultured Caulobacterales bacterium, assembly GCA_964561235.1. Taxonomy (GTDB): domain Bacteria; phylum Pseudomonadota; class Alphaproteobacteria; order Caulobacterales; family Maricaulaceae; genus JBCBSP01. Next base: position 4,733 of record CAZLOV010000004.1, read on the forward strand.
GGGTTCCGACCTCGATGCTCTCGGGCCGCACGGCGGCGCGCTCGATCTTGGCGGATTTCACTTCGACGCGCCGATACCGCCCGGCGGCTATCGCTGGCTCTACGCCGACGCCGTCAGCGAGGACGGACGCTTCAGCCTCGTCCTGATCGCGCTGCTCGGCAGCGTGTTCTCTCCGTTTTACGCCTGGGCCGGACGCCGGGAGCCGCTGGATCACTGCGCGCTGAACGTTTGCCTGTACGGTCCCGGCGCCGCCCGCTGGGCGCTGACCGAACGCAGGCGGGACGCCGTCGAGACCGCTCCGGAAGCGCTTTCGATCGGCCCGAGCCGCGTGATGGCTGAAAACGGCGCGCTGGTCTTCGACATTCACGAGCACGGCGCGCCCGTGCCGCGTCCCGTCCGCGGGCGCGTGACGATCCGCCCGGAGGTCGAGCAGACCGAGACTTTCACGCTTGACGCCTCAGGCCGGCATGTCTGGCGGCCGGTCTGGCCGCGCGCGCATGTCGAGTTGGCGTTCGACCAGCCCTCCATCGCATGGAGCGGAGAGGGCTATGTCGACATGAACGCCGGCGTCGAGCCGCTCGAGGCGGGTTTCCAGTCGTGGAGCTGGGCGCGAACCGCAATGCCCGACGGAGCCGCCATTCTTTATGACTGCCGCTTAAAGAGCGGGCAGGAGGCCGGACATGCTTTGCGCATCGGCCGCGACGGGCGCGCGCAGACATTCGAAGCGCCGCCCCGCGCCGCCCTCCCCGGGGTCGGATGGGGCGTAAAGCGGCCCGGCCGATCGGACGGCGCCGCCCGCGTGGTGCGCACGCTGGAAGACACCCCGTTCTACAGCCGCTCGCTCATCGAGACCGAGCTTCTGGGCGAACGGCGCGTGTCCATGCATGAAAGCCTTGATCTTGAACGGTTCTCGTCGAGCTGGGTGAAGCTGCTTCTGCCGTTCCGCATGCGGCGGGCGTTCTAGTCCTCCGCAGCGTCCTCGGCGTCGCGCGTGCGTTTCTCCTCGCGGTTCAGCTTGACGAGCTCCCAGACCGCGAAGGCCATCACGAGCCCGAACACCAGCGCCATCTCGACGAGGAAGACGAGATTGTTCATGCCGCCGCCGCGCGCCTGCGCACGATCTCGAGATTGAGCGCGGCGGCGAAGCTGACCCAGGCGAGATAAGGGGCCATGAGCCAGGCCGAAAGCGCGTCAATGGGCGCGAAGGCGGCGATGGTCGCTGCGATCGCCAGCCAGAGGCCGACCAGCTCGACGAAGGCGAGGCCGGGCCTTCTCAGTCCGAAAAAGACCGCCGACCAGCCGGCGTTCAGCGCCAGCTGGAGAAGCCAGATCGCCAGAGGCGCTCCCAGACCGGCGACGCTCCAGACTCGCCAGGCGGCGTAGGCCATCAGGACGTAGAGCAGGCCCCATGCGACGGGAAAGAGAAAGTCCGGCGGCGTCCAGCGCGGCTTGTCGAGGCGGCGATACCACTCCCCCGGCCGGAAGACGGCGCCCGTGATCGAAGCGAGGAAGACAAGACCAAGAAACGGCAGGAGCGTCCAAAGCGGCGCGTCGGTCATTCCGCTTCGTCCTTGTCCTTCTTCTCGTCACGATTGAGAAGGATCAGCTCGCGCACGCCCCAGAATATGACAGCGGCGGCGAACAGGCCCTCAAACAGAAGCGGTAGATACGCTCTCATGAAAGCCTCCGTTCGCGCCCTGGCGGCGGCTTAGCCGCCGCGGCGCCGGTCCGCCTTGATCTTCGCCCTTATACGGACGAGACGATAACCCGCTATGGCCATCACGGACAGAAGCGTGAAGAGGCCCAGAGCGGGTACAAGCATGTCTTGCGTCATGGGAGCGGCCTCCCGGGTTTGCTTCAGCCGCCGTCTGGCGACTGCCCAGTGAGCTAAGCGGCGCGCGCGCCGCGTCAACGCCGGACCCCGAGCGCCGGTCGTCGGGATCCGTACAAATACCTGAATGCGTTGTGTGAACGCGGGCGCGTTCAGCCCGGCCCGGAGCGCTGGAGCTGCGCCGTCTCGCGCCCGGCGCGCTCGCGGACCTCAAGGTCGTGCAGGATCGTCACCATGCGGCCCCAGTGCTCGCCGACCTTCCACCAGGGCGGCGCTTCAGGCGGCGCAGGCGGGATCGACTCAACGAGGAAGCGGGTTTCCTCAAGCGGAGGCGCGTCGGACCCGGCGCCGGCGAACGGCGCTTCGGCAAGCGCTGCGGCGGCCAGCGCCAGCTTGCGCGACGCCGAGGTCGCGGTGCGGCGGCTGACCGTGTCGAACCCTGCGCGCGCCGCCTCGCGGCCAATCTCGCGGTAGATGCGAGCCGCCGCGTGGATCGCGGGCCGGCAGCCCGCCGGCAGAAGCGCAACGCCCGGACGCGCCCGCGCGTACAGCCGCTCAGCCTCCTCCAGAAGGCGGGAGACGACCCCGGCCAGCCGCTCGTCATAATGCGGCGCCGCCAGGAAGGCGTCGGGCGCCAGACCGGCCTCTCGCATCCAGGCCTGCGGCAGATAAAGGCGGCCTGCGCGCGCATCCTCGCCGACATCGCGCGCGATATTGGTCAGTTGCATGGCGACGCCAAGATCCGCCGCGCGCGAGACCGCCTGGGCCGAACGCGCGCCCATGACGAGCGCCATCATGGCGCCGACCGTCCCGGCGACGCGCGCGCCGTAGGCGCGAACCTCCGAGATCGTCTCGTAGCGGC
>CAZLOV010000004.1:7435-45632 GCA_964561235.1 uncultured Caulobacterales bacterium
ATCCCACGCGAAGCCCTCGATCAGCGCGGCGGGCAGGGTCTTCGGCAGCGCGCACGCCTGCACCACCGTGGCGAAGGCGCGGTCGGCGGCTTCCGGCCCCGGGGTTCCGGCATAGATCGCCTCCAGCCGAACCCACAGCGCCTCGCAGGCGGCTTGCGGATTGCAACCCTCGTCCACGGCGTCGTCTGCGCTGCGGCAGAAGGCGTAAAGCGCATAGGCCTGATCCCGCACGGACGCCGGAAGCAGCAGCGAGGCGGCGTGAAAGCTTCTGGAGCCGCCGCGGATCGCGCGCCGGCAGGCCTCCAGATCCTGGTTGGCGGAAAGCTCAGACACGGGCTTTCGCCTCCGGCACAAGCCGGTCGAGCACGCGCGCAGACGAAAGAACGCCCGGCACCCCTGCGCCGGGATGGGTGCCCGCGCCGACCAGGTATAGCCCCTTGATGTCCTCGCTTTCGTTATGAGGCCGGAACCACGCGCTTTGCGTCAGCACGGGTTCGAGCCCGAAGGCGGCGCCATGCAGCGAGTTGAGCCGGTCGCGGAAATCCAGGGGCGTCATCATGCGGGAAACGGTCACGGCGCTTGAGAGCCCCGGCATCACCGTTTCTTCAAGCCGTTTCTCGACGGCCCTCCGATAGGGCTCGGCCTGCGCGGTCCAGTCGGTGGCGGCTTCCAGATTGGGCACGGGCGAGAGCACGTAGAACGCATCGCATCCTTCAGGCGCGAGCGAAGGATCGGTCGCGGTCGGACGGTGCAGATAGAGGCTGAAATCCTCCGCGAGCCGCTTGCGCTGGAAGATGTCCGTCAGCAGGCCCTTGTAGCGCGGACCCAGAACGATCGTGTGGTGATCGACGTCCTCGAAGCGGCGGTTCGTGCCGAAATACCAGACGAAGAGGCTCATCGAGTATCGCGCGCGCTCCACCCGCGCATCCGACCAGCGCGACCGTTTCGCGCCCGAAAGCAGGTCGCGATAGGTGTGGCCCGTCTCTGCATTCGACACCACGATGTCGGCGGGCAGCGTCTCGCCGCTGGCGAGGGCGACCCCGCGCGCGCGCCCGTTCTCGACAAGAATGTCGGAGACTTCGCAATTGCAACGCACCATGCCGCCCTGGCTGCGCACGAGATCGGCGAGGCCCTCCACCAGCCGGCCCGTGCCGCCCATGGCGAAATGCACGCCCCATTTGCGCTCCAGATAGGAGATCAGGCAGTAGACCGCGCTTGCGGAGAACGGATTTCCGCCGATGAGAAGCGGGTGAAAGCTGAGCGCGATGCGCAGCTTGGGATGCTTCACATAGCGCGAAACCAGCGCATGCACCGAACGATGGCCCGACAGGCGCACGAGATCGGGCGCGACGCGCACCATGTCGGTGAAGCGCGAGAACGGCGCGTCGCCGAGTTCCTCGAAGCCGATGCGGAAGATCTCCTCGGACTTTTCGATGAAGCGCTCATAGCCCTCCACGTCGTCCGGTGAGAAGCGCGCCACTTCCGCGCGCATCTCGGCCGGGTCGCGCGAACAGTAGAAGACCGACCCGTCGTCGAAGCGGATGCCGTAGAAGGGATAGATCTCGCGCAGTTCGACGTCGTCCTCCAGACGCCGCCCGGCGAGCGACCACAACTCTTCCAGCAGGAAGGGCGCGGTGATGATCGTGGGGCCGGCGTCGAAGGTGTAGCCGCCCTCGCGGAACACGTAGGCGCGCCCGCCCGGCGCATCGAGCTTCTCGAGGACGGTCACGCGATAGCCGCGCGCGCCCAGCCTGACGGCGGCGGCGAGCCCGCCGAAGCCTGCCCCGATCACCACGGCGTGGGGGCGCGGGTCTTCGCCGAGACGGTCCGGATCGACCTGGTCAAGCATGGCGCAATTCCTTTTCGGCGGGAGCGGCGGAGACCGCCTCGCGGATGATCCGCGCGGCGGTCGCCGGATCTTCCTCATGCAGAAGGTGGCCAAGCCCCGGCAGCCGCACGAGGCGCGCTGCGGGTATCCGCCGCGCCTGCGCCTCCGCCTCGGCGGCCGGGGTGGCGGTGTCGGATTCGCCCGCTGCGAGGACCAGCGGCGTGTCGAGCGCGGGCAGGTCGGCGGCCAGGCGATCGAGCTTCCAGTGCGCCATCAGGCGCAGCGCGCCGGCCACATGCTCGGGCCGCTTGAGAAGGCGCGTGTAATAGCCCGCCCCTTCGGCGTCGAGATGCGAACCGGTGCCGGAGATCATGCGCGCGACGCGGCCGGGCTCGGCGCGCGTGGCGAGCAGGCGCGGGGTCAGCGGATTGTCGAAGGCGAGCTTCGTGCAGGCGGAAAACGCCCCGCTCAGGGCGCCGCCATAGGGCTTCAGGGCCGGCGCGAGCCCGATGACGGCCTCCGGCCGGGCCAGCCCGTCGAGCGTCATGCGCGCCGCCACTGCGGCGCCGGCGGAATGGCCGGCGATGACGACGGGATCGGCGCCGAGCCGGGACAGGAGCGCGCCTGTCGCCTGCGAAACGCGCTCAAGCGTCGGGGCGTCCATCGCGCCGGTGAACCCGTGACCCGGCAGGTCCGCCATGATGACGCGGAACCCGGGCGCGAGCGCCTCGGCAAGCTTGCGGAATGAATGCGTCGAGGCCGCCGTGCCGTGAATGAGCAGAACCGCCGGCCCCGCGCCCAGTTGCTGCACATGCCAGTTGAGCCCGCCGGCGTGGACGATCTCGCTCGCGGCGCGATGGGGCCAGTCGTGCGGAATGCGCGCCAGGCTCATGACGCCGCCCTCCGCGCCAGATCCGCAAGCGCCCCCGGATTCGCCGCCGGCAAGCGCACATAGCGCGCGCCCATCGCCTCGGCGACGTTTGCGGCGGCCTCCGCGCCGCGCCGGGAGACGTCCACGACGAGGCAGGCATGGCCGGCCGCGCGCAGATGCCGGGCCGCCTCGCGCGCTTCCGCGGCAGCCGTCTCGCGGCCCGCGCCGCCTTCGCGGGTCACGTTCGCCGCGCCGTCGGTGAGGAAGATGAGCGAGACGCTGCGGCCCTGACGCGCGGCGGCGTCTGCTGCGGCTTCGGCGGCTTCGATGGCGGCTGCAAGCGGCGTCCCGCCCCCGCCCGGAAGGCCCGCGAGGCTGCGCTTGGCGCGCGCGAGCGAGCGCGTGAGCGGCAGAAGCGTTTCCGCGCTCCGGCCGCGGAAGGCGATGAGCGCAACCTGATCGCGCCGCACATAGCTGTCGGCGAGCATCAACTCGACGGCGCCCTTGGCGTCGGCGAGCCGGTTGAGGGCAAGCGAGCCGGATGCGTCGACGACGAAGATGGTCGCCGTTTCAGTCTTCCACTTGAAGGTTTTCACGTGGAAGTCCTCGCGGCGCACCTCGATCGCCGGACCGGAGCGGAAGCGGTCGAGCCCGCGCCGGCGCGCCCGGCCCCAGGGCGCGGCTGCGCGCAAGGTCGCCATGACGTCGAGCCGGCGGCCCTCTCCGGGATCGCCGCGGCGCGAGCCTGCCGGACGCCCCCGGCGCCCGCCCTTGCGCGCCGCCCCGGCCTTGCCGCCGCCTGTCGAGCGTTTCGGCGCAGCGCCCGCCTCCAGCTTCGCGAGCAATCCGCGCGGCAGCGCCGCGAGCGCCGCCTCCACAGTCACCTCGGTCAATTCGTCCGGCGTTTCGGCTTCACCGGAGGATTCCTCCTCGGATTGGGCTTCGCTGGCGTCAGGCCGGTCCTGATCCTCCGGCGTTTCGGGTTCGGCCTCGGGCTGTTCGTCGGGCTCCGGCGCCGGCAGCCGGGTTGCGCGCGGCGCCAGAACCAGCCCGGCGGCGAGCGCCGCGCAGGCCTGGTCGATCTCGTCGAGCCCTTCCAGCGCGGCGGCCGCGCGCGCTGCGCGCAGGGCGAGCACCGGCCCGCGCAAAGAGTTCACGCCCAGCGCTGCGGCGGCTTCGGTCAGCGCGCGCTCCGCTCCGGCGTTTTCGACATGTTCGAGCCGGACGCGCGCCATCGCGACGTCTTCACGACCGGGCGCAGGGACGTCCGTATCGAGATCCGAGAGCGCGACCGCTGAGAGATCCACCCGGAAGGCGAGCCTGTCGGTCAGCGCCGCCGGGGCACCTTCGTCAGCCTCTGCGGCTTCATCCAGCGCGACGAGCATGGGCGCATCGCCAGCATCAAGCACGGCGGCGAGCCGCCCGGCGAGGCCGGGTTCGACGCGTTCGGCCATGGCGAGCACGCCGACGCCGCCGCGGATCTCCGCCAAGAGGCCGGGCCGGCGCACGGCGCGGCCCGTCTTCAAGGTCGCTGCGAGATCGACGCCGCCAAGCAGCGCCTCGTCGTTTACGCCCGCCGGGATGCGCCGCCAGGGCGTCTCCTCGTCGAACAGGCCGCGCAGACAGGCAAGCCAGGCGTCACGCGCCGGCCCCGCGCGGGCGGCCAGGACGGCGCCGCCCAGTCCGGGATCTACCGCGAGCAAGGCCGCCGCCCGGCGCGCCTGTTCCCAGGCGCTTGCAGGAGGCGGCGGCGCGCTCACCCGCCGAACGCCTCGGCAAGGCCGCGCTCTATGCGAGCGCTCGAGCCCGTATCGTCGAGCGGATCGCGCCGCAGGCGGTGGCGCAGCGCGGAGGCGGCGACCGCCCTCAGATGCGCCTCGCCGATCTCCTCCGCCCCGTCCAGAGCGGCTTTCGCGCGCGCCGCGCGGATCAGGGTGAGTTCGCCGCGAAGGCCGTCCGCGCCCATCGCGAGGCAAAGCTCGGACGCCTTGCGCAAGGCCGCGTCGGACGCCTCGATCCCTTTGAGCCGCTCGCGGGCGGCTGTGATGCGCGCCATGGTTTCGGCCTCGGCCTCCTTCCATTTCGCGCAGAACCCCTCGGGATCGCGCTCGAAGGCGTCGCGCCGGCGAACGACCTCGATGCGGTCCTCGATGTCGGAAGGGGTTTCGACCTCAACCGACAGGCCGAACCGGTCAAGAAGCTGCGGGCGCAGTTCGCCTTCTTCCGGATTGCCGCTGCCGACCAGCACGAAGCGCGCCGGGTGCCGGAAGCTCAGCCCGTCGCGCTCGACGACATTCTCGCCGGTAGCCGCGACGTCGAGCAGGAGATCGACGATATGGTCCTCGAGCAGGTTCACCTCGTCGATGTAGAGAAAGCCGCGATTGGCGCGCGCAAGCAGGCCGGGCTCGAAGGCCTTTTCGCCCTTGCGCAGCGCCTTCTCGATGTCGAGCGCGCCGACCACGCGGTCTTCCGTCGCGCCCAGCGGCAAATCGACGACCGGCGTCGGCTTGCGCACCGGCGCGCCGCGATGCCGGTCATGGCCGTTGATCGCCGCCTCGCCGGGCGCGCTGTTATAGGGGCAGCCCTCGAAGGTCTCTATCGGGGGCAGAAGTCCGGCGAGCGCGCGCACCGCGGTCGATTTCGCGGTGCCCCGGTCGCCGAAAATCAGCACCCCGCCGATGCGCGGCTCCACGCAGGCGATCAGCAGGGCTTGCTTCATCTCCTCCTGGCCGACGATGGCGGAGAAGGGAAAGGGTGCGGTCATGCGGTCGCCGTCGATCGGCTGGTCAGGAGTGTCAGGCAGGCTGGACACTCCAACCTGTCATCCTGACACTATCAGCGTTTAGCCGTGTCAGGGCAACCGGTCTTCAGGCCGCAGGGGCGCGTCAGAATCGCTCGGGCCGGAGAACTTCCGCCGGCGAGACGTAGACGATGCCCGAATACTGCCTGAAGTATCGCGTCGCGACCTCCTCGCCGATCCGGCGCGCAACCTCGATGTCCTTCACCAGCGCCTCGATGCGCACGATGGAAAAGGCGCTCACGACCGCGGCGCGGTCCTGCGGCGGATGGAAGTGCTCGCCCTTCCCGCTGCCGTCGACGACGGTGTAGCCGCTTGCGCCCGCCTGTTCGATGATCTTGGCGATGCGCTCCTGCAGCAGACGCTCGGCGATGATGGTGACCTTGGCGGCGGGATGGAACATGTCGGCCTCCGTGACCGGGTGAACAGCAGGCTCAAAGCTCGAAGACGGCGCCCGCAAGCGCGACGAAAAGCGGGATGCATACGGCGATGGCGACGGGCGTGCCGAGGCTCGTCGACGCCCCGATATACGCCGACGGGTTCGCATCCGGGATGCCCGCGCGCAGGGTCGGCGGCCCGGAGATGTCGGAATTCGACGCGGCGATGACGGCCAGAATGATCACCCCGCCCGGGCTGAGGCCGACCAGCACATGGGCGACATAGCCCAGCCCGAAGCCGATCAGTCCGTTCATGATTGGCGCTGCGACGGCATAGACCATGTACCAGTGGGCGACCTTGCGAAGCTCGGACAGGCGCGACCAGGCCTCCATCCCCATCACCAGCATGAGCACGGACAGGAGCCCGCGGAAGAGCGGATCGTAAAACTCCTCATACACCCGCACCGGCTGGGCGATCAGGCCGATGAGCAGGCCCAGGATCAGCGCCGAGAGCGCCGATCCGCGCAAGCTGTCGACGATGATGGAGACGACGCTGACCTTTTCCCCGCCGCCATTGGTCTTCTGCGCGTGCAGGCTGGCGAGCACGATGGCGAGGACGAGCGCGGGAATGTCCATGAACGGATAAAGCGCCGGCGCCCAGGCCTCGAACGGGATCGCCTCCTCCTCCAGCACGATCATGGCGACCGCCAGGGTGGAGGCGCTCACGGCGCCGAAAAGGCCCGAGGTTGCAAGCGCGTCGGACCGGGAGACCCCCGGCGCGCGGCCAAGGGTCAGCAATCCGATGATCACGCTCGCGCAGCCGATTATCGCGGCGAACAGCGCCGGCAGCGCAAGCGCGGCGAGATCGGCCTGGCGGATCTCCATGCCGCCGTGCAGGCCGATGCTCATCAGCAGGACGAAGATGACGAACCGGTAGATCGCATCCGGAATCGCCAGCTTGCTGCCTGCGGCCGCAAGCAGCATCCCTCCGATCAGGAAGGCGAGCGTGGGCGACTGAAGCTGGGAGAGGAAGCTTCCTGCAAATGACGAGACGACGTCCATCGAAACCCTCATGCGGCCGGTCTGGCGGAACGGCGGCAGAGGTAGCCGAGCTGGAAATCAAGTAAAATTCATTGTTTGAATGAATTCGTTCCATAAAACCGAATTAGGAGATTGCGAGCAGCCGCGTCACGACCGGATGCGGGAACTCCGTTTTCGGCACGATGGCGGAGAACACCTCGCTGACGCCGGTCAGCCGGCAGGCCTCAGCCAGGCGGCCGCTTTCCAGCTCGTCGCGCACCACCACGGGCGGCAGCACGGCGAGGCCGATATCCTCGCGCGCGAGCAGGCGCATCAAGGCCATGTCGTCCACCTCCGCCGCGATCACCGGCGGGCGCGGCAGGCGTTCGGCGAAAATGTCGATCGCATTGCGATAGCCGCTTTCCATCGTCGGCAGGATCAAGGGTTCCGCGCTCATGAGCACGCGGGCGTCCGTGCGTCCCTTGAGGCGTTGCGGGGTGCCGATCAGGCTGACCGGCTGCTCGTCCAGCGTGCGCACTGTCCAGCCGGTCGCGCTGTCGCGCAGGGGCGCCTGGTTGGTGAGCACCAGATCCAGCCGGTGCGCCTCCAGGGCGGCGAGAAGCTCGGCGAGCGCGCCTGAACGGACCACAATGCTGGTTCGCCCGTCGGCCATCAGCGGCCTGAGCAAAGCCATCAGGAAATTCCGCGACAGGGTCGAGAGCGCACCCACGCGCAGCGTCGCGCGGCCGGCTCCGCTTTCGGAGAGCTGGCGCAGCATGGCTTCGCCGGTTGAGAAAATGGCGTCGCAATAATCCAGCGCGGTCCGCCCGGCGGCGGTCAGCACCAGGCGGCGGCCGCGCCGTTCGAACAGCGGCCGGCCGAGGCGGGATTCCAGCGTCTTGATCTGCGCGGAGAGCGCCGACTGGGAGAGGTTGAGCTTCTGCGCGGCGCGCGTCAGGCCGCCCTCGCGCGCGACAACCCAGAAATACCGCAGATGATTGTAGTTCAGCATTTCACCGTTCTGTTTTCCAGCAGGAACGGTTGTGATGCTTCACTCTGTTGCAAGTTCGCGCAAGCTGAACCGGCGCGCTGTCCTATTCCTCAGCCGGGGAATCGGCCGGCGGAGCAGGAGCGCGGGGCGCGATGCGCCGCGCAGCGCGCACGGCTGCTGCGCCCGCGCCGGCGCCGGCGAGAAGCCAGACGACGCTGAACGGCCAGCCGAGCGCCCCGACAAGCATGGCTGCAAGGCAGCCCGATACCACGCCGGCGGTGACGGCGACGAACGCAAGTTTCAAGACAACGCCCAAGCCCAGGCCCTCTGATCCGCTTCCAGAGCCAAAGAGTTAGCACGGCGGCGCGATGCGACAACGCCAGGTGGTTTAGCTTCGGCGTTCGTCGTCTTCCGGCGTCAGGCCGTAAGGTTCAACCAGCCGCCAGACATGGTCGGGCACCATCGACTTCATCCGGGCTTTCTCCTGGCGTCGCAGATGAAGCACCGTCTCGGCCGCCTTCATCTCGACGCGCGAGCGCGCAAACTCCAGCCCGCGCGGCCCGATGCGCGGCATCAGCCAGGAAACCAGCGGACGCACCCAGTCCGGCATGCCGCGGACCGGCAGACCGCCGGCGGCGCGTTTCGTGTTTGCTATGAACCCGGCGACGGCGCTCTTGCGTTTGCCTGCAGAACCCGGCTCGGCAAGGGCCAGTTCGTCGCTGATCAGCGAGAGCAGATGCTCGCCGGTCTCATTGCGCACCAGCAGCCATTGCTCGCCCTCCCCGCCCATATAGCCGACGGTGATGTCGGAAAGCACGTTGGTGTAATCCACGCAGGTCCGGCAGGTGAGCGGGAAGAAGTCGGGCGGGAGTTTCGAGATCGGCAGCTTGAGAAACGGGATCGTCCGGGCCGAGCCGTCGTCGAAGCGCAGTTCAACCCGGTAGTCGGCGCGAAACTCCAGATAGCTGATGGTCTCGGGCTGGTCGGAAAGCAGCGCCAGAAACTCATGGAAGCGTTCGGTCGTCGTATTGTCCGAACACGGCGTTCCGATCACGTAGAGGCGCTCGAGATCGAGTTCGTCCTCAAGCGCGCGCAGGGCGTAGACCTGACAGGGAATGCCGATGACCGCCACGCGCCGGTAGCCGCGTTCGCGAATCGGCTCCAGCAGGGCGAGCAAGGGCGCATACCCCATCCGCATGCCGCGCACCCGCGCCATGCCCTCCGCCTTCGTGACCATCACCGGAACCGGCTTCCAGCGGTCTTCCGGGTCCGGCGCCACGGTGAGCACCACATCCACGGCGTCCCGCTCGAGCAGGGCTTCCGCGATCCGCGTCGCCACGCCTGTCCACTGGGCGCCCTCCCGCGCGGGTTTGAGCGCGGCGCGCACCATGCGGCGAAACGGCCCGAAATGCAGCTCGTCCGGCCGGTCCGGATCGCGGCTGCGGCCGTGCACCTTCGCCTCCAGTCCGGGATAATCGGGCTGGATGAACTGGCACGCGCGCCCGCACGCCTTGGGATCCTCGAAGCGCGACACGCCGCAATCGGTGCACAGCCGGCGCGGCTCCGGCTCGCGCAGCGTCGGCGCGTTCAGCGCGGGATCGGGCTCGAAACCGTCGCTCATGCCGGAGCGTCTCCTTCACCGAGAAAGCGGGCGACCGGCTCCAGAGCGCGCGCCGGCGCCTCCTCCTGCGGCAGATGGCCGGCGTCGGGCAGCACGGCGAGTTCGGCGTCGGGGAGCGCTGCGAGATAGTCCTGCGCATTTGACGCCGGGATCAGCCGGTCATGTTCGCCCCAGAGCAGGAGCACCGGCGCCTCGATCGCGCGCAGACGCGGCACGGGGTCCTGGAGAACCGTTTGCTCCATGCGCGCGATCAGCGCCGCACGCGCGCCGGGCGCGCGCAAAAGGGCGTAATAGCGCTCAACGGCTTCCGGCTTGAGGCGCGACGGATCGGCATAGCTCTGCTCGAGATTCATCCGCACCAGCATGCGCGGAAGGACCGCGCGCATCGCATGCGTCACGAAGCCGACCTTGGGGGCCTTTCCGTACTCGAAGCCCTCGCTGGCGAATCCGTCGGGCGCAACCAGCACGAGCCGCGAGACGCGCTCCGGCCTTGCTGCGGCGAAGCCCCAGGCGATCCTGCCGCCGACGGAATTGCCAACAAGCGCCGCACGCTCGACGCCCAGCGCGTCCATCAGCGCGGCCAGCAGCTCGAACACGCGCTCGTCGTCATAGCGACCGGTCGGATCGGGCGGCGACAGCCCGGAACCGGGCAGGTCAAGCCGGATCACGCGGTAGCGGTCCTTGAGCGTCTGCGCCCAGGCCTCCCAGGTATGAAGGCTGGAACCAAAGCCGTGGATCATGATCACGGCGGGCGCGGTTTCCGGACCGTCGACGCGCACGTGCAGCATTGCGCCGGCGACCGCCGTCATGTCGGACGGCTTGCGAAGATAGCTCGCTTCCAGGCGCTCGCGCGGCAGATCCGGCGTCCAGAGCCAGAACGCGGCCGCCGCCAACGCGATGAAAACGCCGCTGAGGATCAGCGTCTTGACCATAAGGCGACTGCATTCCGATGCTTCCCGCATCAGCCTCGCGTAAAGCCGTTTTGACGTCCAGCGCAATCGGTCATCGGCCCCGCCTGAAGCCGCCGACGGCCGGCGCGCGAACGGATCAGCCACGAGAAGATTCAATAGATCACAATCAACCAGAAACCGAATTCTGCTCGGTCAAATACTGGCTTGAATATTGCGCCGGGATGCAGTGGCCGGCGGCGCTCGCCTGAGCCGAAGAGACAGGCGTTTAAGAAATTCATAACGACGTTTTACTTGCGCCGGATCATGGAGTACCCTTTCAAACTGAGGGGAATTGAGAATGCACTCAAACGCGGCGAAGGGCGTTGTCTACCGCCTCGGCTTCGGTCACGCATGGTCGAATCTGTGGTGGATTCGGCGCACGCGCCGCCGCGATCCCTGGCCGGACTGGTCGCGCCGAAACGACGCGGTGTTCGTGCACATTCCCAAAAACGCCGGCAGCTCGATCTATCGCTGTTTCGGGATCGATGTGCCCGGCGAAACCCACTGCACGGCGCTGGGCTATCGCGCGGCGGACCCCGGCCAATGGTCACGCAGCTTCAGTTTTGCAATCGTGCGCAATCCTTGGGATCGGCTTGTCTCCGCCTTCCACTATCTCAAACATGCTCCCATCAGCGCAGACGACGCGGAATGGGCGCAGGAAACGCTTTCCGATATTGAAGACTTTGCCGCGTTCATGTCGAAAATGAAGTCAAGCGACTTCTTTTGCGCTCAGATATTGATGTGGCGTCATTTTACGCCGCAAAAATTCTTTATATCTGATTTGAAAAAGAACATCATCGTGGATCATATCGCGCACTTTGAAGATTTAAACTCTGAAATTGAACACATATCCAATCAGATCGGCGTCGACGCCCATATCGTGCGCCTGAATTCAGGCCGGCGTGGCGATTACACGAGTTATTACGACGCCGACGACGCAGAATTTGTCGGGCGCCTCTATGCCGGCGACGTCGAGGCTTTCGGTTACCGTTTCAACCGCGAAGGTCCGCGCAGCCCGGCCCCCGGTCACTCGGCGGCGTGAAGCAGCCGTGCGGTGACGCCGGTGAGATTGCCCGTCGGCGTGCCGTTCGGACCGACGGCAACCTCGAGGATCTCGCCTTCGGCCAGGTCAAGCGGACCCAGACGCAGCCGCGCGCGCCCTTCTGCAAACTGCTCAAGCACCACCGCGCCGCCGCGCCGCACGCGAACGTCCGGAAACGGCAAGGCGCGCGCAGCCGGGCCGAACTCGATCTCGAGAACCGCGCGGACGTCCTGCTGAACGCGATGCTGCAGGAACACTTCATCCGGACCGGCGCCGGTCATCGCCGGCACGACAAGGCCGGCGTCGGCGAACACGTCGCCATTGGCCACGGCGCCGAGATGCGGGTCCCACGGCACGCCGCCGCGCTGCTGACCGGGCCGCGCCTCCAGCAGCGCGACCCGTCCGTTGGCGGTTCGGATCCCGCGCGCCCAGCCTCCGGCCTCAAGCGCGGCGTCCTGGTCGAAGGTGAACTGGTGATAGCTGTCGGAGATCACGCTCTGCGGACCCAGCCGCCAGTTCACGCCCGCCTCAAGCACGCCGTCCTCAACCGCGAGCACGAGCGGTTTGGTCGGCGAAATCTGCAGCGCTTGCGGATCCATGGGCGCGCCTGACGCGTCGCGGACGGTCACGCTGGCTTCGTCCACCTCAAGCGCCCGGCTTGCGCCCCAGACGACCGCGCGCTGATCGCCGAACCGGCAGCCATAGGTGAAGGGATCCGGCGCGATCGCTTCGACGGGCGCGCCTGCGAACTCCGCCTCGACAAGCGCATAGGCCCGCCCGGCGGCGGTGACCTCGCCCTCCTGCGTCACCAGCGGCGCCATGCCGTCGCCGCGCGGGTGGAGCGGATACCAGACGTAATGCGAGGCGCCGGCGAGGGCGATCTGGCAATAGGTGCGAAGAAGAAAGCCCGGGGCCGTCTCGGCGTCGGAAACGCCGATCTCCGTGATCGCCAGAGGCATGTCCTCAAAGCCCGGAACCGCGCGCAGACGCTCGAATTTCCGCGCCAGCATCTCCGGGGGGACGTTGTAGGGATGGACGACCACGGCGTCCATGTGCGCCGGCGCGCCCGCTCTTGAGAGCGCTTCAAACCAGGTCAGCGAGATGGAATGTCCGGCGCCGCCCATGATCTCGACCTCGGGCCGGACCGCCCGGACCGCCTCTGCGGTTGCGGCGAGCAGCTCCGCATAAAGGACCGCGCGCTCACTCAGCCCGACATCCCATACCGGACCGGCGATGAAGTTCTGGGCGTTCATTTCGTTGCCGACTTCCACGGCCTCCACCGCCGGCCATCGCCGAACCGCCTCAGCGGCGTAGGCTCCAAAGGCTTCCCGGGACTCCGGCGTGAAAGGCGTGTATCCGTCGTCGTAATCGGGATGGCCCCAGTTGACGATCATCGCCATGCCCGCGCCGCGCTCGGGAAGCCGCCCGGGAAAGGTGGTGCGCGGCTGGTTGAAGCGGTAGCGCCCCCGGCGCTCGACTTCCGACCAGTAGACCGCATCGCGGAAGAGCGTCACCGGAAGCGCGCCAGCCGCCTCCAGGATGTCGGGCCGCCAGCCCTGACCGAAATTGGACGCTGCGCCGAGCGAGGGCGCCACGGGCTCCTCGGCGGCGGCGCTTCCGGCTGCGAGCGTCAGAACCAGCGCCGATGCGATGATCGAGCCGCGCATGAACGTCCCCCTCAAGTTCCGGCGTTGACCCTCTGAAGCGACAGCATGTCGGATAGAAGCCCTGCTGTCAGCCTGCGCCTTTGCGCCCGTTCGGACGTCCGCCCAGCGTCAGGCAGACATCGATGATCCAGCGGTCTCCTGCGCGGTCGAAATGGTGAACCGCCTTCACGTCGCGCCGCCCCCCCGGATCGAGCCGGAATACTTCGCGCTCGACGTAACGGTCATCGCTGAGCGCCTCGATCTCCATGATCTTCAGCGCCCGGCCATAGACGCCGCCGGCGCTTTCCTGGGCGGGCCGGCGCCACGCCCCGTCCTGCTTGAAGATGCGCCCGGCGTTGCGCGCGCGCGTGCTGCCGACGACGACCGGATTGAGCGGATGCGGCTCCAGCCGCTTCAGGTCCGGGCCGTCGGCCGTGAACAGGTGCAGTTCGCCGCAAAGATCGTTGAAGCTGTCGTCCGTCAGCGAGGTGAAAAGCCGCCACGTCCCGTCCATGTCCACAAGGATGCTGTCGGCGCAGACAGAACCTTCCAGGGCGGTGGCGTGAAGCTCCCAGGAGAACGGGAACTGGCGGCAGCGCCACACCTCGATCCGGCGCGTCTGGTGGGTCTCCGGCAACATGAAAAGGTCGCCGCCATGGCTGAATACATACGGAAACGACAAATGATATGGCGTCTCCAGCGCGGGCCCGAGTTCCTCAAACCCGTCAGGCCCGAAACGCCCCACCGAGATCCGGCCTCGCCCGGAGGCATACTCCATGTCCTCGTAGAAGACATAGTCGGCGCCGCCATGGCGATGCAGGAAAGGGTCCGCCCAGATCCGGTTCCCATCCGGCGCCAGCGGCGCACCCGCCTCCAGCGTCACCGCCTCCAGACCGCCAAGGCCTGACTGCAAGCGCCACATGTCCGGGCGCAGGCCCGCATGCGCCTGCGCCCGGGAGAGCAGACGCACTGCGGCGCCGCGCGCCGCCTGCGCCGTATAGGCTGCGACAGAGCCCGTGGCTTGCCGCGCCGGCGCCGCGCTCCCGGCGGCAGCCGCCTCGATGCGCCCGGACCGCGCAAGGCGGCGCAGGCTCTGCATCAGCAAACGAACGGATTTTTCGCGGATGAAGTCGCGGTGGCGCCCAAGAAGGAATTTCGGGCTGAAATCCGCCTCGTTCACCCGCTCACGGCGCACCGGGTCGCCGATGACGCGATCCAGCGTGACGCGTTCAAGGGCGGCGCCGGTGGAGAGGGTGTGCAGCCCGGCCTCCGGTTCATAGGCGCTGAGCCGCCAGACCCCGTGAACCAGCCGGGGCGCCAGAACGGCCAGCGCGTCCGCCCCGCTCAGATCGATGAGCAAGTCGGCGGGGACCGGAAGCGAAGGCGAAGGCGCATCGAAATCAATGCATGGAACCGCCGCAGCGATGCGGGCTGCGTCCTCATCCACCGCTTGCGGCCGCGGGATGAGCATCGACTCAAGGCGGGAAACGGCGTCCGGCCAGAACCGGGACGGTGCGCCGCTAACCCCGATGGTGCAGGAAAGCTCAAGACCCGGCTCGGCGGAAATGAAGCGCACAAGGCGCGCCAACCCTGCGTCGCGCCATCGAGAGCGTGGCGGTGCAAGGCCAATCCGGATTAAAGTCATAATTCATGCGGCGCTGATGCGCCGTATCGGGGGATGCAAGGGGGAGACGGTTTGTCGTCGAGAACAGCCCTGCTCGCGGAGACAGTCTCGGCGCGCGGCCTGAACGCGCGCGTACGCGAGGCGTGGCTGGACATAATCGAAGAATCCGAAAGCTTGAAAAGCCCGTACTTCCACCCCTGCTTTACAGAAATAATTGCGGCTGAGCGATCCGATGCGCGCGTGGGCGTGCTGTCCGCAGGGCGCCGCATCGTCGGACTGTTGCCCTTTCACATCAAACGTTCCGGCGTCGCTGCACCGATCGGCGGTCCCATCAGCGATTACCAGGGTCTGATTGCGCGCGAGCCCAACGGCGTCGATCTGCGCGGCGCGATCCGCGGCTGGGGCCTTTCGGCGTTCGACTTCAATCACGCTGTCGCCGGTCAGAGAGCGTTTTCCGAAGCCGCACACCTGACTACGCGGTCTCCCTCGATCGACCTCTCGGCGGGCTATGAGGCGTGGCACGCCGACCGCCGGAGCGCGAGCGACGTCAAGGCGGCGCGCCGCAAGGCGCAGAAGCTCGCCCGCGACCACGGACCCTTGCGCCTGATGCTGCATGACGACGCGGAGGACGCCTGGACCGCGTTCGTGACGTGGAAGACGACCGCGCTCAAAGCGCTCAACGCCAAGCCCTTCGACACGATCCCCTGGCTGAACGGCGCGATGAATTCGCTGCGCCGTCACCGCGAACCGGGTTTCGCTGCGCCCCTGACCACGCTCTATGCCGGCGACACGCTGGCGGCGGTTCATTTCGGCCTGCGCACGGATACGGTCTGGCACTGGTGGTTTCCAACCTACAATCCCGAGCTGGCCGCCTATTCGCCCGGCGTGGTCATGCTGCTGGAGCTGACGCGCGAGGCGGCCGGCGCCGGAGTGAAGCTGATCGACCTCGGACGCGGAGAAGCCCGCTACAAGACCGCCTTCGCCAACAGCGCCACGGCGATCTGCGAGGGCAGCATCGCGGCGGGCGCACGGCCTTCAGCGCTGACGCGCAGGCTCCGCGGCGCCCTTCAGCGGACCGCGCAGCGGCGCTTGCCCGAACGCTACGCCGATCTCGCCCGGCGCGCGGGCAACCGGCTGCTCGGCGCCTGCGCGCTCCCGTACTGAGGGGCGGCGGGGCCCAGCGCCGTCGAATAGGCTTCAAGGTGCGCGTCCACCCATGCCGGCGTGGTGTTGCTGATGTCGGCCGCATCGCGCCACGCGACCCGGCTCATCAACTCGACCGAGGCGTGATCGCGCGCAAGCTCTGAGAGAACGCTGGCGAAACCGGCCTCGTCATAGATGTCGACAAGGCGGCCCATGCCCCGGGCTTCAACTTTCTCGCCAATCACGCAGGCCTGCGAGAGCAGCACCGGCACGCCGGAGCAAAGCGCCTCCATTGCAGCGAGACTGAAGGGCTCCACGCAACGGCTCGGCGTCACGACGAGACGCGCCTTCGACATCGCCGCGGCGAGCTTCGGCGTATTGCACCAGCCCAGCATCACCGCGTCGGGATTGATGGACCGGATGCGTTCGCTCTCCGGGCCGGCGCCGGCGATCACGAGACGGACGCCCGCCCGGCGCGCAGCTCCGGCGAGAAGGTCGGCGCCCTTCTCGTGCTGAAGCCGGCCGATGAACAACACGTCGGCATTGGTCTCCGCGGGCGTGCGCGCGCTGACCAGTTGCTCGACCGGATTGCGGATGGTCAGGACGCGCGCGTCCGGCAGGCCGCCCTGGGCTGCGAACCGGCGCGAGCCTTCAGAGATGGCGATGAATGTGAAGGCGTCCGCGCCTTTGGCTTCCAGCCCCGCGTTGACCGCCTGCTGGCGCAGCACGCGCCAGAGCTTGTGCAGATAGCTGCGCTTGTCGCAATGCCTGGCGATGCAGGCCGGCGACAGCGGGGTCAGCGGGCAGATTTCAGAGCGCTGATAGTTGAAGAAGTTTCCCGTCGGACAGCTCACGAAGAAATCGTGCAGCGTGATGAATGTGCGGGACGCAACAGGCGCAAGCGCGAAGAACACGGCCGGCGACAGGATCTGCGCCCAGGAATGCACATGATAAATCGTATCGGGCGTGTCATGCTCGCGCACCAGCGCGCGCAGGGCCCGCCCGGCCTGCCCGTTATAGACGCCCTTGACCGCGTTGCGCCTGACGTCCTGAAGCAGCGGCGCGCCCTTGAGCGCGGTGACTTCGATGTCTGCGTCCGCGAGCAGCGGGTTTTCGCCATGATCGCCGGTGAAGAACGAAACGGCGCATCCGCGCCGCCGGAGTTCCAGCGCCAGAAGCAGCGCAAGCTTCGCCGCGCCGCCGTCGACGACGGACGTGTCGTTGATCTGAATGATGCGCGAGGGCGCGTTCATGAACGACCTGCCTTCATGCGCCGGGCGCGCAAACGAACCAGCCCGGAAACACCCGGCGCCTTTCTCAGAATGAAGACCAGCGCCGGGGCCGGATCGTCCCAGCGCCAGGCCCCGCGCGCATGCGCCCGCACGCTGCGCCCAGCGAGCCGGCTCATGCGGGAGACGAGCCCGGCTAAGCCCGTGCGGCCCGCACGCCAGTCCCGCAGCGCGCTCATCGCCGCCATCGAGGTCCAGACAAACCGCCGGCCCGCCGGGCCTGTCCGGAGCTCGGGGCTGACCGGCGCCCCCATGGCGGCGTCCACCGCAAAGCCGACCATGTCGAGCCCGGCGTCCTCCACGATGCCATGATTGGACCCGTAACGCGGATTGATCTCCAGAAACACAAGCTGTCCGTCGTCATGGCGCCGGATAAACTGGGCCAAGCCTACGCCATGATATTTCAGCCTGCCGAGCAGATTTCGCACGGCCGCGAGCACGGCGTCGTCCAGCCCCTGCGTGACTGACCAGATGTTGTATCCGGTTCCGTCATGCGCATCGGTCTCCTTCACTTCGGAGACAAGCACCTGCCGGAGCTCGCCGCGCTCGGCGGCGAAGTAGGCGTTCAGGCGCCGCCCGGCGGCGAACGCCTGGACGATGAGCCGGTCCTCGCCCGCAGGCCAGTCCGGCGCCGCCGCGGCGAGCTCGCTCGGCTCGGACAGAATGATCGCCTTGACCCCCTGCAACCGGCGGCCGGACTCGACAGGCTTGATCACGAGCGGCCCGCCCATCTGGGAAACCGCTTGCTCCAGTCCTGCGTAGTCGCGCACGCAACGCCACGGCCCCATGAGCACGCCCGCGTCTTCCGCAAGCCGGCCCATCGCTTCCTTGTCAAGGCAGGTCAGAACCGTCGCCGCAGGCGGCGTCGCATAGATCCGGCCGGCGGGAAGCCGGTCCTGATGAAGCGCGAGAGCCTTGGCGTAATCCTCCATAACCGGCGCCACGATGCGGATGTCCGGCCGGCTGTGCAGATAAGCCGCAAGCACCTCCATCAGCGCATCTGGATCGTCACGGTCGGGGTTGTCCCAGCATTCCTGGACGTGCCGCGAAAACTGCACGTAACCGTCCGGCCAGTCGCGGCTGATCACGACCCGGAAACCGGCCGCACGCATCCGGCGGGCGACGGGCAGCGCCGCACGGTAGTTTCCAAGCAAAAGCGCCGCCTCGCCAGGCTTCGCCATGTCCATGCGCGCCGTCTCCGGTTGGGTTCGCCGCTCACCCTGCTGCAAGAAACGCGCCCCTCCGCGCGGAGAGGACGCCGTTGCGCGACAGCAACCCGCAGAAAACGGCGTTGCCGGGGCGCTCACGCCCGTTGGTGCGCGTATGCAACTTGAACAGAACGACTTTTATAAAGACACCGATTCCCAATTTTACTTAAATTCCAGATTTCTTTATAGAAAGCGCTTGAGCGGGGGCGATCAGACAAGCCGGGGCGGGGCATGAAATTGAAATCAGCCATAAAGCGCGCGGCAGTTGCGATGTCGGCCCCGGCAAGGCGCGCCCTGATCAAACGCCATGTTTCTGAACAAGCAAACAAGAAGGGTATTTCTCCAGAAAAACTTGAACGTTTCTTTGGTTATATTTCTGTGTCCCTTGGGCTTGCGTCTCCGGCTCATACCGAGGCGCTTCAAACGCCCAGGCATTACTATCCGGGCCTGAGCGCAAAGCCGGTGCACGATACGTCCGCGTTTTCCTGGACCGCGGGCTTCAGGGCGCGCTTCGACGTCATCCGGGAGGAGATGCTGACTCAGGCCGCATCCGGGTCGCTGGAGCTTCACCCCGGGGCCCTAACGGATGCGGGCCGCTGGGAGCGCGTGGATTTCTTCAAGGACGGCGGCCCTTCTCCGGCTGCATCGGCCTGCCCGGCGACATGGGCGCTTCTGGAGACGGTTCCGGGCGTCGGTCAGGCGGGAAACGCGTATATCTCGGTGCTGCAGCCGCACACGCACATCGCGCATCATGTCGGTTCAACCAATGTCCGCATCCGGTGTCATCTCGGCCTGATCACCCCGCCCAGCGCGCGGATGCGGGTCGGCGATCAGCATGTGACATGGCGCGAAGGCGAGTTTCTGATCTTCGACGACTCCTTCGACCATGAGGTCTGGGACGAGGCCGGCAGCGAGCGGATCGTGCTGCTGTTCGACACCAGGCACCCGGAGCTTACCGGTGAGGAACGCTGGGCGATTGATCTGGCGCGCCGGCTTGGCTGGGGCTTGCGCGACATCGGCCCGGTCCAGAGAGCGCAGCTCGGCGTGCGCTGAAGCAGCCGCCCCGCGCGACGATCCCGCACATCCCGGGGGTCCGCCTGGCGCCGGGCGCGGCATTGGTACGTTTCCTGCACACTGTAAGAATTATTGAATGAACGCCGTTTCTGGGGGACCGGCGCCGTGAACCACGACGTGTCCACATGGCCGGGCCGCGCCGCCGGCACGCCCGCAGCCTCGCGCGCGCTGCAGGCGCTGATCGCCGATGACTGCGCCTATTTCCGCGCCGGCGCGGAGATCGAGACGCTTTGCGGTTGGCGCATCGTCTACATCCCCGACCTTGCGCACATGGCGGCGGGCTCCGTGGTGGAGCCGCCTGAGGGCGAGGATGCATGCCCGGCTGAAGTGCTTGACCGCCTCCGCAGGCTCGGCGCGAACGCTGTGAGATACTACCGGCCGCGTGCGAAAGCCGATCTGGCTGATGCGCCTGCGGAGTATGAGCGCACCGAGGAACGACTGTATTTCGCCGACATCCCGCTCAGCTCCGGCATTCGCTTGAACCCGCGCATTTCGATCCGGCCTGCACGGCCCCGGGACGACGCCGCCAAGACGGCGCTCTACGCCGAAGACGACGCCCGGCCCGACGGCAAGTCCGCGCGGGCGCAGGATTATGTTGCGCTTGAACGCATAAAGATCGACGCGGGCTACATGGATCCGTTTCTTGTCGAAGTGGACGGCGAACCGGCCGGCTGTTTCGGTCTCTCCCGAGGCCGCACGCTCTACCGCCTCAAGAATCTGTTCGCCGCTCCGCGCTTTCGCGGCGCCGGATGCGGACCTGCGATGGTCGCCTTCGCAGCACGGCTCGCCAGGGCTGATCATGTCGGCGGACTGGGCGTTCTCGCGATCGCAGGCGGCGCGGGCGAGCGCCTCTACGCCAGATCCGGCATGAAAACGATCGGTGTACAGACGGAATATTTCAGGTATCTGGACCGGCGATCGCCGGGTCCGTTGGGCGGAGCGTCGTCATGAGCCATACGATCACCCCGGAAGAGGCCGAGCGCTTCCGCTCCGAGGGCTTCCTTCGGCGCGCCGGCGCGCTGGATGCGGACACGGTGGAGACGCTGCGCACGGAATGGCGCCGGCTCTGGGACGGGCTCGATCCCGACGCGGACCCGGACAAGGTTCACTGGCGCGATCATGGCGCGGGAGGCCAGATCGCCGACCGTCTTGATCCGGTCGCCGCCATCTCCGACGTGTTCCGGACGGCTTCTGAAAGCGCTGCACTGAAAGGCCTTGCGGAAGCGCTGCTTGGAGCTCCGGCCTATCTCTTCAAGGACAAGCTGATCACCAAGGCGCCGAACACCGCCGGATACGGCCTTCACCAGGACATGCCCTATTGGCGCGCTTCCGGCCTCGGGCCGGAGGATCTTGTCACGATGGTCATCGCCCTTGATCCGATGACGGCCGAAAACGGCGCCATGGAGTTCTATGCCGGCATGCATCAGGGCTATCTGCCCTCCGACAGCTCGGGCCTGGACGTCGATCCGGCCGCCGTCCGGGACAGACACCCCGAACAGGTGACGGCGGAGGCAGGCGACGTCATCGTGTTTCACGCGCTTGCGCCGCATCAGAGTCCCGCCAACGTGTCCGATGGCATGAGGCGCACCTATTTTGCGACCTATGCGCGCGACAGCGCCCGCCGCCAGGAGGCGTTGGAGCGTTACAATGCGAGCCGGGCGGCCGCGCTCGCCGTTCACCGGCGCCGCGACGAGCCCAGCGCAGACCCTCAAGCGTAACGGAACGAGGCCCTTGGAGCTTCTGGAATCAAGACGCAGCGCCCCGGCCGCAGGCGGCGGACGGGAACGGATCGACGGGCGCTTCCGGTCTCGCGCCGGAGATACGTTCGACATCTATTTCGAGCTTGAAGGCGCAAGCGGTCCGGTCAGCGCGGAAGCCGCCGCAGATGCGCTCTTCTTGTGCGGATCCGCCCTGGCCCACGTTCGGCAGGAGCCCTACGCGCAGGCGGAGCCGGTTGATCCGGTGCTTCGCCGCCATGTCGCCGCCGCGCAGAAGGAGTGGCGCAACTGGCCGGGGCGTCCGGAGCCGGTCGAGCTTTCCGCGCCCGAACGGGCTCCCGCCGCAAGCCGTGCAGCAGGACCCGTGCTGGTGCTGTTCTCCGGCGGTATCGATTCCTTTTTCACCCTGCTCGACCCGCCTGAACCCGGGATCGTCAGCCTTTCCATCGAACATGCCGACGATGCGCGCGAGCAGATCGAAGCGGCGTTCGGCCGTGTGCGCGAACTTGGCCCTGCCGCCGTCCAATGCGGAGCAAAGGGCGCCGTCAGCATCGTCACCAACATGATGACGGCCGATCCCCGGGGGCATGATCTCTGGGCGACGCGCGTGCATGGCTGCTTCTTCAGCGCGTGCGCGCATCTGCTCTCGGATACGGCCGGCGGCGCGGTTCTGTCCTCGACCTTCAGCTACGGAAACCTCAAGCCGTGGGGCTCCCACCCGCTGATCGATCCGCTCTGGTCGTCCTCGCGGCTGGGCATGATCCATCATGGCGCCGCCTATACGCGGGCGGAGAAAACCGCCCTGGTCGCACGATCCGCCGCGGCGCGCTCGGCGTTGAGCGTGTGTGAAACCGGCCGGCGCACGGACGGCGTCAGACTGAACTGCTCGGCCTGCGTGAAATGCCGCAGAACCATGCTCAACCTGCTCGCGCTCGGATGTGCGCCCGAGGACGCGCCCGCCTTCGACTGGGAGCGGTTCTCGCTCGAGGCAGTAAGCCGGAGTTTCGTACGCGGGCCCGGAGAGGCGCGGCTCCTGGGCGAGATCAGCGCCCTCGCCCGCCAGAACGGCCACGAGGCAATCGCTGAAGCCATCGACCGCTCGATCCGCCGCTCGCGCCCGTTCATGCCGCTGACCGAGACTGAGCGCTTAGTCCGCCGCGCGTTTCCCGGAGTGCTGCGATACCGAAACGCCCTCTCTCGCCTGCGCAGCCGCACCTTCCGCCTGCTGGGATTCCCCTCCTGATCAAGGCGGGCGCCGGCGTGGAAACGTCCCTGCGCTTCAGGCGGGCGTCAATGTGAACGCCGCGCCGAGCGAAGCGCGGGAATCACCGCCGATCCAGAGATCGAATTCGCCGGGTTCCGCCCGCCTCCGGCCGTCGCGCCCATGGAAGGCCAGATCATCTGCATAAAGATGAAACTCGACGCGGGCGGTTTCACCCGGATCGAGCCGGATTTTCCGGAAAGCCTTCAACTCGCGCACCGGCCGCGTCAGGCTGCCCGCCCGGTCGCGCACATAAAGCTGCACGGTCTCTTCGCCGCTGCGTTCACCTGTATTGCTGACACGCACGCTGACGCGCAGCGAGCCGTCCATGGACATCTCCGGGCCGCCCAGTTCGAGATCGGCGTAGGCGAACTGCGTGTAGCTGAGACCGAAACCGAACGGGAAGGCCGGCTCGACGCCGTAATCGAGATGAAACGCGGTCATGCCGAAGGAAGTCTGCTCCGCGCCGACGGCGATGTCGTCGATATGCACAAGCGAGTCGGGGCGTGAGGGGCGGCCGGTGTTCTTGTGATTGTAATATGCCGGGATCTGGCCGACATGGCGCGGGAAGGTGACCGGCAGCTTTCCTGACGGCGCGGCGACACCCAGAAGAATGTCGGCGATCGCCGGGCCGCCCATGGCGCCCGGATGCCAGGCGTAGAGCACGGCGTCGACATGCGGCAGGAGCCGCTCCAGCGTAAGCGGCCGGCCCGCGAGAATGACGGCGATGACCGGTCTTCCGCTTTGGCGGACGGCTTCCGCCAAGGCGATCTGCGCGCCGGGCGGATCGATATCGGCGCGGCAATGCGCCTCGCCGGACAGAATGGCCTCTTCGCCAAGAAACAGGACCGCCGCGTCTGCGGCGCGCGCCATTTCCGTCGCGGCCTCGAAGCGGTTGGTCGAGCGGTCCCGGCTGGTCTTGAGTGCCGGCTCGAAATCGACGGCGAACCGGCCGCGCGCGCAGGCTTCAAGGGCGCCCAGCGGCGTGACGCTCAGCGACGCGTCGCCGTCAAAGACCCAGGTGCCGAGTTGCTCGGCGGGCGCGTCGGCGAGCGGGCCGATGACCGCAAGGCGTTGCAGACGGCCCGGGTCCAGCGGGAGGGCGCAGGCGTCGTTCTTGAGCAGGACAAGGCTCTCCAGCGCCGCCTGGCGCACGAGGGCGAGCGCGTCGCCGGGCGCAGGCGGGCGGGTCCGCCGCGCGTAGGGCATGTCGAAAAGCCCGATCCGCGCCTTCAGCCGCAGCACGCGCATCACCTTGGCGTCCAGCGCCGCCATGGACAGCTCGCCCGCATTCAGCAGCGAGGGCAGATGATCCGCATAGGCGTTGCTGATCATGTCCATGTCCACGCCCGCCAGCGCCGCCTCGCGCGCTGCGTCACGCGTCGTTTCGCTGAGCCCGTGCACGCGCAGCTGATCGATGGCGTCCCAGTCGCTTACGACCACGCCGTCGAAACCCCACTCCCGTCGCAGGACTTCGTCGAGAAGAAAGGCGTTCGCCGTCGCCGGCACGCCGTCGATGTCGCTGAAGGAGGTCATGACGCTGGCGCATCCGGCCTCCAGCGCGCGCCGGAAGGGCGGCAGGTAGACGTTGCGCAGCTCGTTTACCGGGATGTTCGTCGTGTTGTAATCGCGCCCGCTCTCGGAAGCGCCGTAGCCCGCGAAATGCTTCGCACAAGCCGCAAGCGCATGATCGGAATCGAGACTGTCGCCCTGGAAGCCGTCGACCATCGCCGCCCCCAGCTCGCCGGCCAGATAGGGATCCTCGCCGAGGCATTCCGCAATGCGCCCCCAGCGCGGATCCCGGCAGATGTCGAGCATCGGCGCGAAGGTCCAGGCGATCCCGTCGCTTCGCGCTTCCGCCGCGGACAAGGCCGCGCACCGGCGCACCAGCTCCGGGTTCCAGCTCGCCGCCTGACCAAGCGGCAGCGGCGCGATCGTGCGGTAGCCGTGGATGACGTCACGGCCCACGATCAAGGGCACGCCGAGCCGGCTTTCATCGACGGCGATGCGTTGCAGCTTGTCGATCACGTCCGGATCGACCTGGTTGATGACCGCGCCGACCTCGCCAGCGCGGATGCGCTCTGCATGGCGCGAGGGAGCGTCCGGTTCGCCGGCGTGGATCTGCGTGAGCTGCCCGGCCTTTTCAGACAGCGTCATCTCGCCGACCAGCGCGATCAGACGGTCTTCGAGCGCTGCGTCCTCAAGCGGAGCGTCGGCATGGATGTGCAGGGCGTCGGCCATGGCGGTTCCGTCAGGCTCGGGTTCAGGCTGCAGCCGGATCGGGTGCGCCGCGGCGCGCCTCAAGCTGGCGGCGGACGTCCAGCGCGCGCGCGCGCGACACGCTGAAGGAGCGGATGATCCAGATCGCGATCGCCGAGAAGACGAAGGGAATGGACACGTCGAAAACCCGCAGCAGGAACAAGGTGCGCTCGCTCTGCGCGCCGCCGAGGGCCTCGTCGAACCCGGTCGCCGAAAGCAGCGCGCCGCCCGCCATCAGCGCGACGCTCATGCCGAGCTTCACCACCCACCAGTATATCGAGCCGAACATGCCTTCACGTCGCTGATGCGTGTTCAACTCGTCAAGATCGACGACGTCGGCCATGAGCGCGGGCATGACCGTAAACAGGCCGCCGAGACCAAAGGCGATGAGCGGCATGGGCAGCAGGATCAGCCAAGGATGGTCGGGATTGTAGCACACCCATTTCAGTCCATAACCGACCATCGAGACCGTGGTGGACAACATGAACGCGCGGCGCTTGCCCAGCCGGGTGCTTATCCAGGTCACAAGCGCGACGACGGCGAAGGTCGAGACCGTCGAGATGGTGCCGGCATAGCCGATATAGACGCCGGCGGCGTCATTATCGCCGGCGAACAGATAGTAGATGATCACGTAGGACTGGAACGCCGCGATCATGATGAAGCCGTTGAAGATCAGGAAGGTCGCCGCGCACAGCTTCAGAAACGGGGCAAAGCTGACGACCTTGGCGAAGCTCTTGAGGAAGTCCGCAACGCCGGCGGCGGCGACGCCGTGGGCCTGTTCGGCCTCCGTCTGGGCGATGGTCTTCAACCGCTCCCGCAGGAAGATCGCGGGCATCACCCCGGCCACGCCGACGAAAAGCGCGATGACCAGCGCGACGGCGGACGCGCCCGCGGCGAGATCGTCGCCGAAGAACGGCTCGTAGCTCATGGCGAGAAACAGCCAGGGCGGAACGAAATAGGCGAGCTGGCCGATGAAGTTCTGCGTGCCCATCAGGCGCGAGCGCTCGTCATAATCCGGGGTCATCTCGTATCCCAGAGCCACCCACGGCGTCGCGAAGACGGTATAGGCGGTGTAGAACAGCAGCGAGGCGATCAGGAACCACCAGAAATAGAAGCCCTCCGACATGCCTGAGGGCGCCTGCCACATGAGCGCGAAAACGATCGCGACGAGCACGGCGCCGATGAAGATGTAGGGCCGCCGGCGGCCCCAGCGGGTGCGCGTATTGTCGGATACGTAACCCATGACCGGGTCGGTCAGCGCGTCGAAGAAGCGCGGAAGCCCGGCGATCAGCCCCGCGAGCCAGGGCTCCATGCCCAAGCCGAGATTGAGCACGATCAGCATGGCGCCGATCGAACCCGCCAGCAGGTTGTTCACGAACGCGCCGATTCCGTAGATCAGCCGCTGTGAAAAGGGGACGCGATCGCGTTCCGCCGTCCGGGGACGGGCATCGGCCGTCATGAACGGCACGCCTGCATTGTCTCGGGATCGGCCGGGCAGTCATAGACCCGAACCCAGTCGATTTCGAACTGCTGCGGGAATGCTTCCGGACGCACGCCGCCCGCCGAGCGGCTTTCCGGAAAGTGCCCGCCGACGGCGAGATTCAAGATCAGGTGGAAACGCTGATCGAAGGGCGCGTTGCGGTTGCCGCGCGCCTCGGGCGCGTCGGAATCGGTGCGCCAGTTGCGCGGCGTGAGCGCGCCATAGCTTTCCCCGTTCAGGAACCATTCCACCCGCCCTTCCGTCCATTCGATCGCGAAGGTATGGAAGACCTGCTCCCCGTCTTCGCCCGTCGGCACGATGGTCTCGCGGTTCATGTAGCGGTTCTGCGGCCACGCGCCGCCGAAATGCAGCGTGCCGAACATCCGGTTCTCGGTTCGTCCGCGGCACTCGCGGCAGAACTCCCCAAGATTGACCACCTCCAGGATGTCGATCTCGCCGGAGAGCGCCCAGGGTCCGTACACCTCGTCAGTCGGTAGCATCCAGATGGCCGGCCAGGTCCCCTGCCCTTCCGGCAGCCGGGCGCGGACCTCGATGCGGCCGTATCGCCAGTCGCCCTTGCCGCGTGTGTTGATCCGCGCCGAGGTGAAGGGCTGCGCGCGCGTCTCCACCGCCGCGCCGGGCTCGCGCAGGCGCGGCGGCAAAGCCGGGCCGACGGCTTCCTCAAGCCGCGCCTCGATGATGAGCAGGCCGTCCTCGATGCGGCTGTTTTCCGGACGCGCCGTGTAGCACTGACGCTCCTCGTTTCCGCCGCCCCAGCAGTCAACCTCATGCGTCCAGCGGTTTTCGTCGAGCTGGTCGCCGTCGAACTCGTCGGACCAGACGAGCCGCCAGCCGGTCTGCGTCTGCGGAGCGGCCTCAGGCGCGGACTGGACGGCGAGAAACGCTGAAGCGAATGAAGCAAGAAGCGTCATGACGTGGATCCTCTCAAGACGAGGCGGCGCATTCTGAACGCGATGGATGACGGAGGACGCGCGCCGTGCGCGCCCTCCGCCGTTCCGTCAGAGCCGCCAGCGGAAGCGAATCCCGTAGGTGCGCGGCCGGGTGAAGAAGCGCGTATTGTCGAACTGCGTGATGATGATCGCGGTTTCTCGTTCCTGGTCGGTGGCGTTCTGAACATAGGCCTCGATGCGGAGATTCTCGTCGCCGCCCGGATTGAAGCCCGCGCCGGCGTCCACCGTCAGATAGCCTTCCACCCGATCGTCCAGACGCAGCGGGTCGTCGTTCTCGAAGTCGAACTCCGGGAAGATGACGCCATTGAACAGATCCTGGTTCTGCTCCGTGCGGTAGCCGAGCGAGACGATCCAGTCCGCCGTGCCGAAGTCGAAGAACAGCTTCTGGCTGAGCGAGGTCTGGATCGAGACCTTGGGCGTGCGCCGCAGCCGGAAGCCGTCGATGGACTGCGGGATCGCCTGTTCGGGCGCGACGTCGGCCTGGAAGCGGCTGTCCGCGATCGGCTCGCTGTCGGTGATCTCTGCAACCGGCAGCCAGAGCAGGGTGCCGTCCCAGTTGAGATTGTAGGGCAGGTCGAAGCCGGCCTCGAACTGGGCGCCGGCGATGCGGGCGTCCGAGGCGTTGAAGTTGAAGTTCACCACCAGGCCGAGCTGGTCCCCGTTCGCCTCGGTGATATTGAGCCCTTCCTCATTGAGCACCTGACCGACGGAGAGCAGCACGTTCTGGATCAGATCGCTGTAATCATAGAAGAAGCCGGAGGCGTTGAAGTATCCGCCGCCCCAGGCCGTGTCGAACTCGTTCTTCGAGCCGATCTCGTAGACCAGCACGCTCTCCTCTTCGAACGTCGGCGCAAGCTCGCTGGTGTCGAAGGGCGCGGGCGTTCCGCCGGTGGGGCTGATGGTGACCCCGTCGACGGACGGCAGGTTGTCGTTGAAGCCGCCGCCGTTATGTCCGGTGCTCAGCGAAAAGTAGAGCAGGTTCTCCTCGCTCAGGTCGTATTCAAAGCGCAGCCTCCAGTCGACGAAGGAGAAGTCCGTGAAACCGAGCTGCGGCGCGATCTGGCCCTGGAACGGAACCGCGAACGTGAAACGGTCCCCGACGAAGTCGTCGAAGAAGATGTCGTCGTTCGGCGACGGGCAGTTGAAGAAGTCGCCCACGATGGTGTCGAGGCACGCCGGACCGCGGACCTCGCCGCCGAGAATCGGGCCGTCCGCGAAGATGTCGTCGACATTGTCGCGCGCGCCGAATTGGGCGATGCCGTTGAAATAGAAGTCGAGAACTTCCTGGTCCGAGGTCACGCCGTCGCCGTCGGTGTCCGGATTGAAGATCGTGCGGTCGAAACCGGCGAACTCGAAGCCCTCCGTTCCGACGCGCACGCCGCCGCAGCAGGAGAAGCCCGCGCCGCCGATGGCGAAGCCGTAACGGGCGTTCACGCCGGTGCGGGTCTTCTCCTCGCTGGAATAGCGCAGCCCGCCGGTTACGCGGAACCGGTCGGTGACCGGATAGGTCGCATCGCCATAGATGGCCCAGCTGTCGGTTTCGGTGCGCTGGTTGAACTCCTGGCCGGAGAAGAACAGCGTGCGGTCTCCGGTGGACCCCAGGAAGGTGCGCTGGTCCTCGGAGAAATAGAACGCCCCTGCCGTCCAGAGCGTTCCGTTCTCCATCTCGTTGAAGAAGCGGATTTCGTGAACCTGGCTTTCGCTGTCGGTGATCGACTGGAAGATCGAGAAATTGTCGAAAGCTTCGTCAAGATTGCCGTCGACCGGGTTGCGCAGGGTGTCAAGCACGCCCGGATAGAACGGGCCGAGCGGCGTCGCGGCGAAGAAGTCCGTCACGAGGTCGCGGCGCCCGCCGATATATTCCGCATCGAACCAGTCGCCGTCGTACTCGACATGGGCCTTGACCCCCCAGTGCTCGATATCGAGATCGGGGGTGATCGGCCGGCCGAGCACGCGGCGCGGTTCGTCGATCTCATCCGGACGCACGCCGTTGCCGAGCGGATTGGCGAAGTTGACCCCGGTGTAGCCGGTGCCCTCTTCGGAAAGGAAATCCCCCGTCAGCGTGACGCGCAGCCGGTTGGTCGGCTCGATCAGATAGCTGGCGCGCAGCCCCCAGTTGTCGGCGGCCTCGGCGACGCCCACGCCCTCCGATTCAGCCGTCGGCACGTCGACGCCGAGCTCGGCGCTGGTGGGATTGACGTTGGTGAACATGCTGTCGTGTTCGAGCCTGAACCCCGCAAGGCGGAAGGCGGAATTCTGCGTCACCGGCACGTTGATGACGCCCTCGAAGGAAGACTGCCCGAAATTGCCCACGCCCCCCTCGGCAGCCGCGTCGAAGATGCCGAGACCGGGCCTGAAGGGGATGATGTTCACCGAGCCTGCCGTCGCGTTGCGGCCGCGCAGCGTGCCCTGCGGGCCGACATTCACCTCCACCCGCTGGATGTCGAAGAAGGTCGAACCGAAACCGCTCGGGCGCGGGATGTAGACGCCGTCGAGATGCGTCGCCGCCGCCGGCTCGCCGAGCTCGGTATTGTTGGTCGACCCGACGCCGCGGATGAAGACTTCGATATTGCTCTGATTGTTTGCGACCTGCAGGCCCGGATAGCGCCCGTTGAGATCCGCGAAATTCTGGACGCCGAGCTGCTTGAGCTCATCTCCGGTGAAGGCGACCGCCGTTCCTGCAAAGTCCTGGAGCGATTGTTCGCGCCGCTCGACGGTGACGACGATGACGTCCTCGTCCTCCACCTGCGGCTGGGCGCCGGTCTCAGCCTCCTGGGAGGCGGCGGCGGGCGCAAATGCGAGCGCCGCAAGCACGGCGAGCGAACAGTTGTTGAGACGGGCGCGGCGGCCCGGCATGCGGATCATGATGAACCTCCCCTTTTTGCGCCCCGGTGGTCCGGCGGTCGCGATTTTCCATCTGCACTGAAGGCGGTGGAGACATCGTTGTCAAACAAAAAGGTCTATCGTTGTCATTATTGCATTGCAGCGAGACCGCGCCTTTCAGACAGGCCGCCGCTCAGGCTCGCGGCGCCGGCCCGGTCGAGCGCCGCACGACAAGTTCATGCGGCAGGATGCGCTTCGTGGCGCCGAGTTCCGGCTCGGGGCGCGCGAGCAGGCGGACAACCTCGACCGCCATCGCCTCAAAGGGCTGGGCGACGGTCGTCAATGGCGGCCAGAGCGTGCGCGCGAGTGCGACATCATCGAAACCCGCCACCGAAAGATCCTCCGGCACGCGAAGCCCGAGCCGGTTTGCGGTGAAGCACACCGCCGCCGCCATCTCGTCGTTCGCAGCGAAGACCGCCGTTGGCCGATCAGCCGCCGACAGAACGGCTTCGGCCGCGTCCAGCGCCTCGCGGAAACGAAACCCGCCGGAGCGGATCCACGCCTCGGGCGGGGCGGGCGCGCCTGCGTCGGCAAGCGCCGAGAGAAAGCCCTCGCGCCGCTGAAGGCTGGCGCTGTGATCCTCCGGCCCGGTCAGGTGGGCGATCCGGCGATGCCCGAGCTCGAGAAGATGTTGCGTCATCTCCACCGCCGCGCGCCGGTCGTCCATGCCCACGGAGGCCGCCTGGGCGGAAGGCCGAGAGGGCGAAATCAGCACGTAGTGGATGCCGGCCTCGTCGAGATGCTCGCGCAGCTTCTCGCCGTCGCACAGCGGCGGGACGAGCACCATGCGCTCCACCCGCGTGCGGCGCAGGAAGGCGGCGAGCTGGGCGTCCCAGTCGCATGCGCCCTCGTCGAACAGCCCGGCGGAAAGATAGAAGCCCGCCTCGTTGCACGCCTGCAGCGCGGCGTGATGGAGGCGCGACTGGAAGCCCGAACTGGGATCGCCGAACAGCATGCCGATCGCTCGCGAGCGGCCCGAACGCAATTCGCGCGCGGCCGTGCTCGGCCGGTAGTCGAGTTCCGCCATCGCCGCGCGGACGCGTTCGCGGGTGGCCGCGCGCACGTTCTCGCTCTGATTGAGAACGCGCGAGACCGTCTTTATCGAAACGCCGGCACGTCGGGCGACATCAATGATCGTGGCCATGCGGAGACAACAGCGCAGAAACGGCGATGGAAGAGACGCCAGCATAGGACGGCGCCTAAGCGACGGCGACATCCTTGTCAGCACCCGCTGATGATCTGTCCGGCTGACCGCCGCCTCGATCCGGCGTTCTCCACCTGCGCCGCCGGAGCGGCAGCCTGATTTCATGTACCCGCCGTCTGCTCATGGGATCCCTGCCAATGGCGCCTTCGGGGCCGTTTCGGGCGGGGCGCGGCGGCGGGCAATCCGCCCTTAACGCGCTGCAGCATAGCCTTCAGGCGTGCGCAGACCTGCTGACGAGGGCGGAATGACCGGAACGGAGAAACAGCGCGGAGGCGCGCCCGGACGCATCGCCTTCGCCGGCGCGCACCTTCTCGCCGGCCTGTTTTTCATCGCCCTGTTTTCGGCCCTCATGTTTCAGTTCCTCCACCCCGACGGCAGCCGTTTCGAGCTTACCCTCCAGACCGGCGTGTTCCGGCCGGCGGTCGCGTGCGCCTTCATCGCCGGCCTGTTCACTTCCATCTTCGCAGCGCCGGTCTACGGACTGGCCTGGCTGATCGCCCGGATTCTCCGCGGCGGGGGAAGCGCGACTTGAACCAGCGGCGCCTCATGCGGATCGGCGGCGGCGTCCTGCTCGCGGCGGGCGGCGGCGCCATGCTGTTCGGGCTGTGGGCGATCGCGGTCTATGTCGCGGGCGTTGCGGAGGTTCTGAATGAACCCGACCAGTCCTGGATGTTCTGGGGGCTCGTCTTCCCGCTGCTCGGCGCGCCGGCGCTGGCGGCCGGCGCCGGGGCGTGCGTCGCCGGCTGGTGGCTTCTGCGCCGCCGCTCCGGGAGAGGACAGACAGGCGTCAGCGCCCGTCGAGATAGACCGCATTCGTGAGCAGCATCGCCTTGCCGTCCGCGCCCCGAAGCTCCGCGCGCACCCATGCCGGCGCCTCGCCCGGGGCGAAGTCCAGAACGGCCTCGAAAACGCCCTCGCCCAGATCCGTGAGCCCGGCCTCGCCCAGGCGGCCCGGCGGCCCGATGAACCGGACGCGCGCGCCCGCGGTCTCATCCCCGGCGCCCTCAAGGCGTGCGGTGATGCGGCCTGCTGCGCCGGCCGGCGCTGAAATCGAGCCGCCCATGCCGGCGGTCAGGCCTGCGGCGTTGGCGTGGATCGTGAAGATGCGCCCGGGCAGCATGGCGACATCGATGAACGCGCGTCCCGCCCGGACCGCCTCGATCACGCCGTCAATGCTGGCCTCTTGCGCGAAGACGACTGTTGTCGGCCGGCCGAGCGGCGGCTGGTCGGAACCCGGCGTCGGATCGTGGTTGTCCGAACCGCCAATGCCCGTCATGCGCAGGCCCTCGTTCAGGCGCGCGTCGAGAAAGCGAAGGCCGGTAAACGGGTTATCGGTGGATTTGAAATAGTCGAGAATGCCCCCGCCCACCGCCTCGACGGCGGCGATGCGCGAATAGTCGGCGACCTCCATCTCCCATGCGCAGCCAAGGCAACCTTCGCCCAGCCGCAGGCGCGGGTGATTGGGCGAGAGGATCGCATCCTGCGCCTCCACGCTGTCGAGAAAGGCGCTGAACGCCTGCGCGGAACCATCCAGCCGGAAGTCCGGATAGGCCGTTGCGCCGATCAGGTTGGCGTGGCCGTAGAACGTCGTCACCTCGACGCCTGGAATGATCAGCAGCGTGTCGTAATACGGCTGGAGCACGCCAAGCGCGTTTTGCGCCGAGACCGTGTTGTGGTCGGTCAGAACGACGAAATCGAGGTTGGCCTCGAGCGCGGCGTCGAAGGTGAGGTGCAGCGGACAGCGCACGCGCGCGCCCGATTTCGATGCGCACGTCGCATCGTTGTGGGCGGAATGCACGTGGAAGTCGCCGCGCAGCCAGCCCGGCTCAAGGCCGGCGGGGCCGTCGGGGCGGCCGAGATCGAACCAGATCTCGATCCGGTAATCCGCCGTTGCGCCCTCCCGGATGTTGGGAACGCCCAGAACGACCGTCCACTCGCCGGGGACCAG
Source organism: uncultured Caulobacterales bacterium (assembly GCA_964561235.1). GTDB lineage: Bacteria > Pseudomonadota > Alphaproteobacteria > Caulobacterales > Maricaulaceae > JBCBSP01. The sequence goes on from CAZLOV010000004.1 coordinate 40,641, forward strand.
CGGACCGGCGAGATAGCCCGGCGTCGCGCTGAGCGCGGTCAGATCGATCTGCGCGCGCCCGCCGCCGCTCCAGCCCCGCCAGCCATTGGGATCGATCAGTCCGACGTCGAGATTGGTGCGCTCCAGCTGGCCCGTGTGATCGACGCGGATGCGCAACGAGGAGACGCCTTCGGGCAGCTCGAAGGCGTGCTCGAGATAGGTCCGGTAATCAGACCGGTCGATCTCGCCGATGATCGTCAGCGCAGGCTCCGGGCCGCGCGGCACGTTGACGATCTGCGCCGACGCCGGCTGAGCCAGAACCAGGGCGAGGAAAACGGCGAGGCCGATCATTCCGCCCCTCCCGACCCGCTGCAGTCCGCTGCGCGCACGGGATTGCAGCGCGCCGCGGCGCCGCCGGGGAGCCTCACGGCGAAGTCGCTCCATTCCGTGCGCGGCAGGTAGTAGTCCGTGGAGACATACTGCGCGCCCGAAGCGAACGCGGCTTCGCGCCGGCGCGTGTCGCCCGAGCGCGCTTCGACCGTGTTGGCGTCCGAACGCGTCCGCACCAGGAAGCCGGCCTCGACGGCGGCGCGAATGCGGTCCGCCTCCGCCATCGGATCGTTCATCGTGAAATAGGCGGCGTGATCAGCGTCTTCAGACAGCGAATTGACGAAGACGGGCAGGCCTTCGAGCGACCCGGCGCCGCGCAGATAGGTCTCGACATTCGCCGCGCCGGTGTCCAGGGCGAACACGATACGGCCGCGCGCCTGCGCGAGAGACGGCCATCCGCCCGCCAGAACCGCGGCGCGCAGGCTTTCCGCCTCGCCGCGCACATCGTCCGGAACGATCAGGTCGTCCGGCTCGAACACGGAAAGGATCTCCGCGTCCATCGCGTCGAACGCTTCCGGCGTGAAATCGAGCGCCGCAGTCGAGCCCGGAACGGGGATCGAGCCGGTCTTCAGGTTCAACAGCACAAGCAGCGGCGCATGATCCGGGTTGGCGTCCGACCACGCCTCGATTTCGCGCAGACAGTCGATGAAGACCGGGCAGTGCGACCAGACGTCGATATCCTGCGTGTGGAAGGTCTTGAAGCCCGGCGACCGCATCGGCGCGGGATCGAAGGCGCGCGCGCCGTCCTGTCCCGCAGTCAGGCGCGGCAGCAGCGGGTCCGCGTAGCGGCCGCCCTCGGGGTCGTGGAACAGGTCGAGCTCAAGCTGGCGCATGCCGAGATCGAGCTGCTCCGTGAGCGGAAGATGCGCGTAGTCCAACCCGGCCGCGGCGTCAGCGTCGGAGGCGGCGATGAGCGCTAGTTCGGGCGCGGGAATGGCGATCTTGTAGCTGTTGTGCGAGCCGACCGCCTGGATGTCGGCGAGCGCCAGTCCGTCCGCGTCGACGGCGCAGGGGCCTTCGAGCGCGGTGGAGCCGGCGCAAGACGCCGCCTCGGCGCCGGTCGGTGCGGCCGGCGCGTCTTCGGATTCCGGCGCGCAGGCGAACAACGCAAGCGCGGGCAAGATGATGAAAGCGGCGCGGTTCATGTCGATCCCCCAGGACAGCTGCATGCGTTCTAGAGCGCGAACATGACATTCCGATTGTGGCCGGGCGGCCGCACAGGATGAGCGTCACAAAACCTTGCATGCGCAAGTTGTCATGCTTCGGCTATCGGCTGACACAGGTGCGCGTCCGGGCCTGTCCGGCGCGCGGGGAGACATCAGGGGGCATCCATGATCCGCTACACCGTGAGCGCCGGCGCGCTGCTGGCCGGCTTCGTCCTTCCGGCCGCCGCCGCCCAGGACGCCGACACGCCGGTCACCGTCGAGCGCATCGTCATCACCGGGGAAAAGGTCGATCAGGACCTTCAGGAGACCGTCACATCGGTCGGCGTCGTCACCGGCGACCAGCTTGAGATCGACGGCATCGACAGCCTGTCGGACGCCTTCGACTACATCGCCAACGTGAACCGGAACAATTCCGAAGGCGGCTTCTCGATCCGCGGCATCCCCTTCGACAACCTGCTCGGCGCCGGCTCGGCTCCGCTCGCGCAGGTCTATGTCGACGGCGTCACGCTGGGCGATCAGACGACGCGCTTCAACGCCGACACCATCTGGGATGTCGAACAGATCGAGGTGCTGCGCGGCGCCCAGTCCACCGTCCAGGGCCGGAACGCGCTCGCCGGGGCCATCATCATCAATACGGCCGATCCGACCTATGAGTACGAGGGCCGTGCGCGCGCCCAGTGGCTCGGCCATGACGGCGGTGACGAATACGTGGTCTCCGCCGCGGTCGGCGGACCGATCATCGCAGACGTGCTCGCCTTCCGCGTCGCCGCCGAGCGCCGCGAAAGCGACGGCTTCGTCTCCAACCCGGTGACCGGCGAAGACGGCGCGGACTTCAATGACCAGTGGCAGGGCCGCTTCAAGCTGCGCTTCGATCCGCTGCCGAACCTCACCAGCCAGTTCACCTTCAACGCAAGCCAGGCGAAAGTCGCCGACGCGCTGTCGGATCGCCGTCTCGTGCTGCCCAGCGGCTTCGTCGACTTCACCACGGTCGTTCCCGGCAATGAAAGCCTGCGCCTGACCTATCGCAACGCGCCGGACTTCAACGAGAACACCAATCTCTCCTACGCGCTGGAGACGACCTGGGACATCAGCGACGCATTTTCGCTGACCTCGATCACTTCCTATTCGGACGCGGAGAACGACGAGCGCCTGGACACCGACGGCACCAATCTCGACCCGGCGCTGTTTCCGTCCACGCCGGTGACGATCAACAACCCGTTCGGCGTGCCGACCATTCCCGAGGGCGAATACGTGTTCGCGCCCGAGGGCACGCAGCTGGAAGAGCAGAAAATCTTCACCCAGGAATTCACCCTCGCCTTCGACAATGGCGGGCGGTTCCGCGGTCTGGCCGGCGCGTATTACGTCGACAGCCAGGAGGAGGAGTTCAACTTCACCCCCGGCATCCAGCCCGGCATTCTGGGCGTGGTCGACGGCGCGTCGCGCCCGGGCGTGGAGGCGACGCTCGTCGCCGAGCTCGGCCCGCTGCGCGGCGTGCCGTTTCCCGGCAACCCGGTTGCCGGCATCCCCGCAGGCCCTGAGGGCGATCCCTTCTTCGACGCCTTCATTGCGGCGGCGACGGATGCGACGGTTGCTGCGGTCGTGGCCAATTACACCGACATCGGAAGCTTCGTCGCGCTGACCTCCGAGCCGCTGGACGTGAAGAACTACGCCTTCTACGCGCGCGGCGAGTATGACCTGACCGAGAAGCTCACCGTGGGTTTCGGCCTGCGCTACGACAATGAGGAGCAGGTCGAGGGCCTGACGCTGTCGGGCGACCCGCTGGGCCTGCCGAACCCGGCCGCGCCCTTGATTCCGGCCGGCTTCGAACCGGCGCTGATCCCGGTCGTGCAGGGCACGATCGCGGCGGTGAACGCGAATTTCGACGCCACGCTGCTTGAAGCCCAGACCTCCGCCACGCAGGACTTCTCCGCCTGGCTGCCCTCGGGCTTTGTGTCTTACGACATCGACGACGACCGGACGGTGATCTTCTCGGTGCGCCGCGGCTATCGCGCCGGCGGCTCCGACCTCAACATCCCGCGCCAGTTCGTCTCCCAGTTCGACCCGGAGTTCACCACGAACTACGAGCTGGCGCTGCGCTCCTTCTGGCTCGACGGCCGGCTGCGGGTGAACGCCAACGCCTTCTACACCGACTGGACCGACCAGCAGGTGGTGGTGTCGCTCTCCACGCTCCAGCAAGATGAAATCGGCTTCAATGTGGGCTCGTCGAGCCTTGTCGGCTTCGAGGTGGACGCCACGCTGCAGATCGACCGCAACTGGTCGGTCGACGCCTCGCTCGGCCATGTGCAGACGGAGTTCGTCGATTTCGACGCGGCGCTGGCCGAGGCGGTCATCGCCGCGCAGAGCCTCACCGCGCCGGTCGATCTCGAGCAGACGCTGGCGGCGTTTTCCGGCAACCAGTTCAGCTTCGCGCCGGAATGGACCGGCTCGGCGCGCATCGCCTATGAGGGCGATCGCGGCCTGTTCGGCGTGCTCGGCCTGACCTATGAGGGCGAGAGCTTTGTGAACAATTCAAACTCGGGCTCGCCCACCTTCCTGCAGAACGACAGCCGGACGCTGATCAACTTCACCGCCGGCTGGCGTTTCGCCGACGACCGCGCCCAGATCGCCTTCATTGCGCGCAACCTGTTTGACGAGGAATACGTCGTCTCCGGCGGCGACGAGCAGGTGCGCCTGGGCGCGCCGCGCCAGATCGGCGTGCGCGTCTCCGGCTCGTTCTAGGACGTCGCGCCCCTGCCGAGGACGGCCGACACCGGCCGCCCTCGGCAGGGGCGCCTATCCGATGACGCCGCCCGCGCCGGTTTCAGGGTGTAGGGCGGTCGGGTGCGGTCACACAGAGTCATACTGGTCTCATACGGCCAGGCGGTCGTGGCGATCATGCCGCGAGACGCTGACGCCGTGCGCAGAGCGCGGCGTCGCGGAGATCCTACAACTCGACAAACACGGCGCGACAGCAGGAACCGGACATACATCGTCACCGCAAGGCGGATGACCTCAGGCGATTCCGGATCAAGTCCGGGACAGGCGTCTTGAATGCGCGCGACGCGCTCGTCGTTGCGTCAGTCAGTCCGCCGCCTCCTTGCTAGCGCCGGGGGGAGGCTGAGCGGGACAGTCGCGCCTCGGTAGCAAGCGCCAGCGTTTCACCGACAAACTCGTCGACGACTTCCGCCACCGCGCCGTCAACATCACGCGCGCCGCGGACAAAGGCCGTGCGGTCGTGCAGCAGAATGTTCGCCGACACAACCCCGTGCTCGGCGTCGTGCAGATGCGGGACCAACACGTTGAAGGTGAGCACCGCGATGCAGAAGCCGTCGCCTGTACGTTCCCCAAACACCGTGATCTCGATATAGGGCCGGGAGAAATCCGCGAATTGCGGGTTCCGGGCTGACCTGAGCCCCGTTTGGCCCCGCATTTAAAATGGGAGTCCGCTCAACAAGGA
>CAZLOV010000005.1:0-3268 GCA_964561235.1 uncultured Caulobacterales bacterium
GGGCGGCGCGCAGCGCACGGCGTTGGTGATCATCGCCGCCTCGAGCCGCAACCCGTCGTCAGGCCTGCGGTCGTAGCGGCCGTTCGAAAAGCCGAAGGCGTCCAGCGTCGCGTAAAGCAGATCGCCGGCCCAGTCGCCCGTGAAGGGCCGTCCGGTGCGGTTTGCGCCGGTCCGCCCCGGCGCAAGACCGACGACAAGCAGCCGCGCGGCGGGGTCGCCGAAGCTGTCCACCGGCGCATTGTGCCAGTCAGGCTCCATCGCGGCGTTTTGGTCGCGATAGGCGGCGAGCCGCGGGCAAAGCCGGCAATCGCCCGGCGCCTCCGTCGGCGCGTGTCCGCTCACGCGTCTTCGTAGGCGTCGTCGCGCGGCTTGCGCTCACGCCCGACAAGCTTGGCGAGGTCCACAAGGTCGATGAAGGCGTCCGCCGCCCGGCGCAGGTCGTCCGACGCCATCGGGGGGCTGGACTTCAGCGTGGACACGACGGACACGCGCACGCCCTTGCGCTGGACCGCCTCGACCACGCTGCGGAAATCCCCGTCGCCGGAGAACAGCACGATGTGGTCGAGATAGCCGGCGCTTTCCATCAGATCGACGGTGATGTCGACGTCCATGTCGCCTTTGACGCGGCGGCGGCCGTGATCGTCGGAATATTCCTTCGCCGACTTGGTGACGATCTTGAAGCCGTTGTAGTCGAGCCAGTCGATCAGCGGGCGGATCGGCGTGTAGTCGTCATTGTCCAGAAGGGCGGTGTAGTAGTTCGCGCGCACCAGGCGCCCGCGCTTGCGGAATTCGTCGAGCAGCTTGCGGTAGTCGATGTCGAAATCGAGTGCCTTTGTGGCGGAGTAGAGGTTGGCGCCGTCGATAAAAAGACCCAGACGGTCAGAAGGGTAAAAGGTCAAGTCAGAGCTCCGGAAAATGAGGCGGATCAAATCTGTGAAGCATCCATGATATATGTCGCCCTCGGCGCCAATCGACCCTTTCAGCGCCGCGGCCCTGCGGAAAACCTGAGCGCGGCGCTGGGATGGCTCGCGGCGCGGGGCTGCCGGCCGGTTCAGGCCTCGCGCATCTGGCGCACGCCGGCCTGGCCGGATCCTCGCGATCCGTCCTTCGTCAACGCCGCGGCGCGCGTGGAGTGGGCGGGAAGCGCGGCAGCGCTCCTTGCGCTGCTGCACGCCGCCGAAGCCGCGTTCGGCCGGCGCCGGACCGTGCGAAACGCGCCGCGCACGCTGGATCTGGACCTCATCGACTTTCACGGGCGCATCAGCAAGGACCCGGCGCTGGAACTGCCGCATCCGCGCGTTCGCAGCCGCGCCTTCGTCCTGCTGCCGCTGCAGGAGATCGCCCCCTTCTGGCGGCATCCTGAAAGCGGCGAGCGCATCGCGCAGCTGATCGCGCGTCTGCCGCTTGCGGACCGGCAGGCCGCGCGTCCTTTCGGCCGCGCCCTTGTGCGGTGCAGCGAAGCGCCTTGAATCACGGAGCCGTTCGGGCCTAATATGAAGGTTCGTCCCCAATGCGAGGAGTGCTGAGGCCCCATGGCGCGCGTCACCGTCGAAGACTGCATCGAGCAAATCCCGAACCGCTTCGAGCTCGTGCTGCTCGCCGCCCACCGCGCGCGGAACATCGCCGCGGGCGCGCATCTCATGATCGACCGCGACAACGACAAGAACCCGGTCGTGGCCCTGCGCGAGATCGCCGACAAGGAACTGGACCTCGACAGCCTCGGCGAAAGCCTTGTCTCAGGCCTTCAGCGGGTTATCCCTGCAGAAGACGAAGAGGGCGGGCCCGCCCGTGACGGCGAGGCGCGCCCGGCGTTGCCGCAGCCGGAAATGGACGAGGCGGCCATGCTCCGCGCCCTCCAGAGCGATCGCGACGGTTCGCCTGAGGGCCGTCTCTAAGGAGCCTTCATGGTCGCGGATCCGGCCGCACCCGCCCCGTTCGCCGACCGCGCCGCCGAGCCGATCCCGACCGCCGACGCGCTGGTGGGGCGCGTGCGCCATTACATCCCCGATGTGAACGAGGATCTCCTGCGCGGCGCCTACGCGTTCGCCCAGGAGATGCATGAGGGGCAGACGCGCTATTCCGGCGATCCGTATTACGGCCATGTCGTAGCGGTGGCGTTTCTACTGGCGGACCTTCGCCTTGATCCGGCGACGATCTGCGCGGGCCTGCTCCACGACACCGTCGAGGACACGCGCGCCTCGCTTCCCGAGCTGTCGCGCCGCTTCGGCGACGAGGTCGCCGGCCTGGTCGACGGCGTCACCAAGCTCGGGCAGATGGAGCTCGCCTCAAAGCGCACCAAGCAGGCGGAAAACCTCCAGAAGCTCGTCGTGGCGATCACGGAGGACGTACGCACCCTGCTCGTGAAGCTGTGCGACCGCCTGCACAACATGCGCACGCTTCACCACATCCCCAAGCCCGAGAAGCGCGAACGCATCGCGCGCGAGACGCTTGAGATATATGCGCCGCTCGCCCGGCGCATCGGGGTCAACCGGCTCTGCACCGAGCTTGAGGATCTCGCCTTCCGTCACGTCAATCCGGCGGCCCACGAGAGCATCACGCGCCGGCTGACAAGCCTGCGCGAGAAGAACGCCGAAGCCGTCGCCGAGGTGTCCGGCCTTCTGTCGAAAAAGCTCGACGAGGCCGGCGTCGAGGCGCGCGTGTTCGGGCGGGAGAAGCGGCCTTACTCCATCTGGCGCAAGCTCGAACGCAAGGGCGTCAGCTTCGACGAGATCGCCGACATCTACGCCTTCCGCGTGATCGTGGCCGAGCCGCAGGACTGCTACACCGCGCTCGGCGTCGTCCACATCAACTGGCGAAGCGTGCCCGAGCGCTTCCGCGACTACATCTCCACGCCCAAGCCGAACAATTACCGTTCGCTGCACACCACGATCATCGGTCCGCAGAACACCCGCGTGGAACTGCAAATCCGCACGGAGACCATGGAAGCCGTCGCGGAGAAGGGCGTCGCTGCGCACTGGCGCTACAAGTCAGGCAGCTACGCCTATGACGCAAGCGCGGCGAAAGCCGCCGGCGGCGACCCGCTGGCGCGTCTGCGGCCGTTCGTCGAGATCCTCGAACAGGGCGGCGATCCGGACGAATTCCTCGAGCACGCCAAGCTCGAGATGTTCGCCGACCAGGTCTACGCCTTCACCCCGAAGGGCGACCTGATCGCCCTGCCGCTGGGTGCGACGACGCTGGATTTCGCCTATGCGGTCCATACCGAACTCGGCCACGCCGCGCTCGCCGCGCGGGTCAACGGCCGCGAGCG
>CAZLOV010000005.1:3278-40847 GCA_964561235.1 uncultured Caulobacterales bacterium
TCCGGAACGGCGACGTGGTGGAGATCATCCGCGGCGGGGCGCGCCATCCGCACCCGGGCTGGGAAGACCTTGTGATCACCGGGCGCGCGCGTGCCGCGATCCGCCGGCTGATCCGGGAAAGCGAACACGAGGAATTCAAGCGCATCGGCCGGGTCATCGCCGAGCACGCGTTCCTGCGCGAGGGCAAGAGCTTCCGCGAAAGCCTGCTGGAGGACGTGCTCGCCAAGCTTGAAGCCGACAGCCTCGATGCGCTGTTCATCAAGCTCGGCCGCGGGCAGATCGGTTCCAACGCGCTGATCGAGGCGGTCTTCCCGGGCCAGCGCGATCCGCGCCGCGTCTCCACCGGCGACAAGGACCTGATCCGCGACGACAAGGCGGGGCTCTATGTTCACGGCCGCGGACTGACGCCGGGGGTGAGCCTGCATTTCGCCCAGTGCTGCTCGCCAATCCCCGGAGACCGCATCGTCGGCCTGATGGCACCCGGCCGAGGGGTGGAGATCCACACCATCGACTGCGAGCGGCTCGCCGAGATCGAGGAGAACGGGGAAAGCGTCGACTGGGTCGACCTGCGATGGACGCCCGAGGCGGCCGAGCACGCCGTCTCCAACGCCCGCATCCTCGCAACCGTTCGCAACGAGCCGGGCGTGCTCGCCGAACTCGCCGGAGCGGTGGGCGCTGCGGGCGGCAACATCGCCAATGTCAAAACGCTCTCGCGGTCGCGCGACTTCTTCGACATGGCCTTCGACGTCGAGGTCTTCGACGTGCGTCACCTGTCCAACATCGTCGCCGCGCTCAAGACGAGCGACCGCGTCGTCAGCGTCGAGCGCGCCCGCGCCGACTGATCCGCAGCCCTGGGGCTTTGGCGCCGGGGTCATGAGGGTCTAAACCGGGACCCGACGTTCCAATCCGCTGACGGAGGCGATCAATGATGGACACGCAGGCGGTGCTTGATGAATTCCGCGAAGCCGGCGCGCTTCTGGAGGGCCATTTCATCCTCTCCTCCGGCCTGCACAGCCCGATCTTCCTCCAGAAGGCGCTCGTGTTCAGGGATGCGGCGAGAACCGAAAAGCTTTGCAAGGCGTTGGCCCGGAAAATCGAGGCGGAACTTGAAGGCCCTTTCACCGCCATTGTCTCTCCGGCGCTCGGCGGGATCATTCCCGGCTATGAAACGAGCCGGCATCTCAAGCTGCCCTTTCTGTTCGTCGAGCGCGACGAGGGCGCGTTCAAGCTGCGCCGCGGCTTTGAACTCACCGCAGCCGACCGCGTGCTGATTATCGAGGACATCGTCACCACCGGGCTTTCCTCGCGGGAATGCAATGCGGCGGTCTCCGCCACCGGCGCGAAGGTCGTCGGCCAGGGCTGTCTCGTTGACCGCTCCGGCGGCAAGGCCGATGTCGGCGCGCCCCTGGTTTCGCTCGCAACCGTGGCGTTTCCCACCTACGCGCCTGACGACCTGCCCGATGAGCTTGAGCGCATTCCGGCCATGAAGCCCGGCAGCCGGGGGCTTGTGGCATGAGCGCGAACCGCGTCCGGCTGGGCGTCAATATCGACCATGTCGCCACGATCCGGAACGCGCGCGGCGGGCGTCATCCCGATCCGGTGCGCGCGGCCAGGCTCGCGGAATCGGCGGGGGCGGACGGCATTACAGCCCATCTGCGCGAAGATCGGCGCCATATCGGCGATCACGACATCGAACGGCTGGCGCGCGAACTCGACGCGCCGCTCAATCTTGAGATGGCGGCGACTGAGGAGATGCTGGCGATCGCGCTGCGCCATCGCCCGCACGCCTGTTGCCTCGTGCCCGAAAAGCGCGAGGAACGCACCACCGAAGGCGGTCTCGATGTCGCCGCCAATCACGCCATGCTCCGGCCTTATGTCGAGACGCTCAGCCAGGCGGGGGTGCGCGTGAGCCTCTTCATCGAGCCGGATCCTGTCCAGCTCGCCGTCGCCGAGGCGCTCGGCGCCGTTGTGGTGGAGCTTCACACCGGAACCTATGTGGAGGCTGTCTTCGCCGGTGAAAGCGCAAGGGCGGAAGCTGAGCTCGCCCGCCTGCGCGAGGCGTCCGCAGCCGGGGCTGCGCGCGGCTTGGAAATCCACGCCGGCCACGGCCTGACCTTCGACACGGTCAAGCCGGTTGCGGCGATCCCGGAGATCCGCGAGCTGAATATCGGCCATTTCCTGATGGGCGAAGCGATCTTCACCGGGCTTGACGCGGCGGTCAGCCGCATGCGCGCCCTGATCGAGGAAGCACGCGCGGAGCTGGCCGCGTGATCATCGGGATCGGCAGTGATCTCATCGACATAAGACGCATCGAGCGCACGCTCGAACGCTTCGGCGAGCGGTTCAAACAGCGTGTCTTCACCGAGGGCGAGCGCGCCAAGGCCGAACGCCGGCGGCGCTCGGCCGACACCTACGCCAAGCGGTTCGCCGCGAAGGAAGCCTGCGCCAAGGCGCTTGGCACAGGCATCTATCGCGGGGTGGTCTGGAAGAACATGGAGGTGATCAACCTTAGGAGCGGCAAACCCACGCTCAAGCTGAGCGGCAAGGCGGCAGACCGGCTTGCGGAGCTGACGCCGAAAGGACTCGAGCCGGTGGTGCACGTCACGCTGACCGATGATCACCCCTGGGCGCAGGCCTTTGTGATCATCGAGGCGCTCGAGCCGGAGGACGTGCGCCGTGTGGAGATGGGGCAGTGACCGACCGGCTCGACCTTTTCCAGGCGCGTATCGGCCGGCGGTTCTCCGACATGAAGCTGCTTGAGCGTGCGCTGACGCATGCCAGTCACGGCGACGGGCGCCGGCGCAGCGATTCCAACGAGCGACTGGAGTTTCTTGGCGATCGCGTGCTCGGCCTCCTTGCAGCCGAAAAGCTCTACGAGTTGTTCGAGGGTCTGGACGAGGGCGGGCTCGCCCACCGGCTCAATCATCTGGTGCGGCGCGAAGCGTGCGCGCGCGTCGCGCGCCGTTGCGGGATGGGCGAGGCGCTGCTCATGTCGCCCGCCGAGGAGCGGCTTGGCGGCCGCGACAAGGAATCGATCCTGGGCGACGCCTGCGAGGCGGTGATCGCAGCCCTTTATCTCGACGGGGGCATGGAGGAGGCGCGCGCGTTCTTCCGGACCTTCTGGGAGGAGGAGATCGCCCAGCTCATCCGCCGGCCGAAAGACCCCAAGTCCGCGCTTCAGGAATGGGCTGCGCGCCGCAAGCTCGGCGCGCCGGTTTATGAGCAGGTCGAACGCACCGGCCCGGACCATCGCCCCGTCTTCGTCGTCGAAGTGCGCGTGGAAGGTCTGCAGCCTGCACGCGGGGAGGGCGCCTCCAAGCAGGACGCCCAGCGCCGCGCGGCCGAGGCGCTGCTGGATCGGGAGCGCGCGCATGAACGCTGAAACGCCGACGCGCGCAGGCTTCGCCGCGGTGATCGGCGCGCCGAACGCAGGCAAGTCCACGCTGGTCAACCGGCTGGTCGGGCGCAAGGTCTCCATCGTCACCCACAAGGTCCAGACGACGCGGTTCCAGGTGCGCGGCGTGATGACCCGGGCGGCAAGCCAGATCGTGCTGGTGGACACGCCCGGCGTGTTTCGTCCGCGCCGGAGGCTCGACCGCGCCATGGTCGCCGCCGCCTGGGCGGGGGCTGAGGACGCCGACGTCGTGGTGCATGTCGTTGACGCGCCCGCGGAGCATCGCGCCGCGCGCGGCAACCCCAAACCTCAGGACCTGCGCGCGGCGGAAGACGTGCGCCGCGTGGTCGACGGGCTCCGGGAGGCCGGCCGGCCTGCGCTTCTGGCGCTCAACAAGATCGACCAGATGAAGCGCGAGGATCTGCTGGCGCTCGTTGCGCGGCTGCACGAGACGGGCGTGTACGCCGAGGTGTTTCTCATTTCTGCGGAGAAGGGCGACGGCGTCGGCGATCTCGCCGACCGGCTCGCCGCGCTAATGCCGGAAAGTCCGTGGCTCTATGCGCCGGATCAGATCGCGGATCTCCCCGAGCGCCTGCTTGCAGCGGAGGTGACGCGCGAGAAGCTTTATCTGCGCGTCCATGACGAGCTGCCGTACGAAGCCCATGTCGAGACGGAAAGCTGGAAAGCGCTCAAGGACGGTTCGATCCGCATCGAGCAGGTCATCTATGTCGAGCGCGAGGGCCACAAGAAGATCGTGCTCGGAAAGGGCGGCGAGACGGTCAAGCATATCGGCCAGGCCGCGCGCGAGGAACTGGAGCGCGAGCTTGAGACGCGCGTGCATCTCTTCCTCTTCGTGAAGGTCCGCTCGGGCTGGGGCGAGGACCGCGCGCGCTATTCCGCCCTCGGACTTGATTTCGATGCGTGAGCGCTGACGCCATGGAATGGAGCGAACGCGGCCGGATCCTCAGCGTGCGCGGTCATGGCGAGACCGGCGCGATCGTGGAGCTGCTCACGCCCTCCCACGGACGTCACCCGGGCCTCGTGCGCGGCGGGCGCTCCAGGGCGATGCGCCCGGTGCTGCAGCCGGGAAACGCGGTGACGGCGACCTGGCGCGCGCGGCTTGAGGATCATCTTGGCAATTACGCCTTCGAGCCTGACGAGTTGATCGCAGGCGCGCTCATGGACGATCCGCTCGCGCTGGCGGGGCTCAACAGCGCCTGTGCGCTCGCCTGCCTCGCTTTGCCGGAGCGTGAGCCGCATGCGCGTACGGCGGAGGCGTTTGAAGTGCTTGTGGCCTCGCTTTCGGACCCTGACGTCTGGCCGGCGGTCTATATCCGCTGGGAGCTCGGCCTGCTCGCCGATCTTGGTTATGGCGTGGATACGCGGCGCTGCGCGGTGACCGGCGAGACGACGGGGCTCGCCTATGTCAGTCCGCGCACGGGCCGCGCCGTCACCAAGCAGGCGGGCGAGCCCTACAAGGACAAGCTGCTGCCGCTTCCGGGGTTTCTGTCCGGCTCCGGCGGGCTGGACGAGGGCGAGATCGCCGCCGGCCTGGCGCTGACGGGCTATTTTCTGGAGCGAAGGGTGCTCTGGCCCGCCGACCGGCAGTTGCCCGAGGCGCGCCGCCGGCTCGTGGAGAAACTGGCCGGCGTCTAGCGCGTGCGATCCTCGGCGGCCTCGCCGCGCGTGACGAACAGCATCATGCCGGCAGGCCTAGAACTTCACTTCCGGAGCCGCCTCATACCGGGCGCGCTCGGACGCCTGGATCTCGAAGAAGTCCCGCTCCTTGAACCCGAAGGAGTTCGCAAGGATCACAGCGGGGAACTGCTCGATCGCGGTGTTGTATTCGGATACCGCGTTGTTGAAGAAGCGCCGCGCGGCGGCGATCTTGTTCTCCACGTCGGCGAGTTCGTTCTGCAGCGAGAGGAAATTCGTGTTCGCCTTGAGGTCGGGATAGGCCTCTGCGACCGCGAACAACTGGCGCAGCGCCTGGGTGAGCAGGTTCTCCGCCCCGGCGAGGTCCTTCAGCGAGGAGGCATCGATGGCCTGTTGGCGCGCCTTGGTGACGTTCTCCAGCGTCTCCTTTTCGTGCGTGGCGTAGCCCTGCACGGTGGAGACGAGATTGGGCACCAGATCGTGGCGCTGCTTGAGCTGGACGTCGATGTCGCCCCAGGCCTGGTTGCAGGTCTGCCTCAGCGCCACGAGCCGGTTGTAGATCAGGACGACGATGACGATCGCAGCCAGCGCGATCACCAGAAAGATCAGTTCACCGCTCATGCGCGTCTCCCTTGCCAGCGGGCTCGTCTTAACCTGCTTCGAGGCGCCCTCCTAGGCGCGGCGGGCGTCAAATCGGCCCGACTTGGCGAACCCCTTCGGCGCCATGCGTCCGGCCTGTGCGCGCTTGCCCTCGAAAAGCCGCCAGTCCTCCACCGGATGACGCCGGCCGGCACCGTCCGTCCATACCAGACCGTCTTCGGATGAAAACACCGTTACGTCGGCGAGCGCCGCGCCCTTGCCGCCCAGGAGGCGGACACCCTTGCCGCGCGTCATTTCCGGAATTTCCGACAGCGGAAACACAAGCAGTTTCCTGTTCGTGCCGATAACTGCGCAGGTATCGCCTGAAGCCGGAACGGCGCACAACGCCTCCGCCCCGACCGGCACGTTGAGGACCTGCTTGCCGGCTTTTTTCTGCGCGAGGACTTCGCTTTCCGGCACGACGAACCCCTGGCCCTCGCTTGAAGCGACCAGCAGCTTGCGCGCCGGGTCATGCCGGTCGAGCCGGATGCAGGCGGCGTCCTCGGGCAGATCCACATGCAGGCGCACGGGTTCGCCGAAGCCGCGGCCGCCGGGCAGTTTCGCGGGATCGAGCGTGTAGAAGCGCCCGTCGGTGGCGAACAGCACCAGCTTGTCGGTGGTTTCGCAATTCACGGCGAAGGCGGTCTCATCGCCGTCCTTGTGCTTGAGCGCCGTCAGATCGTTCTGGTGGCCCTTGAGCGCGCGGATCCAGCCCTTCTCCGAGAGCACGACGGTGACCGGCTCGCGCACGATCAGCGCCTCCTCGACCTTTTCTGCAAGGTCTTCAGCGGGAGCGTCGGCGAATTGCGTTCGGCGCCGGCCAAGCGGCGTGTCGGGCCCGAACCTGGCCTCGACTTCGGCGATCTCCTTGTCCACGCGCTTCCACTGCTGTTTCTGCGAATCGAGCAGCGCCTGAAGCTCGGCTCTTTCGGCCTTGAGGTCCTCGGCTTCCTGGCGGAGTTCCATTTCCTCCAGCTTGCGCAGCGAGCGCAGGCGCATGTTGAGGATCGCCTCCGCCTGCCGGTCGCTCAGCGAGAAAGCCCTCATCAGTTCGGGCCTGGGTTCGTCGCTCTCGCGGATGATGCGGATCACCTCGTCGAGATTGAGAAACGCAATGATGTAGCCCGCCAGCACCTCCAGCCTGTCCTCGACCTTGGCGAGCCGCGTCCGGGCGCGGCAGACCACGACCTCGCGGCGGTGGTCGAGCCAGATTTGCAAGGCTTCGCGCAGGCCCATCACCCGCGGCGCGCCGCGCGGATCGAGCACGTTGAGGTTCAGCGGAACGCGCGTCTCCAGATCCGACGCGCGATAAAGGCTCTCCATCAGGAGTTCGGGATCCACGGTGCGCGCGCGCGGCTCGATGACGATGCGCACGTCCTCGGCGCTTTCATCCATGATGTCGGCGACGAGCGGCAGCTTCTTGGCGTCCATCAGCGCGGCGATCCGCTCGATGAGGCGCGATTTCTGGATGAGATAAGGGATTTCCGTCACCACGGCGCGCCACTGCCCGCGGCCGGTCTCCTCCAGATGCCAGGCGGCGCGCAGGCGAAAGCCGCCGCGGCCGGTCGCATACGCTTCCAGCAGGCTCTCGCGCGGCTCCACGCAGATGCCGCCGGTCGGGAAATCAGGCCCCTGCACGTCCTCCAGAAGGTCAGCGGTGGAGGCCTGCGGATCAGCGATCAGCCGCCGCGCCGCGCGGCAGAGCTCGGCGGCGTTGTGCGGGGGAATGTTGGTCGCCATGCCCACCGCAATGCCTGCGGACCCGTTGGCGAGCAGATTGGGAAATGCGCCCGGCAGCACGACCGGCTCTTCCTCGGAGCCGTCATAGGTCTCGCGGAAATCGACCGTGCCCTGGTCGATGTCCTGCAGAAGCAGCTGCGCGGCCTCCGTCAGGCGCGCTTCGGTGTATCGCATGGCGGCTGCGCCGTCGCCGTCGACATTGCCGAAATTGCCCTGGCCCTCGACGAGCGGATACCGCGCGGCGAAATCCTGGGCGAGGCGCACCAGCGCGTCATAGACGGCCTGATCTCCGTGGGGGTGGTATTTGCCGATGACGTCGCCGACGACGCGGGCGCACTTCTTGAAGCCGCTGGCGGGGTCGAGCTTGAGCAACCGCATGGCGTGCAGCAGACGGCGGTGGACCGGCTTCAGCCCGTCGCGCGCATCGGGCAGCGCGCGCTGCGTGATGGTGGAAAGCGCGTAGGCGAGATAGCGGCTCGAGAGCGCGTCCTCGAACGCTTCGTCGATGATGCGGCCGCCGTTTCCAGCGCCGCCGTCGTCGATCACGTCGGCCATGGCAGGGTCCTGATTCGGTCAGGGTTGCAGGATACAGGCTTTGCGTCGGGCGCGCCGCCGCGGCTGCAGCAGCGCTACTCGTCGAGCAAGGGCGCGTAGCTGTCGCGGTAGATGTACCAGACCGAGGCGAACAGGGCTGCGATCACCGGGCCGATCACAAGCCCGACCGCTCCGAAGAGCGTCAGTCCGCCCAGCGTGGAGATGAGCACCATCAGATCCGGCATCTTGGCGTCCTTGCCCACCAGAGCGGGCCTCAGCAGGTTGTCGATCACGCCGACAACGCCTGCGCCCCAGACCGCGAGAAGCACGCCCGCCCAGACATTGCCGGTGGAGACCAGCCAGATGGCGGCGGGAATCCACACCACCGGCGGGCCCACCAGCGGGATGATCGCCAGCACCATCGTGACGACGGCCCAGAACAGGGCGCCGGGCACGCCGGCGACGTATAGCGCAGCGCCGGTCAATGTCCCCTGGATGACGGCGATGACGAACGTGCCCTTCACCGTGGCGCGGATTGTCGACATCACGCGCTCGGCCAGCCGGTCGCGGTCGGCCTGGGGCAGGGGCGCGAGCTTGAGCGCCTCGGCCGCAAGTTCGGGGCCGCGCGCGAGAAAGTAGAACAGTGCGAAAAGCAGAACGATGAAATCAAGAAACAGGCTTAGCGTATTGCCGGTTGCGCTCGTCACGTTCGAGACGATGAACGAGCCGACATTCCCCGCCGCCTGCCCGAGCTGGTTCATGATGTCGGACTGGTAGGTGATGACTTCGTCGCGGAACGGCAGCCATTCCGGCAGACCCTCCGCGCCGAGTTCCCGGAACTGGCTGATCTGCGCCTGAATCCACGGGCTCGCCCGCTGGGCGATCTCGATCGCCTGGTCGGCGACCACCCCCACGATCAGGCCCAGCGGGATCAGCACCAGGAGGATCGACAGCACCAGCACGACGCCAGCGGCCGCTGATCGGGATCCGGCGAAGAGGAAGGTGAAGAAGCGCTGCACCGGATTGAGCAGGAAAGCGATGACGGCGGCAAGGAAAAGGGCGCTCAGGAACCCCTTGATCATCCAGAAGAAGACCGCCGAGACCACAAGCGCGAGCGCAAGGATGAACCCCCGCTGGAGGCCCGATCGGGCCTCAGCGTCGCGCGCGCGTGCGTGCTCGTCGTTCATCAGCGCCTCGTCTCCCGCCGCAGCAGGCCTAGTCGTAGAGCGCTCCCGGCAGGGCTGTGGCGAGCCAGGGGAACGCGGCGACCATCGCAATCGCGAGCAGTTGTATCACGACGAAGGGCGCAGCGCCGCGATAGATCGCCCCGGTTGGAACCTCGGGCGGCGCCACGCCGCGCAGGTAGAACAGCGCAAAGCCGAACGGGGGCGTCAGAAAGCTGGTCTGCAGGTTGAGCGCCATCATGACGCCGAGCCAGACCGGATCGACGCCCATCATGAGCAGGATAGGCGCGACGATCGGGACGACCACAAAGGTGATCTCGATGAAGTCGAGGAAGAAGCCCAGCAGGAACATCACCAGCATGACCGCCGCCAGCGCCCCGAACACGCCGCCCGGCACCGCCTCCAGCGCCGCGCGCACGCCGTGGTCGCCGCCCAGCTCGCGGAAGACCAGCGCAAACAGGGACGCGCCGATGAGGATGACGAACACCATCGCGGAAATGCGCGCCGTCGAGGTCATGACCTCGTCGAGTACGCCCGTGCGCATCAGCCGGACCAGGGCGTAAAGCCCGCCGCCGGCGGCGAGGCCCGAACAGACAAGGGCGAAGACGAAGCCCGGGCCCTGCGCGCCGGCGCGCAGATCGACAAAGAGCGTTGAGGCGATCAGCAGCACGAGCCCTGCGGCGCCCGCCAGGACGGCGTAACGGCCAAGCGCGCTGTTGGCGCCCGAGCCGGCGTTGCGCCAGGCCGCAAGAAAGGTCGCGCCGACCGCGCCGACGCCGGCGGCTTCCGTCGGCGTTGCAAGCCCGCCGAGGATCGAGCCGAGCACCGCTGCGATCAGTCCGAGGGCGCGCAGAAGAGCCGGGATGTTGAGCTGCAGCTCGGAGCGCGGCACGGCCGGGCTCGCCGCGGGATTGGTGACCGCCACGAAGACCTGGTAGGCGACATACACGCCGACGAGCAGAAGCCCCGGAACGAGGGCGCCGGCGAACAGGTCTCCCACCGAAACGATGTCCGGGGAGAAGATGCCTTGCTGACGCTGAGCCTCGGCGTAGGCGCTGGAGAGCTGGTCTCCAAGCAGCACCAGGACGATCGAGGGCGGGATGATCTGGCCGAGCGTGCCGGCTGCCGCGATCGAGCCGGAGGCGAGCGAGGGGTCGTAGCCGCGCTTGAGCATGGTGGGCAGCGAGAGCAGGCCCATGGTGACGACCGTGGCGCCGACAATGCCGGTGGAGGCGGCCAGAAGCGCGCCCACCACGACCACGGAGATGCCCAGACCGCCGCGCAGCGTGCCGAACAGCGCCGCCATCGCCTCCAGCAATTCCTCCGCAAGCCGGGACTTCTCCAGCATCACGCCCATGAAGACGAAGAGCGGCACGGCGACCAGGATGGATTTGTCCATCTCCATGATGTTGCCGTAGATGCGCTGCGGAAAGGCGCGCAGATGGATCGGGTCGAAGAGATCGAACACCACGCCGATCAGGGCGAACAAAAGGCCCACCCCCGCCAGCGTGAAGGCCACGGGAAAGCCCCGAAGGAGGGCTGCGATCGCGGCGGCGAACATCAGGAACGGAAGCAGATCGGTGAAGCTCATCGCTCAGAGCTCCGCCGTCGCGCCAGGGTGTGACGGGGCCTCGCGGCCGGACAGGGTAAGCGCGGCGCGCGCCGCCATCGCTGCGCCCTGGGCGGCCATCATGACGGCGAAGACGGGAATGGCGGTCTTCAGAAGGAACACCAGCGGCAGGCCGTCGCTTTCGCGGGAGCGCTCAAGGATGCGCCAGGCGCCGCCGACATAGCTCTGCGAGGTGGACAGGATGAGCCAGCACATCGGCAGGAGCGCAAGATAGACGCCGGCCATGTCCGTCCAGGCTTTTCCGCGCGGGCCGAGCCGGTTGTAGAGAATGTCCACGCGCACATGACCGCCCGCCAGCAGGGTCGAGGCGCTCGACAGCAAGAACAGCAGCGCGTGCATGTAGATCACGCTTTCCTGCAGCTTGGTCGAGGCGATCCCGAAGACATAGCGCTGGATCACGATGACGCCCGTTGCGGCGACCAGCCCGAGCGCGAACCAGCGCGCGGCGTCGCCGATGGTGGTGTTGACCGCATCAACCGCGCGCACGCCGGCGGAAAGGCCGCGCGCGAGCGGCTCGGGCGCGCCGGCGAAGGCGCCGAAAACGGCGACGAGCAGCGGAAGCGCAAGCAGCGGCGTCAACGCCCAGCCGATCCAGCCGAGCGCGCGCCCGGCGGCGAGGCCGGCGCCGGAGAGGTTGTCGCTGGTCCACGCGCCAATCGCGCCGTTGCTCGCGGCGTCTGCGGCGATCGCCAGCACACCCGCGGCCACGCACCCGATCAGCAGCCAGTCGCCTGCGCGCATGACGGCCTAGCCGCCGAGCACGAGTTCGCGTTTCTGGTAGTAGGGCGCTTCGCTCACCAGCGCCCACCGCCGGATTTCCGCGCGCGCCCGGGCGTAGCTCTCATACACCCGGCGGGTCAGCGGATCGGCGTTGGCGGTGTCGGCGACGACCTGCTCGGAGATCTCGCCGACGCGCGCCCAGATTTCGTCGGAGAAGGAGCGCAGCTGCACGTCGTGCTCCTCAACCAGCGTGCGGAGCGCCGCGCCGTTCTGCCAGGCGAACTCGGCGAGCGACTGGTTGTTCGCCGCCCGGCAGGCTGCGCGCACGATCGCCTTGTCCTCGCCGGAGAGGCTTTCCCAGACGCCGAGATTGAGACCGACCGCGAGCGCCGATCCCGGCTCGTGAAAGCCCGGGCCGTAATAGAAGGGCGCTTCGCGATAGAAGCCGAAAGCAAGATCGTTCCACGGCCCCACCCATTCCGTCGCGTCGATCGCGCCGGATTGCAGCGACTGGTAAATCTCGCCGCCCGACAGCGCCACGGCTGCGCCGCCGAGTTCGCGGATGACCGCCCCGCCCAGTCCCGGAATTCGCATCCGCAGGCCGCGGAAGTCCTCGAGCGTGTTGACCTCGCGCTTGAACCAGCCGCCCATCTGGTGGCCGGTATTGCCGGCCTGGAAGGCGATCAGGTTGAACTGGGCGGACAGCTCGTTCCACAGCTCCTGACCGCCGCCATACTCAACCCATCCCATGATCTCATGCGCCGTCATGCCCAGCGGCACGGCGCAGAAGAAGCTGTAAGCCGGGCTGCGGCCCTGCCAGTAGTATTCGGCGGCGTGATACATGTCCGCCACGCCGTTGGACACCGCGTCGAAGACCTCGAACGCGCCGACGATCTCGCCCGCGCCGAGGACCTCGACCTCGATGCGCCCGCCGGACATTTCGGTGATGAACTGCGCAGTGCGCTCGGCCGCCGTGCCCAGACCGGGAAATCCGGTCGGCCATGTCGTCACCATGCGCAGACGGCGGCGTTCGCCGCGATTGACCGCCGGCGCTGCGGGACGGTCCTGTTCGGACTGCTGGCTGCAGGCCGACGCCGCGCCGACAGTCGCGATCGCGGCGCCGCTGAGAAACGTACGACGATCCATGGCTTGCGCCCCCTCCCTTGCGCCGGCCCCGAAACTTTACGCAGGGCTCAGCCGTTGTCAGCGCCGCCGCCAGAGCGGAGCGTGCGCTCTTCATCCGTCAGAAGCCGCCAGCCCCCCGGATCGAGGATTTCCAGCGGCTTGTAGCGCGCCTTGTAATCCATCTTCGCGCTGCCGGGCACCCAGTAGCCGAGATACACGTGCGGAAGGCCCGCTTCAGCCGCGCGCCGCATATGATCGAGGATCATGAAGGCGCCCAGGCTCCGGCGGTCGCAACCCGGCTCGAAAAAGCTGTATACGAGCGAATAGCCGTCGGCGAGTTCGTCGACGAGCGCGCAAGCCGTCAGGGCGCCGTGCGCATCGCGGTATTCCACCAGCTCGGTGCGCTGGGCGCCGTCCTCGACCATCCCGGCGTACTCAAAGAAATCCATGCCCGCCATGTCGCCGTCGCCATGGCGCGCGTCGAGATAGCGCTGCAGGAGACCGTACTGCTCCGGCGTCGCGTCGGCGGCCTCCGCATGGCGGTCAAGATCGGCGTTCCGGTTGACGATCCGCCGCCAGCTCCGCGTCCACTCGAAGCGCGCAACCGGGATGCGCGCCGACTTGCACGCCGAACACCGCTCGCAGGCCGGCCGGTAGAGGATCGACTGCGAGCGCCGGAAACCGGCATGGGTGAGCGCGTCATTGAGCGCGGGCCCTTCGCCGGCCTCCAGCTTGGTGAAGACCTTCCGCTCCCAACGGCCCGGCAGATAGGGGCAGGGCGACGGGGCCGTCAGAAAGAAGGGCAGCTGGCGGCTGGCGAACGGATGGGTCACGGGCGTCCTGTTCTGTGGGCGCTGCGGGTGATTCCCCCGCCGGCGTTCATGGTATCGCGACGGGCGCGAAGCTGAAACGCACCACCATCGAAATGGTGAAAACGAACCAGAGCAACAAGGAAAGCGGGGCGCCCGCCTTCACATAGTCGGTAAAGGTGTACTTGCCCGGTCCCATGACCAGCAGATTCGTCTGGTAGCCGATCGGCGTGGCGAAGCTGGTGTTGGCGGCAAAAAGCACCGTCAGCGCGAACAGGATCGGGTCGGCGTCGAGCGCCTGGGCGACCTGGATCGCAATCGGCGTGAAGAGGATGGCGGTTGCGTTGTTCGACAGCACGTTCGTCAGCAGCATGATGGCGAAGTACATCGCCGACAGAAGTGCGGCGATGCCGATGGGCGCGAACAGATCGACCACCGTCGCTGCAATCAGAAGGCCGCCGCCGGTCGCCTCGAGACTGGTTCCCAGCGCGAAGGCCGACCCGATCAGCAGATAGACCTTGATGTCGATGGCGCGGGCGGCCTGACGGACATTCAGGCAGCCGGTCGCAAGCATCGCCACGGCCCCTAGTATGCTTGCGGTGACGATGGGCAGCAGTCCGGTCGCCGCAGTCAAAACCACGCCGCCGAAGATCGCCTGCGCTGCGCGTGCGCGCCGCGGATCGGGCAGGTCGGCGATCGACCATTCCATCAGCAGCAGATCGCGGTCGGCGCGCAATTGCTTCATCGCCTGCGCCGAGCCGACCAGCAGCAGCACGTCTCCGGCCTCCAGCCGGATCTCGCCCATGCGCGCGCGGAACATGCGGCTGCGCCGCTGAATGCCCAGCACGATGGGGCCGACCGTGTGCCGGAAGCCGATCTGGCGGATCGTGCGCCCGATCAGACGCGAGCCCGGGGAGACGACCGCTTCGGTCACCGCGAGGCGTTCGCCCGGCTGCGGGGTCTCGCCCGGGCCGGCCGAGCGCAGAACCCCCTTCATGAAATCGGCGCGGCTGGACAGGAGGTTCGTCAGCGCCTTGCGCGTGGCCGCGACGATGATGAGGTCGCCGGCCTGGATTTCGAGGTCTTCGTAGGGCGGCAGGAACGCCTGTTCACCGCGCTGCACCATCCGCACCGTGATGTCCGGAAGATCCGGGAACATGCCCGCGACCGGCTTCATGCCGGCAAGCGGATGACCCGCCGAGACCGTGATCTGGGCGATGTACTGGCGGCCGCCCGCGCCGCCTGTGATCGCCGTCTCCATGCTCGCGCGGTCCGGCAGGAGCCGCGGCATGATGAAGAGCAGATAGACGACGCCCGCCGCGGCGAGCACGAGGCCCGGCGCGGTGGGCGTGAAGAAGTTCAACTCGGCCGCCCCGGTCGCGCGCAGGGCGTCGGCGACAAGCAGATTGGTGGAGGAGCCGATCAGCGTGGTCATGCCGCCCAGAATGCTCACGAAGGAAAGCGGCATCAGAAGCGCTGACGGCGAGCGCTTCATCCGCTCCGCCACCGCGCCCAGAATGGGCACGAACATGACGACCATGGGCGTGTTGTTGATGAAGGCCGAAACCACGAAAACGAAGGCGAACAGCTCAAGCAGGGTCAGCTTCGGACGCTGATCGAACCGCTCCAGCATCCAGCGCGTCGGCGCATCCAGCGCGCCGGTCTGGAACACGCCCTGACCCACGATCAGAAGCGCCAGTATCGTCAGCAGCGCCGGATTGGCGAAACCCGACAGGAGGGCCGCAGGCCCGGGGGCGTCCGGCCCGCCGGCGAGCTGGAAGAACACCAGGGTCGCCGCGACGATCACCGCGGAGACCATCTCCACCGCGAAGCGTTCCCAGCAATAGAAGACGATTGCGACGACGACGCCGGCGAGAACCGCCCACATCCGCCAGTCGTCAAGCGCTGGAAGCTCGATCATTCCGCCCGGCCCGTTCCGCGCGCGCGAAGGGTGCGCGAGCCGCCGAGACTACCGGCGCGCCGGGGCCGAGGGAAAGCGCCGCCGCGCAGCGCCCCTTGCGCGGGCTGTCAGAAGCCGCCCTCGGGCAGTACGGGCGCTTCGCGCAGGAGCACCACGGAAAGGCGCCGATTGCCCGGCAGATAGGGATCGTCGGGGAAAAGCGGCTCGGCGCCCGCCTTGCCGCGCACCTCCGCGATTCGGTCTTCCGACAGGCCGGCGTCCTGCATCACGGCGCGGGCGGCGTTGGCGCGCGCTGCGGACAGCTCCCAGTTCGACGGGCCGCTGAGCGGGGCCGGGGAGGAATCCGTGTGGCCGGAGATCGAGACGCGGTTGGGCAGGCGGGTGACCACGTCGGTCACCGCGCGCAGGAGCACCATGGCGCGCTCATTGGGCTGGACCGAGCCCGGTTCGAACATCGAACGGCCTTCCTGGTCGACAAGCTGGATGCGCAGGCCTTCCGGCGTGTTGTCGACGATCAGATGGCGCGACAGCTCGGCGAGTTCGGGCATGTCCTGAAGCGCCTGACGCAGGCTCTGCTCGGCGCTGGCGAACTCGGCCGCCTCGCGGCGCGAGAGCGCGGCTTCGAGCGCAGCCTGGGACAGCGAATCGTCCTGTGCGTCCTCGTCCTCGGATTGCGCTTCGGAGGGGTCCTGACGCGGGGCGATCCGCTCGATGACGGACTGGGAGCCGGAGCCCTGGCTGCCGTCCTCGCCGATCGCGGTGCCGCCGAAAATCGAGCCCGAGCCGCTTTCGGTCTCCGACACGCTGGCGGGGGCGAAATAGTTCGCGATGCCGCGCTTCTGTTCGATGTCCGTCGTGTTGATCAGCCACATCAGGAGGAAGAACGCCATCATCGCCGTGACGAAGTCGGCATAGGCGACTTTCCACGCGCCGCCGTGATGGCCGTGGTCTCCGCCCTTCTTGACTTTCTTGATGACGATCGGTTGATCCGAGGCCATGACGCTCCACCCTCGCGGTTCAGGAGCCATCCAAACCGGTCACGGTTAAGACCGGGTTGCGTTCTCAGCAGAATCAGGAGCCGAGCTTGTCCGACGCGCGTCTTTTCCGCGACGCCCTTGCGCGCTATCCCACCGGGGTGGCGGTCGTCGCCGCCTATGACGACGCCGGAACGGCGCGCGCCATGACGATCAATTCCTTCGCCTCGGTGAGCCTGAAGCCGCCTCTGGTGCTCTGGTCCGTCGCCCATGACAGCGAGCGCCGCGGCTTCTTTCTCGCCGCGCAGCGCTACGCCATCAACGTGCTCGCCCACGACCAGCAGGCGCTCGCGTCCGCGTGTGCGCGCGATGATGATCTCGCCGCGGGCGGCTTTGCGTTTGATCGGGCCGGAGGAGAGGGCGCGCCGTTCGTCGCCGGCGCCATCGCCCGCTTCGACTGCCGGCGCGCGGCGGTGCATGCTGCGGGCGATCACGACATCATCGTCGGCGAGGTCGTGCATTTCGACCTGAACGAGGACAAGCCGGCGCTGGTGTTCCACCGCTCGGCCTACGCCTCGCTCTGAATCTTGTTCCGGAAGGATCTGACATGGCGGATGTCGCTTTTCTCGGTCTGGGCGTGATGGGCTATCCCATGGCGCGCCATCTCAGCGCGGCCGGCCATTCGGTGACGGTCTGGAACCGCACTCACGCCAAGGCGCACGCCTGGGCGGAGGCCAACGCCGGACAGGCCGCAGCCAGCGTCGAGGCGGCTGTCGAAGGGCGCGAGGCGGTCTTCATGTGCCTTGGCGATGACCCCGACGTGCGCGAGGTGGCCGATCAGCTTCTGCCGTGCCTGCGTCCCGGCGCGGTGCTCGTCGATCACACGACCGCGTCCGCAGCGCTGGCGCGGGAGCTCGCCGAAGAAACCGCCGAGCTTGGCGCCGGCTTTGTCGACGCGCCCGTTTCGGGCGGACAGGCCGGGGCCGAGACCGGACAGCTTTCAGTGATGTGCGGCGGGGAGGCGGCCCATGTCGAGGCGGTCCGGCCGGTGATGGAGGCGTATTCGAAAGCCGTGGTGCATGTTGGCGAAGCCGGCGCGGGACAGCTCTGCAAGATGGCCAATCAGATCGCCATCGCCGGCGTCGTTCAGGGCCTGTCCGAAGCCTTGCATTTCACCGCGCGCGCCGGGCTCGACCCGGAAACCGTGATCGCCGCCATCTCCAAGGGCGCTGCGCAAAGCTGGCAGATGGAGAACCGCTGGCGCACCATGGTCGATGGCGAGTTTGATTTTGGCTTTGCAGTAGACTGGATGCGGAAAGACCTTCGCATTGCGCTTGAAGAAGCGAGAGCAAACGGGGCGGCCTTGCCGGTCACGGCGCTCGTCGACCAGTTCTACGCCGACGTGCAGGCGATGGGCGGGAAACGCTGGGACACCTCCAGTCTGATCGCGCGGCTGGAGCGGCCAACGGGCGGGGACGCCTAGAGGCCCGGCATGCGGCAGATCGAGCTGAGCTTTTCCGACGGCGACCGCGCTCAGCCTCTGCTGAAGGCGGCGGTCCGCGCCGAGCCGCTCGATCTGGTCGTCTACGAACCCGATCAGCGCGGCCGGCGCCTCATGCGCCTCGTCTTCCGCGACGGGGAAGGGCAGTCCTTCATCGATTCCGTACAGGCGGTTCTGGAGAACGAGAACGACTGGCGTCTCGTGGTCCTGCCGGTTGAAGCCAGCCTGCCCGCCGTCGAGGAGCCCGCGGACGCCGACGCGGCGAAGGCGCAGCGCCGGATCGCGCTCCGCGAGGAGCTTTACCAGGACGTCGAGGCGGGCGCGCGGCTGACGCGGGATTTCCTCCTTCTGACGGTGCTGTCCACCGTCGTGGTCGTGTTCGGCCTGAACGCCGATAACATCGCCGCCGTCATCGGAGCCATGGTGATCGCCCCGCTTCTGGGGCCGATCCTGGCCTTCTCCTTCGGTTCGGCGCTGGGCGATCTCGATCTGATGGCGCGCGCCGCGAAGACCGCGCTGGCGGGCCTGTTTCTCGGTCTGGCGCTCAGTTTCGGCGTCGGGCTGGTGTTCGGCGTCAACCTCGAGAGCGCCGAGCTTGTCAGCCGGGCCGATGTCGGCGTGGACTCCGCCGCGCTCGCGCTGGCCGCCGGGGCCGCAGCGGCGCTTTCCATCGCCGCCGGTCTGCCCGCAGCGCTGGTGGGCGTCATGGTCGCCGTGGCGCTGCTGCCGCCGGCCGCCGCCGCCGGTCTTCTCGCGGGCGCTGGAGAGACGGCGCTGGCGGGCCGGGCTGCGCTTCTGCTCGCCATCAATGTCGTGAGCGTCAATCTTGCCGCGCTGATCGTCTACTGGGCCAAGGGCGTGCGGCCGCGCACCTGGCTTGAACGCCGTTCCGCGAAACGCTCGGTCTATGTGAACGCGGCGGTCTGGATCGTCTGCATCGTCGTCCTGACGGCCTTGGCGGTGAGGCTTGCGGCGTGACCGTCGAGACGCTGTTCGCCATTCTGGACTACGCCGGGATCGCCCTGTTCGCCGCTTCGGGCGGCATCGTTGCGGCGCGAAAGACGCTTGATCCCTTCGGCGCTGCGGTGCTGGGCGCAGTGGCGGGGATGGGCGGGGGGACCATCCGCGACATCGTGCTGGGGTCGCTTCCCGTCTACTGGGTCGCCAGCCCGGAATACCTCGCTCTTGCGCTTTTCAGCGGCGTGGCGGGCTATTACGCGACCGCCTTCATGGAGAACGGCAAGGGGGTGCGGCTGGCCGCCCTGACCTGGGCGGACGCAGCCGGCCTGTCCGTCTTCTGCGTGATCGGCGCGCAGGCGGGTCTTGCAGCCGGCGCCCACTGGTCGATTGCGCTTCTGACCGGCGTCATGAGCGCCGCTTTCGGCGGGCTCGTGCGCGACATTATCGTCAATGAGGTGCCGCTGGTGTTGCGCGCGGACATTTACGCGCTCGCCGCGCTTGCGGGGGCCGGGGTTTATGTGGGTCTGACGCAGGCGATCGGGCTGGCCGACGGGCCGTCGGCCCTGATTGCGGCGGCCGTCTGCTTCGTGCTGCGCGGTTCGGCGATCCTGTTCGGCTGGAGCCTGCCGTCGATCGGACGGGTCGACTAATCCGCCGGCGCCGGCTCCATTGCGAGCACCGCCAGCGCGGCGGCCAGCAGCACCGCAACTGGCAGGAACAGCACGAACGCCCATACGCCCACGGCCGTGACGAGCCATCCCGCCGCAGCCGCTGAAACGAGCGCGCCGCCGAGCGCGGCCGCGAGAAGGCCGGGGCGGACGCGCCAGCCGAACGTGCATCCGCACCGCGTGCAGCGATCCGTGCGTCCGGTGTTCATCCGAAGCAGCTGTCCGGCGTTGAGCGGGCGGTTGCAGCCCGGACAGCGCTTCGCCGCGCGCATTACACGTTGAGCCGTTCAGCGGCGGTTTCGGCGAAATAGGTCAGCACGCCGTCCGCGCCGGCGCGCTTGAAGGCGAGCAGGCTCTCCATCATCGCGCGTTCGCCGTCGATCCAGCCATTGGCTGCGGCGGCCTTGATCATCGCGTACTCGCCGGAAACCTGGAACGCATAGGTGGGCATGGCGAAAGCATCCTTCACCCGCCGCACGATGTCGAGATAGGGCAGGCCCGGTTTGACGATCACCATGTCGGCGCCTTCCTCGACGTCCATCTCCACCTCGCGCAGCGCCTCCTCGGTGTTGGCGGGGTCCATCTGATAGGTCTTTTTGTCGCCGGTCAGCGCCGTCGCCGATCCGATCGCGTCGCGGTAAGGGCCGTAGAAGGCTGAAGCGTACTTCGCCGCATAGGCGAGGATCATCGCGCTTTCGCAGCCGGCGTCGTCGAGGGCGTTGCGGATGCCGCCGATCCGTCCGTCCATCATGTCCGAGGGGGCCACGACGTCGCATCCGGCCTGGGCCTGAACGACCGCCTGCATCCGCAGAAGCTCCACGGTTTCGTCATTCTGGATGACTCCCGCCCGCAGGACGCCGTCATGGCCATGGCTCGTGAACGGGTCGAGCGCGACGTCGCAGATCACGCCGACCTCGGGTGCGGCGTCCTTCATCGCGCGGATCGACTGGGCGACAAGCCCGTCAGGGTTCAGCGCCTCGCGGCCGTCTTCAGACTTCCGGCTCGGGTCGACATGGGGAAACAGCGCGATGGCCGGGATGCCCAGATCGCGGGCGCGGACGGCGGCGCGTGCGGCTTCCGCGACGCTGAGCCTTTCGACGCCGGGCATGGAGGCGACCGGCTCGCGCGGATCGGCGCGGTCGGAAACGATGATCGTCCAGATCAGATCGTCCGGGGTGAGCGTGTGCTCGCGGACAAGGCGGCGCGACCAGTCATGCTGGCGCAGGCGGCGCAAACGGGTGTCGGGGAAGCGGGGCATGGCGGTCTCCTGCGAGTTTGTCCCTGTTTGGGACGACACGGCGCGTTTCTCAACACCAAGCTGGCGCCGCAACAGGTGGAAACACGGCGCGCGCGCACAAACTTGCCCGTATCCCGCCAAGCCGTTAGGGCTGTTCGCCCGCTCTCAGGAGACCCGTTCCCGTGCATTTCGAGCTGACCGAAGATCAGAGCCTCGTCCAGGACGCCGCGCGCCGTTTCGCCGAGGAGCAGATGAAGCCGCACGCCGCCAGGTGGGACGAGGAGAAGATTTTTCCCGTCGACACGCTGCGCGCCTCCGCCGGACTGGGCTTCGCCGGCATCTATGTGCGTGAGGACGTCGGCGGCTCCGGCATGACGCGCACCGACGCCGCGCTCATCTTCGAGCAGCTGTCGCGCGGCTGCGTCTCGACCGCCGCGTTCATCTCCATCCACAACATGGTTTCGTGGATGATCGACACCTGGGGCACGCAGGAACAGCGCCAGCGCTGGCTGCCGAGCCTGACCTCCATGGAGACGATCGGCTCCTACTGCCTGACCGAGCCGGGCTCGGGCTCGGATGCGGCCGCGCTTCGCACCAAGGCGGTGATGGACGGCAACGAGTATGTGCTCAACGGCTCGAAAGCCTTCATTTCCGGCGCGGGCGCGAGCGATCTCTACATCGTCATGGCGCGCACCGGCGAGGCGGGCGCGAAAGGCGTTACGGCTTTTGTGGTAGAGAAGGGCACCCCCGGCCTGTCCTTCGGGGCGAACGAGAAGAAGATGGGTTGGAATTCCCAGCCCACGGCGGTGGTCAATCTTGAGGACTGCCGGATTCCGGCCGACAACCGGCTTGGCGAGGAGGGCGAAGGTTTCCGGATCGCCATGAAGGGGCTGAACGGCGGACGGATCAATATCGGCGCCTGTTCGCTTGGCGGCGCGGCGGAAGCCTTCGACGCCGCGCTCGACTACGCCAAGGGACGCACCGCGTTCGGCAAGCCGATCGCGGAGTTTCAGGCGAGCCAGTTCAAGATCGCCGACATGGCGACGGATCTTGAGGCCTCTCGCCTGATGATCCTGCGCGCGGCGGCGGCGCTGGATGCGGACCATCCCAGCGCGCCGCGCTATTGCGCGATGGCCAAGCGCTACGCGACCGATCTTGGCTTCGACATCGTCAACCAGGCCCTCCAGCTGCACG
Source organism: uncultured Caulobacterales bacterium (assembly GCA_964561235.1). Lineage (GTDB taxonomy): Bacteria > Pseudomonadota > Alphaproteobacteria > Caulobacterales > Maricaulaceae > JBCBSP01. Next base: position 25,165 of record CAZLOV010000005.1, read on the forward strand.
GCGGCTACGGCTATCTCAAGGATTATCCGGTGGAGCGCATCCTGCGGGATCTGCGCGTCCACCAGATACTCGAAGGCACCAACGAGATCATGCGCGTCATCATCGCCCGGGAGCTGCTTCAGTGAGCGAGGAACCCACTGTCATCGTCCGCAAGTCCGGCCAGCTCGGCCGCATTACGCTGAACCGCCCGAAGGCGCTCAACGCGCTCGACCAGGCCATGATCGAAGCGATGACCTCGGCGCTTCTGGAATGGCGAGACGACCCCGGCGTTCAGGCCGTTCTGGTCGACGGCGCGGGCGAGAAAGGCTTCTGCGCCGGCGGCGACATCCGGATGCTTGCGGAAAGCGGCAAGGCGGGCGACGACCGCGCGTGGCGGTTCTGGCGCGACGAATACCGCCTCAACACGCTGATCGCGGAGTATCCCAAGCCCTATGTCGCGCTGATCGACGGGGTGACGATGGGCGGCGGCGTGGGCGTGTCGATCCACGGCGCCTTCCGGGTGGCTGGAGACCGGACCCTCTTCGCCATGCCGGAAACCGGCATCGGCTTTCATCCCGATGTCGGCGGGGCCTATTTCCTGCCGCGGCTTCCGGGCCGGATCGGCCTCTGGATGGGGCTGACGGGCGCGCGACTCAAGACCGCCGACGCGCTCGCAGCCGGAGTGGCGACGCACTACGTGCCGAGCGACCGGCATGCCGATCTCATCCGGCGGCTGGAGGGCGCAACGCTGGATCATGACGGCGAGGCGCTCGAATCCGTGCTGCATGAATACGAAGCCGATCCGGGCGCATCCGATCTGGCGCATACCCGCGGGCTCATCGATGCGGCGTTCGACGGCGGAAGCGTGGACGCCATCGCCGGACGCCTGGATGCGGCCGGCGACGCCTGGTCGAAAAAGCAGGCCCAGACGCTTCACGCGAAGTCGCCGACGGCTTGCGAACTGACGTTCGAGACGCTGGCGCGCGGCGCCAATCTCAGCCTGCGCGAGGTGATGATGCAGGATTTGCGCGTCTCCATGCGATGCCTGCGGGACGGCTCGGATTTCTACGAGGGCGTGCGTGCGGTGATCCTCGACAAGGACAATGATCCGGCCTGGTCCGAGCCCGCGACGGCTTCAACCCTTGAAGCGTATTTCGCCCCCCTCGACGCCGATCACGAGATGACCTTCATCGACAGCCGGGAGCCCTGACCATGAGCAGGATCGCCTTTATCGGCCTTGGAAACATGGGCTCAGGGATGGCCGCCAACCTCCTGAAGGCCGGTCACGCGGTGTCGGCCTTCGACCTGAACGCCGAGGCCGTCGCTGCGGCGGTCTCCAAGGGGGCGGAGGGCGCAGCGTCCGTCGCCGAAGCGGCGGCGGGGGCGGATGCGGTCGTCACCATGCTTCCCGCGGGCCAGCATGTCCGGAAGGTCTATGAAGCCGCAGACGGCGTGTTCGCCAGCGCCAAGGCTGACGCTGTGCTTATCGACTGCTCGACCATCGATGTCGACACCGCCCGCGCCGTGGGTGCGGCGGCTGCGGCGAAGGGCTTCGATTTTGTCGACGCGCCCGTCTCCGGGGGCGTCGCCGCCGCTGAAGGCGGCGCCCTGACTTTCATGGTGGGCGGCCCCGAGAGCGCCTTCGCCCGCGCGCAGCCCATCCTCGACGCCATGGGCAAGGCGGTCATCCATGCCGGCGGCGCGGGCGCAGGGCAGGCGGCCAAGATCTGCAACAACATGCTTCTGGCGATCTGCATGATCGGCACGTCGGAGGCCTTCAATCTGGCGGAAAAGCTCGGCCTCGATCCGCAGGTCTTCTTCGACATCTCCTCGAAGGCGTCCGGCCAAAGCTGGTCGATGACGAGCTATTGCCCGGTTCCGGGGCCGGTTCCGGCTGCACCGTCCAACCGCGACTACAAGCCCGGCTTCGCCGCGCCCATGATGCTCAAGGACTTGCGTCTCGCGCGTGAGGCGGCGCAATCGGCCGGGGCGAAAACCCCGCTTGGCGACCACGCCGAGGCGCTTTACGCCCGGTTCGTCGAGGGCGGCGGGAAAAACCTCGATTTCTCCGGCGTCATCCGGATGATCCGCGGTGAGTTCGGCGCGCTCGTCGATTAACGTCCTGACAGAACGCCGCATGTGACAACGCGCCCGTGCGGCTCGCCATGACGCAGCAAGCGGCTTATGTCATTTTCCGTACACGCTGCGACGCCGAGCAAGCGCCGCCTGGCAAAGAAAACGCGGGAACAAGAACAATGAACTACGCCGACGCGTTCACCGCCGCCGTCGCCCGGGTGAAGCTGGAAGGCCGCTACCGTGTCTTCGCCGATCTGCTTCGTTACAAGGGACGGTTTCCGCGCGCACGCTGGCGCGCGCCTTCCGGCGAGGTGCGCGACGTCACGGTCTGGTGTTCGAATGATTATCTCGGCATGGGCCAGTCGGCCTGCGTGATCGGCGCGATGAAGCAGGCGCTCGACGATGTGGGCGCAGGCGCGGGCGGCACGCGCAATATCTCCGGCACGACGCATTACCATGTGGAACTCGAGCGCTCGCTCGCCGATCTGCACGACAAGGAGAGCGCGCTGCTCTTCACCTCGGGCTACATCTCCAACCAGGCGACGCTTTCCACGCTTGGCAAGATCCTGCCCGAGCTGGTCATCTTCTCCGACCAGCTCAATCACGCCTCCATGATCGAAGGCATCCGGCAGTCCGGCTGCGAGCGCCATGTCTGGCGCCATAACGACGTCGCGCATCTCGAGGAGCTGCTGCGCGCCCAGCCGCTCGACCGGCCCAAGCTGATCGCGCTCGAAAGCATTTACTCGATGGACGGCGATGTCGGTCCGCTCGAGGCGGTGTGCGATCTGGCCGAGAAATACAACGCGATGACCTATCTCGACGAGGTCCACGCCGTCGGGCTTTACGGGCTGCGCGGCGGCGGCGTCTCCGAGCGAGACGGGCTCGCCGGGCGCTTCACCATCATCGAAGGCACGCTTGGCAAGGCCTACGGGGTCATGGGCGGCTACATCGCAGCGGACGCCGTCATCGTGGATGCGATCCGTTCCTGGGCGCCGGGGTTCATCTTCACCACCTCGCTTGCGCCGGCGCTGGCTGCAGGCGCACGGGCAAGCGTGGAATACCTCAAGAGCGCGCACCATCTGCGCGAACGGCACCAGGAACGCGCCGCCACGCTCAAGACGCGTCTGATCGACGAGGGGTTCCCCGTGATGCCCTCGGATACGCATATCGTGCCGGTGCGGGTCGGCGACCCGGTGCTGTGCAAGCGCCTGACGGACGCGCTGCTCGACGAGCACGGCATCTATGTCCAGCCGATCAACTATCCGACCGTGCCGAAGGGAAGCGAACGGATGCGCTTCACCCCGACGCCGCTGCATGACGACGCCATGCTCGACGAACTCGTCGTTGCGATGAAGGCGGTCTACGCCGCCCATGCCGGACGGGCGGTCGCATGAGCGAGGGCGCGCCGGATCCGCTTCCCGGACGCGCTGTCATTCTTGAGTTCATCACTGTCGGCGACGCCCTGCGCGTGGCCGCCGTGGACGAGGCGACGGGTGTTGAAGTCGCCGTCGTCTGCCCGGTCAACACCGCGCGCGAGGACGCCGAGCGTCTTGCGACGCGCAAGCTGCGCCGGCGCCTCGAAGCGCTTGGCCATGTTCAGCCGGACCCTGATACGAAAACGCCCCGGCCGGGCGGCCGGGGCGTGGTAATTTGATCCGCCGGGGGCGGGGTCAGCGCGACTTGCGGCCGCCGCGGCCAAGGCCGATTTCCTTGGCGAAATCCGACCGGCGGCGCGAATAGCTCGGCGCAACCATCGGATAGTCGGCGGGAAGACCCCATTTGCGGCGATAGTCTTCCGGCGACATGTCGTATTGGGAACGCAGATAACGCTTGAGCATTTTCAGCTTCTTGCCGTCCTCAAGGCACACGATGTAGTCGTCCGTCACCGACTTGGAGACGGGGACGGCGGGCTTCGGCTTTGATTCGGGCTTCGGCTCGCCTGTGGAGATTTCTTTCACCGTCGAATGCACCGACTTGATGAGCTCGGGCACATTATCGGCGGACACGGAATTGTGCGAAAGGAAAGAAGCCACGATGTCGGTGGTCATCCGCAGCAGTTCTTCGTTATCGATCGGGGGAAGGGTGTCTTCATTCATGGGACCAGCTCCGGCAGGGCCGTTAATCGGCGTTCAATGGCTATGCTGGGCGTGCCTTATCTTGTTCGCTTGAAGAGATCAAGTAATCTCTTAGTGGTGATGTTGCGCTAACGCTGAGTTTTGCCAGTGCCCATATTCGCGTTTCAGGCGAAGCTGAACCTGGCGGTCTGCGGCGTCAACACAGCGCGGTGCGGTTGTCCTTGAAGCGGCTGCGCCGTATGTGTGAAGGCAGCAATCGAGGAGCACCCATGGCCGACGCGCGCCTTCACAACGCCGGGACGGAATTCTTCACCGAAAGCCTGTCGGAGCGCGATCCGGAAGTCGCAGACGCGATCGCGCGCGAGATCCGCCGCCAGCAGACGCAGATCGAGTTGATCGCCTCGGAGAACATCGTCTCGCGCGCCGTGCTGGAAGCGCAGGGCTCGCCGCTCACCAACAAGTACGCTGAAGGCTATCCCGGCAAGCGCTATTACGGCGGCTGCGAGTTTGTCGACATCGCCGAGGAGCTCGCCATCGACCGTGTGAAGCGCCTCTATGGCGCAGCCTACGCGAATGTTCAGCCGAACTCGGGCAGCCAGGCCAACCAGGCCGTCATGCTCGCCCTGCTCAAGCCCGGCGACCGGATCCTCGGGCTTGACCTCGCCGCCGGCGGACATCTCACCCACGGCGCCCGCCCGAACCTGTCGGGCAAGTGGTTCGAGGCGCATCATTACGGCGTGCGCGAGAGCGACGCCCTGATCGACTACGACCGTCTGCGGGATCAGGCGCGAGAGGTGCGGCCGCACATGATCATCGCAGGCGGCTCCGCCTATCCGCGGATCGTCGATTTCGAGAAATTCCGCGAGATCGCCGACGAGGTCGGGGCCTATCTCCACGTGGACATGGCGCATTTTTCCGGTCTCGTGGCCGGCGGCGTTCATCCCAATCCGGTGCCGCTGGCCGACGTGGTGACGACGACCACGCACAAGACGCTGCGCGGCCCGCGCGGCGGCCTGATCCTGTCGCGCGATCCCGATCTGGGAAAGAAATTCAACTCGGCGGTGTTTCCGGGGCTCCAGGGCGGCCCGCTCATGCACGTCATCGCCGCCAAGGCGGTCGCTTTCGGCGAGGCGCTGCAGCCTGAGTTCCGCAGCTACGCCGCAAGCGTGGTCGAAAATGCGCGCGCCATGGCCGGCGCGCTTTTGGAAGCCGGCTTCGATCTCGTCTCCGGCGGCACGGACACGCATCTGGCGCTCGTCGATCTGCGGCCGAAATCGCTGACCGGCGACATTTCCGAGACGGCGCTCGAGCGTGCGCACATCACCTGCAACAAGAACGGCGTGCCGTTTGATCCGGAAAAGCCGTCGGTGACCTCCGGTCTGCGAATCGGCTCGCCTGCGGGCACGACCCGCGGCTTCGGCGCGGCGGAGTTCCTGCGCATCGGCGAACTGATGGCGGAGTTGCTCGATGCGCTTAGCGCCAAACGCGAGGGCGACGCAGCCGTCGAGGCACGCGTGCGCGAGGAGGTGGTGGCGCTTTGCGACCGCTTTCCGATCTATCCGCAGCTTGGCTGAGAACGGGGAGGCGGCATGCGCTGTCCGTTCTGCAGTCATCCTGACACGCAGGTGAAGGACAGCCGCCCGGCCGAAGACGGCCAGGCGATCCGCCGGCGGCGTCAGTGTCCTTCGTGTGCGGCCCGCTTCACGACGTTTGAACGCGTGCAGCTTCGTGATCTTCATGTGGTGAAGCGGGACGGAAAGCGTGCGCCGTTCGACCGCGACAAGCTGATCCGCTCCATCCTGCTGGCCAGCCAGAAGCGCTCCATAGACCGCGACCGTGTCGAGCAGATGGTGTCGGGAATCGTCCGCCGGCTGGAGAGCGGCGGGGAGACCGATGTGCCGTCCGAACGCATCGGCGAACTCGTCATGGAGGGGCTGCGCCACCTCGATACCGTCGCCTATGTGCGTTACGCCAGCGTCTACAGGGATTTCCGCGAAGTCGACGACTTCTCCGACTTCATCAAGGGCGAACAGCTCTCCGGGCATGACGCCTCCGGCGGAGGCGAAACCGGGACATGACCGCCTCTGGCGAGGTGGTGCTCAAGCTTGCAACCTCGCTCGACGGGCGCATTGCGCTCGCCAACGGCGCAAGCCGCTGGATCACCGGACCTGAAGCGCGCGCGGAGGTTCACAGGATGCGCGCCTGGGCGGATGCGGTCCTGACCGGCGTCGGTTCGGTGCTGGCGGATGATCCGCAAATGACGGCGCGGCCGGATGGGACGCCCGCGCAACGCCAGCCGATCCGGGCGGTCCTCGACACCACGCTGCGCACGCCGCCGCAAGCCCGGATCATCCGCGCCGCAGGAACCGCCTGCATCCTTTACGGGGCGCGCAGCGCGTCCGGCTCGGCGCAAGGCCGGGCGCTTGAAGCGGCCGGAGCCGTCATCGCGCTTTGCCCGGAGGATGAGAACGGGCGGCCTGATGTGCGCCTGGCGCTGGACGATTTGCGGGCGCGAGGCGCCCGCCGCATCCTTGTCGAAGCGGGCGCGTGCGTGGCCGCATCGGCGCTTCGCGCCGGCGTGGCCGGCCGGATTGAATGGTTCCGCGCCCCGATGGTGCTTGGCGGCGACGCGGTGGCGGTTGTCGGCGCGCTCGGCCTTGATTCGCTCCAGGCCGCGCCGCGCTACCGCCGGCGGTCAGTGATGGAGGTCGGCGCCGACCTTCACGAGACCTATATCCGGGCTCCCGCCGACTGAGCGCAGGAAGGACGCTGACGCATGTTCACCGGCATCATCTCCGGACGCGGCGAGATTGTGCGCATCGAGGACGGCCCGGTGCGCCGCGTTCATCTGCGCGCGCCCTACGCCGCCGCCAGTCTCGATCTCGGCGCCTCGGTCTCTCATGACGGCGTTTGTCTGACGCTTGTCGATATCGCCGCCGACGGCGCGGGCGCGCGCTACATCGTCGAGGTGTCGCCCGAGACGCTCGCGCGCACGACGCTCGGCGAGTGGCGCGAAGGCGGCCTGTGCAATCTGGAGCGCGCCTTGCGCGCGGGCGACGAGCTTGGCGGCCACATCGTGCAGGGTCATGTCGACGGCGTGGGAGAAGTCGCCCTCCGGGACGATCAGGACGGCTGGATCCGCTTTGAGATCGACGCGCCGGAAACGCTGGCGAAATTCATTGCGGAGAAGGGCTCGATCGCCGTGGACGGCGTTTCGCTGACGGTTAACGGCGTGACTGGCCGGCGCTTCGCCTTGATGATCATCCCGCATACCGCCGCCGTGACCGGTCTGGGCGCCCTGGCGCCGGGAGCGCGCGTCAATCTGGAAGTCGACGTCATGGCGCGCTATGCCGCTCGCCTGATGGAATCCGAAGGCTGAACCCCATGACCTCCGACATCGCGGAAAGCGATCCGACGCTTGCGCTCTCTCCGATCGAGGAGATCATCGAGGACGCGCGAAACGGCCGCATGTTCATCCTCGTCGACGCGCCGGACCGGGAAAACGAGGGCGACCTTGTCATTCCCGCCCAGTTCGCCACGCCCGAGGTGATCAACTTCATGGCCAAGCACGGGCGCGGGCTGATCTGCCTCGCGCTCACGCCGGACCGGGTCAACAAGCTCGGCCTTACCCTGATGAGCCCCGAGAACCAGTCGCGCCACCGCACCGCCTTCACTGTCTCGATCGAGGCGCGCGAAGGCGTCTCAACCGGCATCTCAGCGCATGACCGCGCGCGCACCGTCGCAGTGGCGATCGATCCGACCCAGGGCGCTGAAGACATTGTGAGCCCCGGGCACATCTTCCCGCTGATGGCCCGCGAGGGCGGCGTGCTCGTGCGCGCCGGACACACCGAAGCGGCTGTGGACGTCGCCCGGCTCGCCGGCGTCAATCCGTCGGGCGTGATCTGCGAGATCATGAACGAGGACGGCTCCATGGCGCGGCTCCCCGAGCTGGTGGAGTTCGCGCGCCAGCACGGCCTGAAGGTCGGTACCATCGCGGATCTGATCGCCTGGCGCCGGAGCCGGGACAGCTCGGTGGAACGCCGCATCGAGACCACGATCACGACCCGCTGGGGCGGTCCGTTCAAGCTTGTCGTCTACAGGTCGCTCATCGAGCCGATCGAGCATGTCGCCATCCTCAAGGGCCAGCCTCTGCCCGATCAGCCGACGCTGGTGCGCATGCACAAGGTGAGTTTCGCCGACGACGTGCTGGGCGTCACCGACGGCCGCGCGGGTCTGGTCGAGGACGGCGTGCGCGCGCTCGCCGAGGCGGACGGACCGGCCGTTATGGTCTTCATCCGCGAAACCAATCCGGAAGCCATCACCGAGCGTTTCGGCGCCAAGCCGGCCGATCCGCCCGACCAGCGGGAGGCGCGGCGGCTGCGCGAATACGGCGTCGGCGCGCAGATCCTGCTCGATCTCGGCGTGCGCCGGATGATCCTGCTGTCGACTGCGCCGCAAAAGATCATCGGCCTTGACGGTTACGGCCTCGAAGTGGTCGACCAGCGCGACATTGACGGAGGACAGTAGGCCGATGGCGGATACGCACAGGGTGCTGGTGGTCGCAGCGCCCTTCTATGAGGACATCACCGAGGAGCTGGTGCGCGGCGCACGCGCGGTTCTCGACGGGGCCGGCGTTGAAACGACGGTCGTCGAGGTTCCCGGAGCGTTTGAAATCCCAGGCGCCATCGCCATGGCGGAAAGCGGCGCGCATCCCTTCGACGGTTACGTGGCGCTTGGCTGCGTCATCCGCGGAGAGACCTCACACTATGACTATGTCTGCGGAGAAAGCGCGCGCGGGCTGATGGACCTGTCCCTCTCCGGCGTGCCCGTGGGCTACGGGATCATCACCGTGGAGAACATCCGCCAGGCCCGCGAGCGCGCGCATACCGACCGGAAGAACAAGGGCGCCGACGCGGCCAAGGCCTGCCTCGCCATGATCGCGCTCGACAAGCGGTTCCAGGACGGCGATGGCGAGGCCTGACTCCTCCGAGCGCGCCCGGCTGCGCCGGGCGGCGCGGCTCGCCGCCGTTCAGGCTCTCTACCAGATGGAGGTGAGCGGGCAGGGCGCGCGCGCGGTGGCGAAGGAGTTCCGCGATCACCGCTTCGGTGATGAGGGCGAGCCAGGCGATTTCATCGCCGCGGATGAAGCGTTCTTCGAGACCTTGCTCTCAGGCGTGGTGGAAGCTCAGGATCGCGTCGACCGGGAGGCCGCCAGCCGGCTCAAGGAAGGCTGGCGCCTGTCCCGGCTGGACGCGACGGTGCGCGCGATCCTGCGCGCCGGCGGCTATGAGCTGCTTGAGCGGCCGGACGTGCCTGCGCGCGTGGTGATCGATGAATACGTCGACATCGCGAAAGCCTTCTTCGATGCGCGCGAGGCGGGCTTCGTCAACGCGACGCTGGACGCGCTCGCGCGCGCCGTGCGCCCGCTGGAGATGGAGCCGCGCGGATGAGGCGCGGCGGCGTGCCGGTCGAAAGCGAGTTCGATTTCATCCGCCGCCGGCTTGCGCCGCTCGCCGCCGGCGCGCCCGGCGCGTTACGGCTGATGGACGACGCCGCCGTTCTCACACCCGAACCCGGCAAGCAGATCGTCATCGCCGCGGACATGCTCATCATGGGCGTGCATGTTCACACCGACGCGCCGGTTGATCTGGCCGCGCGCAAGGCGTTGCGGGCCAATCTTTCCGATCTTGCCGCAATGGGCGCGCGGCCGACGGGCTATCTCCTGAGCGTGTGCTGGCCGCGGCTCTGGAGCGAGGAGGGGCGCAACCGTTTCATTGACGGTCTCGCGGCGGACCAGGTCCGATACGGCGTGCATCTTCTCGGCGGCGACACGACCGTGGATGACGGGCGGCTGACCGTGGCGATCACCGCGCTTGGCGAGACGCCGGACGGACAGGCGGTCAAGCGCTCGGGCGCGCGGCCCGGCGATGTTGTGCTGGTCACAGGGACGATCGGCGACGCCTATCTCGGCCTTGCCCTGGTCGAAGGCCGCCTGACCACGACGGCGGAGGCGGCGCGCTGGTACCGGGCGCGCTACTACACGCCCGATCCGCGCGTCGAGCTGGCCGAACCCTTGCGGCGCTACGCCAGCGCGGCGGTGGACGTTTCAGACGGCCTCATGGCGGATGCGCGTCATATCGCCGAGGCGTCGAACGTGACGCTAAAGTTGGACATCGACCGGATGCCGCTGTCTATGCCCGCCCGCTTCTGGTTTGAGCGGATGGGCGGCGACGTCGATGCGGCAAGCGAACTTGCCTCGGGCGGGGATGACTACGAGCTCGTCGTGACGGGATCCGAAGAAGACATGCGGGCCTTCGCGCTGGCGTGCCGCGACCGGGGCGTGGAGGCCACGGTGATCGGCGAGGTCGTGGAAGGCTCCGGCGGGCTCGAGACGCGCTTCAGGGGCGAGCGGTTCGATCCGGTCAACGTCGGCTTCACCCATTTTTGACCTTCCCGGCTGCATGCTGCAGCCATGCTTCGCACGCTCGCTGTTCTCCTGCTGATCGCCGCCGCGCCGGCGTCCGCCGCGCCCCCGAAAGGCGAAGGCGATGCGGCGGCGTCGCCGTGTGACCGGCCCGGGCGCTATTGCGCGTCGATCCCCTCGATCGACGACGCCGCGGCGCTTGTCGAGGCGGAGATGGAGCAGTGGAAGGTGCCGGAGGATTCCGCCACCCTGGCCTTGCCCATATTTCCGATCCCGCTGGTTAACGGCGAGCGTCTCGTCGGTTACGTCTTCGTCACCCCGCGCCTTGTGTTTCCGGGCCTCAGCGACGTGCTGCGCCTGGAAAACGGCGGCGCGCGCCATGCCCTGATGGACGAACTCATCCTCGCCGCCCACGCCGTACCCGCCGTGCAAGGGGAAGCTGGCGAGCCGGACCTGACCGCCCTTCAGGCGCGCTGGACGGAAATAGCGCGGGCGCGCTATCCGCGCCAACCCGACGTGGAAGTGCAGATGCTCGGCGGCGACGTCCGCGCGCTTCGTCCCTGAGACCCGCGGCGAATTAACTGGTCCGCCCAAATGGTTAACGCCCGGTGAGACCCGCTTGCGCCGCTATGGCGCATTCGGCATCATCCCGGCCTGACCTGGGGAGGGCTGGCGTGCACGAAGGGCGAACAGCGCCTTCGACTCGCGGCGGCTTCACGTTCTCCGCACAACGAGAGACGAGTCTGAAAAGGGACATCACGCCATGAGCACGGACCTCTGGCTCTTGCTGGTCATTGCGGCCGGCCTTATCGCCATCGCCTATGGAGCGGTCACGATCCGATCGATCCTTTCCGCCAGCGCGGGCGACGCGCGCATGCAGGAAATCGCCAAGGCGATCCAGGAAGGCGCCAACGCCTATCTGCGCCGGCAATACACCACCATCGGCATTGTCGGGGTGGTCATCTTCGCCGCTGCGTTTTTCCTGCTCGGCCTGTATGCGGCGATCGGCTTCCTGATCGGCGCCGTGCTGTCGGGCGCTGCGGGCTTCATCGGCATGCTGGTCTCGGTGCGCGCGAACGTGCGCACGACGGAGGCGTCCCGGCAGGGTCTCGCTCAGGGCCTGTCCATGGCGTTCCGCTCCGGCGCGGTTACGGGCATGCTCGTGGTCGGCCTCGCGCTGCTTGGCGTGGCGGTCTACTATGTCTTTCTCACCGCCGGCGTCGGCGCGGAGCCGAACTCGCGCCTGGTGATCGACGCGCTTGTCGCGCTCGGCTTCGGAGCTTCGCTGATCTCGGTCTTCGCGCGTCTGGGCGGGGGCATCTTCACCAAGGGCGCGGATGTCGGCGGCGACATGGTCGGCAAGGTCGAGGCCGGCATCCCCGAGGATGATCCGCGCAATGCGGCCACCATCGCGGACAATGTCGGCGACAATGTCGGCGACTGCGCGGGGATGGCTGCAGACCTGTTCGAAACCTACGCGGTGACGGTCGTCGCCACGATGGTGCTCGCCTCGATCTTCTTCGCCGGACCGAATCTCGCGGAAGCCATGGTGCTGCCGCTGGCGATCGGAGGCGCGTGCATCGTGACCTCGATCATCGGCGCCTTCTTCGTGCGCCTTGGCAATTCCACCAACATCATGGGCGCGCTCTACAAGGGCTTCATCGCCACTGCGGTCCTGTCGATTCCCGCCGTCGCCGGCGTCATCTGGGGCCTTGCGCCGGAAGGCCTGGCGCGCGCCGAGGGCACGCCGATTTCGGCCATGGCGCTCTTCCTGTGCGGCGTGGCGGGCCTTGCGGTCACAGGGCTGATCGTGTGGATCACCGAGTACTATACCGGCGTGGAATACCGCCCGGTGAAATCCGTCGCGCAGGCCTCGGAGTCCGGCCACGGCACCAATGTCATCCAGGGTCTTGCGGTGTCGCTGGAGGCCACGGCGCTACCGGCGATCGTCATCATCGCGGGCATCCTCGTCACCTTCAATCTGGCCGGCCTTTTCGGCATCGCGATCGCGACCACGACGATGCTGGCGCTGGCGGGCATGGTCGTCGCGCTCGACGCCTTCGGCCCGGTGACCGACAACGCGGGCGGCATTGCAGAAATGGCTGAGCTCGACGGATCGGTGCGCGAGACCACCGACGCGCTGGATGCGGTCGGCAACACGACCAAGGCGGTCACCAAGGGCTACGCCATCGGTTCGGCCGGTCTTGGCGCGCTCGTGCTGTTCGCCGCCTACACCGAGGACATCAACTATTTCCGAGACAATGCGGAGGCGGGCTCCTTCTTTGACGGCGTCGTCGTCGATTTCGCCCTGTCCAACCCGTATGTCGTCGTCGGCCTTCTGTTCGGCGGCCTTCTGCCCTTCCTGTTCGGCGGCATGTCGATGATGGCCGTCGGCCGCGCCGCCCAGGCGGTCGTGGAGGAGGTGCGCCGCCAGTTCCGGGAGATCCCGGGCATCATGGAACGCAAGGCGAAGCCGGATTACGGCCGGGCGGTGGACATCCTGACCGCTGCGGCCATCCGCGAGATGGTGGTGCCGTCGCTTCTTCCGGTGCTCAGCCCGCCGGTGCTGTTCGGGGTCATCTACGTCATCGCGGGCAAGGACGCCGCGCTCGCCTCGGTCGGCGCGATGCTGCTCGGGGTGATTGTCACCGGCCTGTTCGTCGCGATCTCGATGACCTCCGGCGGCGGGGCGTGGGACAACGCCAAGAAATACATCGAGGACGGCAATCACGGCGGCAAGGGCTCGGAAGCCCACAAGGCGGCCGTGACCGGCGACACGGTGGGCGATCCCTACAAGGACACCGCGGGTCCGGCGGTGAACCCGATGATCAAGATCACGAACATCGTCGCCCTGCTGATGCTGGCGGTCCTCGCCGGCGGACACTAGGCCCGGCGTCAGCCATCGAAAGAAAAGCCCCGGCCTCGCGGCCGGGGCTTTTTGTCATGTGCGCCGGTGAAGCCGGTGTCAGGGGCCGCCGTCAGGACGCGGCCCGCCGGCGCCGCCGGGCAGGTTTTGCTCCCCGCCGAACTGATCGCCCGGCAACCGGCCGACATTGCCCAGAAGCTGCTCAAGCACGGTCAGCTCGCGGCCGCGTGTCGGCGTCTCGCGGTCGACATACGCGACCCGGCGGCCGTCTGCGAGGGTGAGTTGATCGACAGTCTCCACGACGCCGTCCGCGTTGAAGGTCACAGCCAGCACAAGCCGTTCGCGCGTGTCCGGGCGAAGATAGGCGAGCTCCTCGTTGGTCGAGGAGATATAATACCAGGTGTTCGTCTCGAAGACGCCGCGCGTGGACGGGCTGCCGAGGCGGGAGAGAATGGTGGCCTCGGTGTCTTCGCCGGGAATGATCTCCGGTACTTCTCCGTCGACATAGCGGAAGCCGTGGGTGCGCAGATTCGGATTGCACGCCGCAAGGCCGAAGCAGGCGGCGGCGAGCGCGGCGAGCGAGAGTGCGCGGGCGCGGCGAAGGCTCATGACGTGTCGGCTCCCGGGCGGTGACGGACCAGATTGACCTAACCGGGGCCGAGCTTAACTACAAGCCCGCCAAAAAGGGAGACGCGCCCGCACATGTTCGGTTCCTGGTTCCGCAAAAACCCTCGCAAGCGCGAAGCCGCGCGCCTGTATGACGAAGTGGTCGCCGCTGCGCGCCGTCCCTTCCTTTACGGCCCGGAGGGCGCGCCGGACACGGTGGACGGGCGCTTCGACATGATCGTCCTTCACGCCGTGCTGCTGATGCGCCGCATGCGCGAGGGCGGCGAGGAGAGCCGCGCGCTCGCCCAGCTGGTGTTCGACCACATGTTTCACGACATGGACGGGGCGCTTCGCGAGATGGGTACCGGCGATCTCTCCGTGGGCAAGAAGATCCGCGCCATGGGCGAGGCGTTCTATGGCCGCGCCAAGGTCTATGACGAGGCGCTGAAGGCGGGAGACGACGAGGCTTTGGCCGCCGCCATTGCGCGCAATCTCTCGGAAGACGTCACGGGCGAGGGCGCCGAGGCGCGCTCGTTGAGCGTCGGACGCCGCATCGCCAGTTATGCGCGCGCCGCCGACCGTCTCATGGCGGATCAGGATCCCGCCGGCCTCGCTTCGGGCGCGCCCGTGCGGTTTCCCTCTGCGGGCTGAGAGCGGCGCCGCCGGCTTGCTTGCATAATGGTCGCGCTCGGTTAAGGTCCGCGCCGCGGCGGCGGGACCGCTAGGTATGTTCGCCTGTTATTGTTTCGTCCATGACGTCACCCCTGATTCTCTCCATCGACGCGATGGGCGGCGACCACGCGCCCGAAAGCGTGGTTGACGGCGCAGCCCGGTTCCTTGCGGGCCGGCGGCGCGACGTCCGGCTCGTGCTGCATGGCGATGAGGCCCGGCTTGCGCCGCTCACCTCCGCGCACGACGTCCTCGCCGGCCATGTCGAGATACGCCACACGGAGAGCGAGGTGGACATGTCCGCCAAGCCCTCGGAGGCGGTGCGGCGTTCGCGCGGCTCCTCGATGTGGAACGCGGTGCATGCGGTGAAGGACGGTGACGCGCACGTGGCGGTCTCCGCTGGAAACACCGGCGCGCTCATGGCGATCTCCAAGGTGATCCTGCGCATGAAGGCGGGCGTTCACCGGCCTGCGATCGCTGCGAGCTGGCCCACTCCCAACGGGTTTGCGACCGTGCTCGATGTTGGTGCGAATGTCGAATGCACGCCGGCCCAGCTTGTCGAGTTCGCGATCATGGGGGAGGCCTTCCACCGGGCGATTCACCGCAATGCGTCTCCGACCGTGGGCCTGCTCAATGTCGGCCAGGAGGAGCTCAAGGGCGATGAAACCGTGCGCGACGCCGACCGGCTGCTGCGCGCTGCCGGGCTCGACATGGATTATCGCGGCTTCGTGGAAGGCGACGACATTTCCATGGGCTCGACCGATGTCGTCGTCACCGACGGCTTTACGGGCAATGTCGCGCTGAAGACCGCCGAAGGCACCGCGCGGCTTGTGGGCGGCTTTGTGCGCGATGCGTTGACCAGTTCGCTGATCGCCAAGGCAGGCGCGGCGCTCTTGAATTTCGGCGGACTGCAGCAGTTGCGCTCGCGCATGGATCCGCGCAACGTCAATGGCGGCGTCTTTCTCGGCCTCAACGGCGTCGTGGTGAA
>CAZLOV010000006.1:0-15333 GCA_964561235.1 uncultured Caulobacterales bacterium
GCCGGAAAGCGCCGTCAGGTCGGCGAAAAGCGGAAACAGGATCTGGGGGCTCATGAGGGCGGCGACCTTGGCCCACAACGCCGCACCTGAAAAGACCCGCCGGCTGCGGTCGACGCGGCCCCGGAGCGGGGCTATATGCGCGTTCCATGCAGACCGATCCCAACACCCCGGACAATCGCGCAGACCGGCTCAAGCGCCTGCGTTTTCTCGCCTGGCGCCGCGGGTTTCGCGAGATGGACCTGATCATGGGCCGCTTCGCCGACGCCCGCATTGAAGGCCTCGGAGAGGCGGGCCTTGCCGAGTTCGAGCGCCTGCTCGACGCGCCGGATCAGGAGGTCTACGCGTGGATCTCCGGGCGCGCCGAGACGCCGTCGAATTTCGACGGCCCGGTGCTTCAGGCGCTGAAGGCCTACCGCTTCGAGGACGAAGCCGCCTCCGGCGACGGCCCGTCAGCCTGAAGCCGGCGGCGGCGCAAAAGTCCCGTTCCCGACGGCGCCGGGGATGGGGCGGCGTGAAGACCCTGACCCGCACCCCGTACTTTCGGGGTTGCGGGATGATTGCGTTTGAGGACGACCCGTTTGACCGAGCTGGACCGCATCGCCCGCGCAGAAGGCGCGCTTACCGTCTCCGGCGCGCCGGAAGGCTATGACGCGCTTGTTTTCTGCGACGCCTCCCGTTTGCGCGGCGGCGTGGGCCTGTTCATCGCACGCGATGACGCGCGGGCGCGGGCGTTCGAGCGCGCATGCCGCTTCTTCGCACCGGACCTGGAGACGCTGCGGCTGCCGGCCTGGGACTGCCAGCCCTATGACCGGATCTCGCCAAGCCGCCGAACGGCGGCGCGCCGGGCCGGAGCGCTGCACCGGCTGGCGGTGCGCGACGCCGCCGACAAGACGCCGCTGATCGTCATCGCAACGGTCAACGCCGTAATCCAGCGCTGCGCGCCGCGCGCGGTCATGGCCGAGGGCGGCGTGCATGCGCCGTCCGGCGGCGTCCTCGATGTGGAGCGCCTCAAGAGCTATCTCGCGGTCAACGGCTATGCGCGCGCGTCCACCGTCGCGGAGCGCGGCGACTACGCAATCCGCGGCGGGGTGGTCGATGTCTGGCCTGCCGATGCGGAAAGCCCGGTGCGCCTTGATTTCTTCGGCGACACGATCGAGAGCGTGCGCGCCTTCGACCCGGAGACCCAGCGCACCAGCAGACAGCTCAAGGCCGCCCGCTTCACGCCGGTGTCCGAGATCGCGCTCGATGAGGCGGCGGTGTCGCGCTTCCGCTCCGGCTTTCTCAAGCGCTTCGGCGGCGGCGTGGCGAACGATCCGGTCTACGAAACCGTCTCCGCAGGCGGCCGTCCGGCGGGCGCGGAACACTGGCTGCCGCTGTTCCATGAGGCGCTCGACACGGTCTTTGATTATGTGGGCGAGGGCGCGCTTGTCGGGCTCGATGCGCTTGTCGGCGAAGCCCGCGACGAGCGGCTCGACCAGATCCGGGACTATTTCGAGGCCCGCCGCGACGCCCAGACGTCCACACCGAGGGGCGGGCTGTCGGCCCCGGTCTATCATGCGCTGGAGCCCGATGCGCTCTACCTGCCCGCCGAAGACTGGGAGGCGCGGCTTTCCGTCTTCGCACGCCGGCGCTTCACCGCGTTTCAGGAACCGGGCGAGGGCGTCGTGGCGCTCAGCGGCCGCCAGGGCCGGAGCTTCGCCGCCGAGCGCCAAGCGGATCTGAACGTATTCGAGGCCGCGCGGGATCACGCCGTCAGCCTGCGCAAGGCGGGCAAGCGCGTGCTTTATGCGGCCTGGAGCGAAGGCGCCTCTGAACGTCTCGGGATGGTTCTGGGAGAGCACGGTCTGGCTCCGGTCGAGCCCGCGCAAAGCTGGCCGGAGGCCGCACGCAAGGACCCCCGCGTGATCGGCCGCGCGGTGCTGGAGCTTGAACGCGGGTTCGAGACCGATGATCTCGCCGTCATTTCCGAGCAGGACCTGCTGGGCGACCGTCTGGCCCGCCCGCGCCGGCGCAAGAACGCCGCCGACGTCATTTCCGAAGCGGGCTCGCTTTCGCCCGGCGATCTCGTGGTGCACGCCGATCACGGGCTGGGGCGATATCTCGGCCTGAAGACGTTGAGCGTGGGCGAAGCGCCGCACGATTGCCTCGAACTCGAATACGCAGGCGATTCCAAGCTTTACCTGCCGGTTGAGAACATCGAGCTGCTTTCGCGCTACGGCGCGGACAGCGAGACCGCCCAGCTCGACCGGCTCGGCAGTTCGGCCTGGCAGGCGCGCAAGGCGAAAGCCAAGCAGCGCCTGCGCGAGATGGCCGACGAACTGATCAAGATCGCCGCGGCGCGCAATGCTCGGTCCGGCACGGTCATGGAGCCGCCGGCAGGTCTCTATGACGAGTTCTGCGCACGCTTTCCCTATGCAGAGACCGACGATCAGCTGTCAGCTGTCGAGGACGTCTTCGAGGATCTCCAGAAAGGCCGGCCGATGGACCGGCTCATCTGCGGGGATGTCGGCTTCGGCAAGACCGAGGTCGCCCTGCGCGCGGCCTTCGTGGCGGCGATGTCAGGCAAGCAGATCGCCGTCATCGCGCCAACCACCCTGCTTGCGCGTCAGCATTTCAAGACCTTCTCCGAACGTTTCCGCGGCTGGCCGATCCAGGTGCGCCATCTGTCCCGGCTTGTCGGCGCCAAGGAGGCGGCGGAGACGAAGAAGCAGCTTGCAGACGGAACCTGCGAGATCGTCGTGGGCACCCATGCCCTGCTGGCCAAGGGGCTGAGCTTCAAGGACGTCGGTCTCCTCATCATCGACGAGGAGCAGCATTTCGGCGTGCGCCACAAGGAGCGGCTCAAGGCGCTCAAGTCCGAAGTGCATGTGCTGACCCTGACCGCGACGCCGATCCCGCGTACGCTGCAGCTGGCCATGTCGGGCATTCGCGACCTGTCGATCATCGCCACCCCGCCGGTCGACCGTCTGGCGGTGCGCACCTATGTGGCGCCGTTCGATCCGGTGACCGTGCGCGAGGCCTTGCTCCGGGAGAAGTACCGAGGCGGGCAGAGCTTTTTCGTCGTGCCGCGGATCGCGGATCTGGAGGAAACGGCGGAGTACCTGCGCGAGCAGGCGCCGGAGGTCAGCTTCACGATCGCCCATGGACAGATGGCGGCGGGCGATCTCGAGGATATCATGACAGCCTTCTACGAGGGGCGTTACGACGTCCTCCTGTCGACCACGATCGTGGAAAGCGGCATCGACATCCCGACCGCCAACACGCTCATCGTGCACCGCGCGGACATGTTCGGCCTCGCCCAGCTCTATCAGCTTCGCGGCCGGGTGGGCCGCTCCAAGGCGCGCGCCTACGCCTATCTGACCACGCCTGCGAAGAAGAAGCTCACCGACGGCGCGGACAAGCGTCTCAAGGTGCTGCAATCGCTCGATAGCCTCGGGGCGGGCTTCACGCTGGCAAGCCACGACCTCGATCTGCGCGGCGGGGGCAATCTCCTGGGCGAGGAGCAGTCCGGCCATATCAAGGATGTCGGCGTGGAGCTCTACCAGTCCATGCTGGAGGAGGCGGTCGCCAGCCTGAAGGGTGATGCCGACGAAGGCGAGCGCGACTGGTCCCCGCAGATCAATGTCGGCGCAAGCGTGCTCATTCCGGAGCCCTACGTTCCCGATCTGGACGTGCGCATGGCGCTGTACCGGCGCCTGTCGGGCATCGACACCAAGGCGGAGCGCGAAGGCTTCGCTGCCGAACTCATCGATCGCTTCGGACCGCTGCCGCCGGAAGTCGAACAGCTAATGCAGGTCGTCGCCATCAAGACGCTGTGCAAGCGCGCAGGCGTCTCCAAGCTCGACGCCGGGCCGAAAGGGGCGGTCGCCACCTTCCGCAACAATGCTTTCGCCGATCCGCTGGCGCTGGTCGAACTGATGCAGAAACGGCCGGCGGATTACAAGCTGCGGCCGGACAACACGATGGTGCTGCGCGGGGAATGGCCGGACGTGGACGCGCGCCTGAAAGGCGCCCAGCGCGCGCTCGCCCCGCTTGCCGACGCCGCCCAGCGCTCAAGAAAGGAAGCCGCCTAGGCGCTTGCCCGGGTCTCCACCAGGTCAAGATTGAGCCGCGCGCGCTCGATCAGGGCGTCGGCGCTTTCCCCGTCAATGCGCTGCTCGACGGCGTGGTCGACCTCGATGCGGAAGGAGTGCAGCGGATCGGCGGTCTCATAGGCGGTGCATTCCGCAATCGCGCAAACGCGTGCCGCGACCACCCGCGCCGCCGGTCCGGGCGTCGCGGGCAGGGCGAGATAGAACAGATCGGCCTCCGCGCGCACGGCGAGGTCTTCCGCGCGAACGCAGTGGCGCAGCATCGCGGCGAACTGGTTCACCGCACGCGCCGCGTAGTCCGGCCCGGCCCGGCGGACATCCTCCGGAACCCCCGCGCGCAAGCAGACGACCGCCAGCGGGGCGAGATCGCCGTCGGCGGCCTTGGCGACCGTGCGCAGATGCGCCATGCCGAATTCCGGCGCGAACAGATCCGTCTCCCCCTCCAGCAGCGGATCGATCCGGACGCTTTCCAGCAGCGCTTTCGCGTCGCGGCGGCGGCGGCGCTCGTCGGCGAGCGCCATGATGCGCGCACGGAAAACCTCCGGCGCCAGCGTGGAGGGCAGGATGTCGGAGGCGCCCCTGGCGAACGCTTCATCCGCATGCGGATAAATTTCACCCGGCGTCATGATGAGCGCCGGGGTATGGTAGAGCCGCGTGTTTCGCCGCATCGCCGAACAAACCGTGTGGGCGGTCCCGGGATCGTCAGCGGCGTTCAAGAGCACCGCGTCGAACGGGCGTTCATGCAGATAGTCGAACGCGTTGAACGTGGAGAAGGCCGCAACCATCTCGACGCCGGCCTCGTTCAGGGCATGACGAAGGCGCAGAAACGCGGGATCGCCCGCGCCGACATAGAGAATGCACGGCTTTCGTTCGAGCTCGACACGGCGGACGGGATTGACGCCGAAAGCCGCTGCGTCCTTGACGCGCAACGCGGCGACAGCCTCAAGCACCGTCAGGCGCAGAAGCGCGCGCAGGCGCGCGGCGATCTGGATCGGATGGGCGGGTGCGGGCAGGGCGGCGTCGACGGAAGCCTCTCCCGGCAGGGGCGGCGCGCCGACCTTCACCACAACGCGGCGGTCGATATCCGATGGCGGCGCCTCGCCAAGACAGACCAGCGCATCGCACGCCGTCTCGCGGGGCACGCTGCGTCTCGACCGGGCGTCGAATCCATACGACACTAGCTCGCCCGCGAGTTCGCTAGCCGTCGGCTCCGGTCCGGTGACGAAGACCCTTGCGGCCCGTCCCATGCCTCCCCCAAGACTGGTCCGGGACGCATTGTGTCGATGTCTTGTCGGTGTCACAAGCGCTTCCAACCCCGCCCCCACGCATCCTTTACAGGCGAAACAGCAAAATATGAAACATCAAGGGCCTTTAACGGGTGTTAAAGTCGTCGAATTCGTCGGGCTGGGACCCGCGCCGTTCGCAGCCATGCTGCTCGCGGACATGGGCGCGGACGTCGTGCGCGTGGACAGGCCAGGCGCGCAGGGCGGCGGCGGGGCGGACGTTCTGGGCCGCGGCCGGCGTTCGATCGCATTGAATCTGAAAACGAAGGAAGGCGTGGACGCGGCGCTGCAGCTGGCTGGAAAGGCCGACATCCTGCTGGAAGGCTATCGGCCCGGGGTGATGGAGCGGCTGGGCGTCGGCCCGGACGCGTGCTTCATCCGGAACCCCGCGCTGGTGTATGGCCGCATGACCGGCTGGGGCCAGCACGGACCGCTCGCCCACGCCGCCGGTCACGACATCAACTACATCGCGCTCACCGGCGCGCTGCACGCCATAGGCCCGAGGGAAGAGCCGCTGCCGCCGCTCAATCTCGTCGGCGATTTCGGCGGGGGCTCGCTTTATCTCGCCATGGGCGTGCTCGCCGCGCTCGTCCATGCGCGGGCCACGGGCGAAGGGCAGGTCGTGGACGCCGCCATCGTGGACGGCGCGGCCTCCCTGCTGTCAGCACAACATCAGCTTATGGCTTTAGGTATCTGGAAAGACGAGCGCAGCGCCAACTGGCTCGACGGCGCAGCGCCGTTCTACCGGACATATGAATGCGCTGACGGCAAATTCATCTCGCTTGGACCGCTGGAGCCTGAATTCTTCGCGCTGCTGCTCGAAAAGCTCGGCCTGGCTGGGGATCCGGACTTCGCCGACATTCTGGATACAGCGTCCTGGGAGCGGCTGAACGCGCGCTTCGAGGCGATTTTCCGCGCCCGTCCGCGCGACCATTGGGACCGGCTGTTTGAAGGCACCGACGTCTGTTACGCGCCCGTGCTTTCGCTTACGGAAGCCGCTGAACACCCGCACATGAAGGCGCGCGGCGTGTTTCAGGAGATCGACGGCGTGATGCAGGCCGCGCCCGCGCCGCGCTTCTCCGCCACGCCGGGGGCGACGGCGGGTCCGGCCCCGAAGCCGGGGCAGGATACACGCGCCGCTCTGCTCGACTGGGGGTTCACGCCGGAGGACGTCTCCCGGCTCGCCGGCGCCGGCGCGATCGCCAACGACGCATGATCCTGCGCTTGTTTCAGAGCCTGCGCGCTTGCTATGCCGTCAGGCGAGCGATCCATCGCGTGATCTGGAGACCCTGATGAAGAAAGTCCGCAGCAACGCCGCTGAAGCCCTCGAAGGCCTGCTCTTCGACGGCATGACGATCATGGCCGGCGGCTTCGGCCTGTGCGGCATTCCGGAAAACCTGATCATCGCCCTGCGCGACAGCGGGGTGAAGGATCTCACGGTCATTTCCAACAACGCCGGCGTGGACGATTTCGGCCTTGGCCTGCTGCTGCACACCCGCCAGATCCGCAAGATGGTCTCGTCCTATGTCGGCGAGAACAAAACCTTCGAGCGGCAGTATCTCGACGGCGACCTTGAGCTGGAATTCAATCCGCAGGGCACGCTGGCCGAGCGCATCCGGGCCGGCGGCGCGGGCATTCCGGGTTTCTACACGAAGACCGGCGTCGGCACGCTGATCGCCGAGGGCAAGGAGCACAAGGAATTCAACGGCGAGACCTATATCCTCGAGACGGGGCTGGTTGCCGATCTTGCGATCGTGAAGGCGTGGAAGGGCGACAGGGAAGGCAATCTCGTCTACCGAAAGACGGCGCGGAACTTCAACCCGATGATGGCGACCGCCGGAAAGGTGACCGTCGCGGAGGTGGAGACGATCGTCGAAGCGGGTGAGCTCGACGCCGACCATATCCACACGCCCGGCATCTTCGTGCAGCGCCTCATCGAGGATGAGCACGAGAAGCGCATCGAGCAACGCACCTTGCGTGAGAGCGCGGCCTGACCGCGCCTTGCGCGCCAGGAAAGAGGCCTCACGCCATGATCATTCGCTCCATCGCCGCCCTTGCCGCACTCGCCGCCGCAGCGCCGCTCGCGGGTGCGCAGCCAATGGATATCGGGGATACGTCCTTCGTGGAACGGGATCCCGCCGATCTGGCGATCCGCGGAAATTGCGTCGGCGCGCCACGTGATGTGCGTGAGCGCACATGGCTTTATGACGATGTGTTCGAAGATCGCTTCGCGTACGCCGACATCGTCGGGCGCAATCGCGCCATCCTCGTCGAGTACGAGCGCTCATGCGATCAGCTGACCCAGCGCGAACCGGTTCCGCAGGATCTCTGCCGGGCTGCGGTCCTGCGTACGGGCGGCGAACAGTGCTTCGTGCGCGAGATCTATGAAGTGGCCGATGAGCGCGCGGCGCGCTGGGTCGCTTTGCGGCGGCTCATTGACGAAGCGCGCGCTGACGGACGCATCCTGCCCCGAGACAATGTTGCCGCCGCCGAACAGCTCGTCGCGGACAGCGATTAAGGAGACCCGCCATGCCCTGGACCCGCGGACAAATGGCCGAGCGCGCCGCTGAAGAGCTGGAGGACGGCTTTTACGTCAATCTCGGCATCGGCATCCCCACGCTGGTGGCGAACTTCATTCCCGAGACGATGGACGTCACCCTCCAGTCGGAGAACGGCATGCTCGGCATGGGTCCGTTTCCGACCGAAGAGGAGGTCGATCCCGATCTCATCAACGCGGGCAAACAGACCATCACCGAACTCAAGAAGACGAGCTATTTCAGTTCGGCGGACAGTTTCGGGATGATCCGCGGCGGGCATATCGACCTGTCCATCCTTGGCGCGATGGAAGTGTCGGAGACCGGCGACATCGCCAACTGGATGATCCCGGGGAAGATGGTCAAGGGCATGGGCGGCGCGATGGATCTCGTCGCGGGCGTCAAGCGCGTGGTCGTCATCATGGACCACACCAACAAGGCCGGGGAACCCAAGCTGCTCAAGGCCTGCACGCTGCCGCTGACGGGGCAGGGCGTGGTTGACCGCATCATCACCAATCTGGGGGTGTTCGACGTGAAGGGGGACCATCTCGAACTCGTCGAACTGGCCCCGGATGTTAGCGTCGACGAGGTGCGCGAGAAGACCGAAGCGCGCTTCGAGCCAGGACCGGCGCTCAAGGCGGCGGAATAGGGCGGGGGCGCCTAGACCAGCTCGGCGTCCTGGATGATCTCCAGAAGCGCCGGACCGGGATGGGCGATCGCGGCGGCGAGCGCCTGGTCCAGCCGGCCGGCGTCGGCGACCTTGTCTCCCCAGCCGCCGCAGGAGCGCGCAAGTCCCGCGAAGGACGGATTGACAAGGCTGGTATGGTAGACCGGCCACATCTCTCCGCGCTGTTCTTTTGATATTTTCGCAAGCTCGGCGTTGTTGAGCAGCACCAGCGTAATGTCCATGCCATGGCGGACGGCGGTGGTGAACTCCATGGCGTATTGCGCAAATCCGCCGTCGCCGGCGACCGCGATGACCTTGCGGCCCGCGTGTTCCTCGAAATCCTGCGTGGCCGCCCATGCGCCCATGGCGGCGGGAAAGGCGAAGCCGATCGAGCCGAGATAACCCGACAGCAGGATGGATTGTCCGCAGGGCTCGAAATACCGCCCGAAGGAATAAGCATTGTTGCCCACGTCGACCGCGATCACGGCGTCGCGCGGCGCGATGCGCGTCAGCGCCTCGAAAATGACGCTGGCCGAAAGGCCCTTGCTGGAGGTCTCGCCCAGCCGCCGGCTCTTCTCCTCGCGCCAGTAGCGCCAGCGCTGCGCGATCTCTTCGGTCTGGTCCTGCGCGCCGATCTCACGGCTCTGCAGTTCATAGCGCAGGATCCCGACCGTGCGCTCGACTTCGCCGAGGACGGGCAGGTCGACCGCGTGGAACTTGCCCAGCTGCATCGGTTCGAAATCGACCTGGATGATCGGCTTCTTCGGCTCGATGCCGGTGTGGTTGGAGAAGCTGGAGCCAAGGGCGAGGATCAGGTCGCACTCGTTCATGAACCAGCTCGCCACCGGCGTGCCTGAACGGCCGAGCACGCCCGCCGCCAGCCTGTGGGTGTCGGGGATCTGGCCCTTCGCCTTGAACGTCGTCGCCACAGGCGCGTTCAGCGTCTCGGCGAGCGCAAGGATTTGCGCCATCGCATGGCGCGCGCCGTAGCCCGCCACGATGAAGGGACGTTTCGCCTTCGCCACGCGCTCGGCCATCTCCGTCATCGCGGTTTCCGAGGGCGCGATGTCGTGTCGGGCGAGGCGTCCGGCGGGTCCTTCGGCGCGCGCGTCGCTTGGCGTCTTGGTGACGTCATCCGGGAAGACGAGATGAGCGACGTCGCGTTCCACGATCGCGGTCTTGCACGCCAGGCTCATGAGTTCTGCATGGCGTGAGGAATGCAGCACGGTCTGGCCGAAGCGCGAGACGGCGTCGAAAGCTTCCTTCAGGGGGATGTCCTGGAAGGCGCCGGGGCCGAAGACCTGAACCTGGACCTGACCGGTCAGCGCCAGAACCGGCGCGCGATCCATCTTCGCGTCCCACAGCCCGGTAAGCATGTTCGTCGCACCGGGCCCCGCGATGGACATGCAGGCCGCAGGCTTGCCGGACAGCTTGGCGTAGCCTGAACAGGCAAACGAGGCCGCGCCCTCGTGGCGGATCGCGTAATAGGTCAGCGCCCCCTTGTCCTCCAGCGTCCGGAAGGCGTCCGCGAGGCCGAGATTGGAGTGGCCGACCATGCCGAACACGCTCTTGACGCCCCATTCGACCATGGTTTCAGCCATGACGTCGGCGACGAGACGCGCGCGCGGCGCCGGCCTCGGCACGCCCACATAGACGCCGTCGGCTCTCTCCTCGACCGGGAAGGTCCGCTGCCCGGAATCCTCATGCCCTCCGGGCGGCTTGCCGGTGAGCGGATCAAAGTCCCAGCCGTGCCAGGGACAGCGGAGCCAGCAACGCCCGTCCAGGCCCTTTTCGATGGACCCTTCGCCAAGCGGTCCGCCCTGATGCGGGCAGCGATTGTCCATCGCCGCCCACTGACCCTCGAAACGGACCAGCGCGATCGTGTGGCCAAGCGCGGTGACCGATTTCACGCGACCTTCGGGCAGATCGCCGATTTCGGCGACCTTCACCCATTCAATCGGCTCCGTCATGGCGTCCCTCCCACGTTCGCTGGCCGGCATCAGGCCGCGCCGAACGTCCCGCCGCAACCCGCTGTTCGTCATTTCACATGAAGTTGACGCCGGGCGGGGGAAGTATGGAATACTCTGTCTTGGCGTCGTTGAATCTGGGGAGGGCGCACATGCCGGCGATCACCGCCGCTCAAGCGGAGATCATCGTCGCCGGAGCGGGAATCTATCTCGCTGCCGGCCTGGTGTTCGCCTTTGTGTTTGCATTTCTCCTCGTCGGATTCGTCTCGCCGGGCGCGCGCGCAAGCGCGCCCTTGCAGTTCCGCCTGATCATCCTTCCCGGACTGATGCTGCTCTGGCCGCTCGCCGCAGCGGCGAGTCTCAGACGGGTTTTCGCAGGCGAACCCCTGGCTGCAGGAGCGCATGAATGAGACGCAAGCTTCGCGATTTGCACACCAGCCTGTGGCTCATTCTCGGCCCCGCGCTCGCCGCGATTGCGGTGATCGCGCTTCTGGCGCGTGCGCCGGATTCAACCGAAACGGGTGCACCCGCAGGTGTCTACGAAACTTCGTAACGCAAAAGGGCGCATCCCATGGCGGTCGGTTTCCAGGCGGTTCAATGGAACCCGTTCAAACGGCGTTATGTCGCCGTTTTATGGCTCGGATCGCTGGTCTTCACTGGCGTGTTCATCATCGCAAGCGCGCTCGGCCAGCCGCCGGGCGAGAGCTTTCATCCGGTCCAGCTTGCCATGCGCGCCATGGCGGCGACGGCGTTCGGTCTGCTCACCCTGACGCTCGCCATCGGGCCGCTGGCCCGGCTTTCGCCGCGTTTCACGCCGCTGCTGTACAATCGCCGCCATCTCGGGGTGACGGTCTTTGTCTTCGCCCTGCTTCACGCCGCCCTTGCGATCCTCTGGTATCACGGCTTTTCGGCGACCAATGCGTTCGTCTCGCTGATCGCGACCAATCCGAATTATGACCGCATCCATGGCTTTCCGTTCGAGAGCCTGGGGCTCGCCGCCTTCCTCGTCCTGTTCGCCATGGCCGCGACAAGCCACGACTTCTGGCTCGATCTGCTGGGGGCGCCGGTCTGGAAGGCCCTGCACATGCTGGTCTATCCGGCCTACGTACTGCTCGTCGGACATGTCGCGCTCGGCGCGATGCAGGACCAGACCTCCGGCTTCTTCCCGGTGTTCACCTTCGCCTCGGCCGGCGGGCTGGTCGCGCTGCATCTCGCCGCCGGATACAAGGAGTGGACCGCCGACCGCCGCCATCCGCTCGGTCTTGAAGAGGGCTGGATGAGCGCCGGCGACCCGCGCGACATCCCCGACGGCCGCGCGGTCATCCTCAGCGTGCCGGGCGGCGAGCGCATCGCCGTGTTCAGTGACGGACGTTCGATCGGGGCGGTCACGAATGTCTGCAAGCATCAGAACGGGCCGCTTGGCGAAGGCCGCATCAAGGACGGCTGCGTGGTCTGCCCCTGGCACGGCTGGGAATACCGGCTTGCCGACGGCGTGGCGCCGCCCCCGTTCAACGAACGGATCGCCACCCACGAAGTGCGGCTCAAGCACGGCGAGGTCTGGGTCAACACGCACCCTCTGCCTCCGGGCACGCCGCGCCCGCTCATCCAGCTGCCTGTGGAGGGCTGAGACATGGCGACTGGACCCATCCGTCCCAAGGGAACGCGTGAGGACGTTTTCATCGGGTATGAGGCGCTGAGATCGCCGGACCGGCGCTTTCTCCTCGGCCTGACCGCCGCCGGCCTTGCCGCCGGCGCGGGCTGGTTTGCAGGCGTGCTGCAGGCGCCGGCCGGCCGCGGATCGTGGGATCAGGGCACGCCGGTCTCCGTCACCGGGGAGCTTGTTGCTGCGCCGTATGCGCACATCCGCTCGACAGACGCGGCAGGACGGGTGCAAACGATCTATCTCGCCTGCGAAACCAAATGCGGCGGCCGCGAGATCCTTGAACGGCTCGGACTGGACCGCGGGTTTTTCGCCACCGCGACCGGCACGCTGATCGAACGCGGCCGCCACCGGATGCTCGCCATCAAGGATGACGACAGCTGGTATGAACCGGCGCCGGCCGACCTGAACCTGACAGCGCCGCGCGAGGAGGATCTCGGCGAAGCCGAACTGACGGGCATGATCGTGGATACGAAATGCTGGTTCGGCGCGATGCGTCCGAATGAAGGCCTCGTCCACAAGGCGTGTGCGATGCTCTGCATCGCCAACGGTCTGCCGCCCTATTACGCGATACGCGACGGCCGCGGGCGCGAGCAGGGCCTGCTCATCCTCGGTCCGCAGCGCGAGCGCGTCGTGGAGGCGATCCTGCCTGACGTGGCCGAGCCGGTCCGCGCGCTTGGACGGCTGGTGCGCATTGACGACGTCATCGAGTTCCGCCTGCGTCCGGAGACGCTTCGGCGGCTTTAGGTCTCAGCACACCGGAACATTGACGGCGAGCCCTCCGGTAGAGGTCTCCTTGTACTTGTCCGCCATGTCGAGGCCGGTCTGGCGCATGGTCTCGATCACCTGATCAAGACGCACCTTGTATTCGCCGTCGCTGGCCAGGGCGAGCCGGGCTGCGTTGATCGCCTTGATCGCGCCGATCGCGTTGCGCTCGATGCAGGGGATCTGGACAAGCCCG
The DNA here is from genome assembly GCA_964561235.1 of uncultured Caulobacterales bacterium. Lineage (GTDB taxonomy): Bacteria > Pseudomonadota > Alphaproteobacteria > Caulobacterales > Maricaulaceae > JBCBSP01. Next base: position 13,164 of record CAZLOV010000006.1, read on the forward strand.
CCGACCGGGTCGCAGGTCAGGCCGAGATTATGCTCCATCGCGATTTCGGCGGCGTTCTCGATCTGGCTGTTCGTGCCGCCGAGCGCAGCCGCAAGACCGCCGGCAGCCATCGAACACGCCACCCCGACCTCGCCCTGACAGCCCGCCTCCGCTCCGGAAATCGACGCGTTGAGCTTGTAGAGCGCCCCGATGGCGGCGGCTGTGAGAAAGAAGCGCATCAACGCATCACCGTCTTCGGTGCGCCGGTGGTGCCGGTCGTAATATCTCGCCACAGCGGGAATAATGCCGGCCGCGCCGTTCGTCGGCGCCGTGACGACTTTCCCGCCGGCTGCGTTTTCCTCGTTGACCGCCATCGCCCAGAGATTGACCCACTCCATGGACGCCAGCGGATCGCTTTCGGCGCGCTCTCCAAGCGCCATCAGGCGTTTTTTCATTTCCGGCGCGCGCCGGCGCACCTTCAGCGCGCCCGGCAGGACGCCCTCCACGGCGGTGCCGCGTTCGATGCAGGCTTCCATCGCCTCCCAGACCGCCCGCACCTGGTCGCGGACCTCGGCCTCGCTGCGAAACGCCGTCTCATTGGCGAGCATGACCCGCCAGATCGGCAGCGTCTCGCGCGCGCAGACCGCCAGCAGTTCCTCGCATGAGTTGAAGGAATAGGGCTCGCCCTGAAGCGCTTCGGCCGCGGAGTTTCTGCCCGCCTCGGCCTCGTTGATCACGAAGCCGCCGCCGATTGAGTACCAGATCTCGGATTTGATGAGCGCGCCTGATGCGTCGAAGGCGGAGAACTTCATGGCGTTGGAATGAAAGGGCAGGCGGGTCTCGCCTGAAAGCCTGAGGTCCGCTGCGGGATCGAACGCGATTTCGTGTTCGCCAAGCAGCTTCAGGCGCCGGGTTTCCGCGATGCGCTGCGTTCTGCGGGCGAGATCATCCGGGTCGGCCGCCTCCGGGGCCACGCCTTCCAGTCCCCAGAGGATCGCCTTGTCGGTCGCGTGACCGGGTCCGGTCAGGGCGAGCGAGCCGTACGCCTCCGCCTCGATACGCGCCGCGGCGCTGACGTCCTCAAGCCCCTCCAGAAACAGGCGGGCGGCCTTCATCGGCCCGACCGTGTGCGAACTCGACGGCCCCACACCGATCTTGAACAGGTCGAAGACGCCGAAATGCATGGCTCGCGTCAGCCTTCGCCTAGGCCTTTGTCCGGCGTGAAGGCATTGAAACAGATAATCGTCTGCGTCTCCTTCACGCCGCTGATCACCTGGACCTTCTGGTTCACGAAACGGCCGATATCCGCTTCGGTCTCCACGGAGAACTGGGCGAGGAGGTCGAACGCGCCGGAAATCGAGTGGACCTGGCGGGCCTCCTCGACGGTGTCGACCAGGGTGGTCGCCACGTCATAGGTGCGGCCGAGCTCGCATTTGATGAAGATGTAGAACTGGCGCATCGGAACCTTTCGCGGCGATCTCAGGCGGTCAGCGAGGATCGCACCGTCCATAGCTCAGGAAACAGCCTCAGATCGAGGGCCTTGAGAAGATAGGAAACGCCGCCCGAACCGCCTGTGCCTCTCCGGAAGCCGATGATCCGCTCGACGGTCTTCATGTGATTGAAGCGCCATTGCTGGAACTTCTGCTCGAGATCGACAAGCTTTTCAGCCAGTTCGTAGAGGGCCCACCAACGCTGGGTATCCGCATAGACCGCCGCCCATGCGGCTTCAACGTCCGCACCCGGTTCATAGGGCTGCGACCAGTCCCGCGAGAGCGCGCGCCTGGGAACCGGCAGGCCCTGACGCGCCGCATGCATCAGCGTCTCGTCATAGAGGCTCGGCGCATGCAGCGCGGCTTCAACGGCGCTCCTTGCAGCCGGCTCTTCATTGAAAACAGCCACATAGGCCGGATTCTTGTTGCCGAGCCTGTATTCGAACCGGCGGTATTGAGCGGACTGGAAACCCGAGGACTGGCCCAGCCGGTCGCGAAAGCGCAGATACTCCGCAGGCGTCATCGTTGCGAGCACGGCCCAGGACTGGGTGAGCTGTTCCTGCACGCGCGCGATGCGTGCGAGCATCTTCAGCGCAGGGCCGGCCTCATCGGCCTGCAGGCGCGCGATCGCCGCGTCGAGTTCGTGCAGGCACAGCTTGAACCAGAGTTCGGAGGCCTGATGGATGATGATGAACATCATC
>CAZLOV010000006.1:15343-39098 GCA_964561235.1 uncultured Caulobacterales bacterium
ATGCTCTTCCGAAAGCGGCGCCTGGGCCGAAAGGATGTGGTCGAGCTGCAGATAGCGCCCGTAAGACAGCCCGCCTTCGGGGGTCCAGTGGATGTCCTCTCCGGAAAGATCGACGGATGTCTTGAAACCGTCGGACATGGCGAACCTCAGTTCAGGATCACGCGAAGCGGCGAAAGGCCGTCAATCTCGACAAGGAGCGTCTGGCCGCGCGCGACAGGCCCGACGCCGGCCGGCGTGCCGGTGAAGACGAGATCGCCCGGTTCGAGGCGTACAAGGGTCGAGAGATGGCTCAGCAGTTCCGAATTCGACCAGATCATGTCGGACAGATCGGCGGCTTGCCGTGTCTCGCCGTTCAGCGAGAGCTGTAACGCCCCGTGTTCCGGCGCCGGGCCGGGCCGGATGAGCCCGATGGGCGCAGACTGGTCGAAGCCCTTGGCCATGTCCCAGGGGCGGCCCGTCTTCTTCGCCTCCGCCTGCAGGTCCCGCCGGGTGAGATCAAGGCCGCAGGCTGCGCCGTAGACGCAGGAAAGGGCCGCCTCCGGCGTAAGATCCGCCCCGCCGGCGCCAAGCGCGAGAACCAGCTCGGCCTCGTAGTGAAGATCGGCCGTTGCGGGCGGATAGGCCACGGGGTTCGTGAAGGTCGCCGCGTCACGCGGCTTTGAGAAGAAGAACGGCGGTTCCCGGTCAGGGTCGGCCCCCATTTCGCGGGCATGGTCGGCATAATTCCGGCCCACGCAATAGATCCGCCGCACCGCAAACATGTCCCCGCCCTCGACAGGGGCAAGCACCGGTTCAGGCCACGCGGGCAGGGGAGCGGACATGGACGGGGCCTCCGGTTCAGGTGCCGCGCGTGTCGCCGTAGAGCGACACGTGAAGACGGGGCGTGAAATTCACCCGGCGCGCAAGGGCCTGCGCGGCAAGCCAGCGGCCGCGGGCATCAAGTGTTGCAGCCGCTACGCCCTCGGGCATCAGATAGACCCGCTCGCGCGGCCAGGACAACGCCTCGATCAGCGCGTCCGCCTCGGCGAGGTCGGCGTCATCGGCGACGACGAGCTTCAGCAGCGCCCGGTCGTCCGCGGCATATTCCGACAATACGTCCATCCGCCGGCGGACCTCCGGCGCGTTGCGGCTGCTCGCCAGTTTCGGGGAGACGTTGAAACGGTCGATCCAACGGCTGAGCGCTTCCGGCGCGGCGATCGTGCCGTTCGTTTCGATCTCGACGACAAGGTCGGGTTTGAACCCCTTCAGGCGCTCGCACAGCGTTGCGAGCGCGCGCGCCTGAAGCATCGGCTCGCCTCCGGTGAGCACCAGGCGCGGCGCATCAAGCGCCAGCACGGCGTCGGCAACCGCCTCGACGCTGCGTTTCTCCGTTTCCGCAGCCCGGGCGTACTTGGCCGGATCGCGATGGTCGAACGCGGTGTCATCGAAATTCCACGTATAGGGCGTGTCGCACCACCAGCACTGGAGATTGCACTGGGAGAGGCGCACGAACACGGCCGGACGGCCCGCAGAAGCGCCTTCGCCCTGAAGCGTCAGGAAAATCTCCGGCTGTCCCGGTTCGGTGACGGCGAGGGTGAGCAAGGCTGTGGGTTCCGGCCTGCAGAGTGGAGGGTGCGTTTCTACGCCGCCGCCGCCCGCTGCGCCAAGGCCGGGCGTTCAGCCCGCGTCTTCCTCCTCGACGGCGGGCATCGCGCTTTCATCGCCGTCTGTGGCGATCACCTGCTCCATGTGCGCCAGCACCCCCGGCATGCCTTCGCGCTGGAGCAGGGCGCCGATCTCCTCGCGCTTGGTGAGGATCGGCGAGACACGCTCGACCAGCACGTCAAGCAGGCGCGGCTCCCCGTCGACCAGGCGCACGCGCCAGTCGATGGCCGCAGCCTCCCGGCCGCTCGAGCCGATGAGGGTCGACTGGACGATCACCTCGTCAGGACGGCGGCGGACAGCGTCGTCGATGCGGATTTCACGGCTTGCGAGTTCGCCGATCTGGGTTGCGAACGTCGTGGCGATATAGTCGGCGAACAGCGCGTCATAGCGCTCGATTTCTTCAGGGCTCGCCTGCTCGCGCGCTGAACGGCCCAGCACGAAACCGCCAATCTGGCGGGTGGCGAGATCATCGCGCAGCACGTCGCGCAGACGGGCGACCCGCTCGGCGTCAGGCGTGTCCTCTTCTCCCGCCACGGCGCGCAAATCCGCGGCGAGATCCGTCGCGAAGGCGAGGGCTGCGTCATCGCTCAGCGGCTCGTCCTGCGCGCGCGCGGGCGCAACGAGAAGGAAAGCGGCGGCGAGGATCGCGGCGGTGCGCATCAGCATGAAGGTCTCCCGTGAAGGCTCTCGTCCGTCTTGCCGGTGGATTGTGGCTTCGTCGAGGCTGTTTCGCGCAGGATCGCCTCGGGCGAGCGGTCCAGACGCGCGGCGAGCCAGGGCAGGATGAACAGGGTGCAGGCCAGGGTCCAGAACAGGGCGATCATGAGAAGAAGCCCCATGCTCGCCGTACCCTTGTGCGCGGAAATGGCCAGCGTGCCGAACGAGCCTACCGTCGTAAACGCGCTGAACACCACCGCTCGCGGAGTTGTCGTCGAGAGAACGGCGAACGGCTTTATGCTTCGCCGCGCGCGCAGGGCGAGGTGGATGCCGCTGTCCACGCCCGCGCCGATGAGCAGAGGCAGCACGATCACATTGGCGAAATTGTAGGGCAGCCCGATCACCACGCCCGTCGCCGTCGTCAGCACGGCGGCCATCACGAGCGGCACGATGATCGACACGACCAGGCCCACATGACGCAGAACAAACCAGAGGATGAGCGCAACGCCCAGAAACGCGGTGATCGCCGCCTGGATCATTGCGCCCGAGATGACCTGGCCGGCCTCCAGCACGCTGCGCGCCGGCCCGGCCACCATCGGGGCGATCTCGCGGACTTCCTCGACGAAGGCGCGGCGAACCTCGAGGTCGCGGCTGTCGCCTGCGGGAATGATCTCAACGCGGACAGGCCCGTCGGGCGAGACGAACCGCTCGGTGATTTCCGGCGGCAGCGTGTCACGGGTCACTGGCCCGGCGGTCAGCAGATCGGCGATGCGGTCCCGCTGGAACGGCCAGTGGACGAACACGTCCTCGCCAAGGCCGCGCTGCAGGCGCGCGGCGTCCTCAGACGCCGCCATCATGGACAGCGCGCCCCGGAGCCTGCCGGCCTCCATGCCCGGATCGTCTTCCAGCGCGGAGATCAGCCGCGCCGCGCCAGGCCCGAAAACGCCGGGATCCTCAGGCTCGACGCCGTCCTGAAGAGCATAGAACAAACCCGCTGAGGCGAAGTCGATCAGGTCAAGCTTCTCGGCTTGATCCTCGGGGATGAAATCAAGAAGGGTCACCGAGCGGCCAACCGTCGGCAGGGCGGCGAGCCGATCGGAAAAGGCGTCGGCGGCTTCGGCGTTTTCGGCATACGCATCAAGCCGGTAGGGGACCGTGTTCAAGTCGTCGAAGAGCAGCTGAAAGGCCTGAACCGAAGGCGCGTCAGGATCGCGCAACGCCATCGGATCGGCGTCGAAACGCGCCTGGGGCAAAAGGAACAGCGCGCCGAGCGCAGCGAGCGTCACGATGATCCCCGCCCAGCCCGCCAGCCGGGGTCGCGCCGGGCCTGCGCCAAGGATGGGACCGGCGCGCAATGGCGTCGCCGTCACGCGAAGCGCAAGCAGCGCCGGGATGACGCTGGTCGCGGCGAGAAACGCCACAAGCACGCCAAGACCCGCCAGCGCGCCCAGTTGCGCCATGCCGGCGAAGTCCGTCGGCGTGAAGGCGAAGAAGGCGAGCGCCGTCGTCGGCGCGGTCAGCGCCAGCGCGCCGCCGATTTCCCGGCTTGTGCGGTAGAGCGAAGCGCGCGGCGTCTTTCCGCGGCGATGCTCGACAAGCGCGTGCAGGGCGAAATGGATGGCGAAATCTACGCCCAGCCCCACCATCAGCACGGTGAAGGCGATCGATACGAGGTTGAGCGCATCGATGAAGAGCGACGCAAAGCCGGCCGTCACCACGATCGAAATGACGACGAGGCCGACGGTCGCTGCGGCCATGAGCGCCGAGCGGTAGGCGAAGAAGAGAAGCACGCCGACAAGGATGAGCGAGCTTATGCCGGCGACTTCGAGCCCCTGGGTCACGCTCTGAAGTTCCTCCGAGCGCAGAACGGGTTCGCCCGTAACCAGGACCTGGGCGTCAAGACCGGTTTGTGCGCGCGTCGTCTCGATCGCCGCATCGATCGCCTCGATCGCAGGCCGGCCGGGCCGGAGCAGCGTATAGTCGAGCCGCGGCGTCACCGTCAGCAGCACCTGGCTTGGATCTTCAGGCTCGCCGGCGGAGAACAGCGCTCGCCATGACAAGCCGCGCGGATCGCTGGCGAGCCGGGCTTCCGCGGTGTTGGCGAGTTCGGCGTAGACAGAGGCAAGCGTCTGCGCATCGGCGAGATCGCGCCGCTCGGCTGCATCCGCGAGCGTGGCGAGGAAGGCGTCGAGCGTGGGATCCTGACTGAGCGTCTCGATCAGGGGGGCCGCCTGCGAGAGCGTGGCGAGCGTTCGCGTCAGCTCGTCGGGGCTCTGATAGAGCAGGCCGTGTTGACGGAAATAGGCGTCCACGCCGGGCGCGAAGACGTTTTCCACCGCCCCGTCGGCGGCTTCGAGCCGCTCGGCCAGAGCCGCGCCGAAACGATCGGCTGCATCCTGGGTGTCTGCGCGCACCAGAACGAGGATCCGGTCCTCAAGCTCGGGAAACCGCTCTTCAAACGCGAGCTGGGCCTGCCGGAACGGCGCGCTGTCGCGGATCATGCCGCTGGTGTCGGTATCGACAGACAGCGTGGAGGCGAGGCCAAGCCCGGTGAGCAGCAACAAAAGCCAGCCGCCGAGCACGAGCCGCGGCCGGCGCCGGGCGACATTCGCCCACCGCCATACGGCGGCCTCGATCCTGCGCACTCGCCGCTGCATGGCGTGCTCCTGAGAGGCGCTTAGGGTTCGTCGAATTCGTCGAATTCAGGCAGATCAGCGTAGGGGTCGCCCTGTTCGTTGATCTCTCCGCGGCGGTTCTGGAGGTAAATCGAACGCAGCGCAACATAGGGGTCCGGCGACATCCGTATCCGGTCGAGCGTCGGCCCGCCGCGGGCGCGGCCTTCCAGCGCGCGCACGGTGCGCCGCCCGGTGGCGAAGGCCGCGTCGCCGCTGAACTGCGTCCAGGTCAGCGGGTCAAACGCGATGTCGACCGCCCGCCCGGGCCCGTCACGCAACGTGCTGGGGCCCAGCAGCGGAACCACAAGATAGGGGCCCTCAGGCACGCCCCAGACGCCGAGGGTCTGGCCGAAATCCTCCGGCTCGCGCGCCATGCCGAGTTCGGCGCTGGCGAAATCGTAGAAGCCAAGGAAGCCGAAGGTGAGGTTGATCCCGAAGCGGCCGACCTGACGGCTGGCGTCGCCTAGATCGCCCTGCAGCACATCGTTGGCGAACCAGATCGGCGTGCGGAGATTGTCGATGAAGTCGGCGAGCCGGCGCCGCGCCAGACGCGGCGTGACCGCGGTGTAGACGTTCGTGACAGGCTCGATCACGACGTCGTCTACATCTTCGTTGAAGGCGAAGACGCGGCGGTTGAAGCCTTCATACGGGTCGTGGACCGCTTCCGTCACATTCGCCTGCGGGGACGGCGCAGATGCGCACGCTCCAAGCGTCAGGGCGGCGAGTGCGGCCGCCAGCCAGCGCATGTTGATCACGGCAACCCCCGGGGACGATGACTCAGTCCGCGCAAACTTAGGCCGCTTCGCCCGGCGCGGGGAGGGCGGCGGCGCAACGCTCGCATGCACGATTTCGCGAGGCGGCCTCAGGCGAGCCAGCGCTCGAACCAGGCTGTCGTGCGCGACCATGCAAGCGCCGCGGCGGCTTCGTCGTAACGCGGCGTGGTGTCGTTGTGAAAACCGTGGCTCGTTTCCGGGTAAAAGTAGGCCTCATAGCGTTTGCCGTGCGCGTCGAGCGCGTCCTGGAAGGCGGGCCATCCTTCATTGATGCGCGGATCATTCTCCGCGTAATGGATCAGCAACGCCGCCTGGATCGCCGGCACGTCCTCGGGCGAGGGCTGGCGTCCGTAGAACGGGACCGAACAGGCCATTTCCGGATAGGCGACAGCGAGCGCGTTGCAGACCCCGCCGCCATAGCAGAACCCGACGGCGCCGGCCTTGCGGTTGCTGAGATCGTGGTCGCGGATCCACTCGAAGCCCGAGAAAAAGTCCGACAGCAGCTTGGCTCCGTCCAGTTCCCGCTGGAGCCGCCGGCCGTCGTCGTCATTGCCTGGATAACCGCCCGCCGGCGTCAGGCCGTCCGGCGCAAGCGCGATAAAGCCGGCCTTCGCAACGCGGCGCGCGACATCCTCGATATACGGATTAAGGCCGCGGTTCTCGTGCACGACCAGAACCGCCCCGAACGGGCCGTCGCCTTCGGCCGGGCGGGCGAACAGTCCCTCGATCTCGCCGTGGCCTTCCGGCGAAGCGTAGCGCACGCGTTCGGCGCGGATTGCGGGATCGTCCGGCGCTACCTGCTGGGCAAGCGCATAGTCCGGCTGGAGCATCTCGAACGCCGCCGCCGCCGTCACGCCCGCTGCGGTGTAGGCTCCCGCGCGCGTCAGGAATTCCCGCTTGGACAGCGCGCCATGCACGTATCCGTCGAAAAGCTCGATCAGGCGGGGGTCGAAGTCATGGACGGATTTGCGCGGCGGCATGGGAGGTCTCCTGTGTGTGATGAGACGCTAACAGCGGTCCGGACGAAAGAAAAACCCCGGAGCCGAAGCTCCGGGGTTTGAGGCTCCACTCACAGGATCCCGGATCAGAACGTCGCGTTGACGCCCACGAAGAAGAACCGGCCGCGCGGACCCGTCGGACGCGAGAGGGCGCCGATATAGGGCTCGACCTCGAACGCGTTGTTGACGCCGCCGTAAACCTCGAGGCCGTCATTGACCAAGTAGGACGCCGTGAAGTCGTTGACGAAGGAAGAGCCCGTCTCGGGAATGTTCACGAAGTCAGGATCGCTCTCGATGTCGTTGTTGGTCACGCCGGAGGAGAGCTGGTTGGACTCAAACCGGCCGTTCCAGCCCAGACGGATGTTCTGATAGTCCCAGTCGAGGTTGAAATTGACGATCCACTCCGGACGGCTGAGTTCGCCGAGCACGTCGGTGATCTCGTCCGGCGCGGAGACGTCGCGCGTCTCGTCGTTCTTGAGGAAGTGCGTGCCGAGCGAGGAAAAGCGCAGACGGCCGTGGTCGCGCTCGCCCAAGAACTGCGGCACGTCCATGCCGTATTCAACGCGCCAGTCGACGCCAGAGGTCTCCACCGCCGCCAGGTTGATGAAGCCCGAGCGGAAATTGGTGATGAAGCCGTTGACCGGATCGCGGTCGATGGCGGCGCAGAACTGGTTGTTGATCGTCGGCGCGTCCACGCAGTTCGATGCGATGTCGAACCCGCCGAGGCTGTCGATCAGGCCGTCGATCTCGATGGTATAGTAGTCCACCGTCACGATCAGGCCGTCGAAGAACCCGCCGAATTCGCTGGTCGGACGCCATACGCCGCCGATGGTCAGCGTGTCGGCCTCTTCCGGATCGAGGTTCGGGTTGCCCCCGCTCACGCCCGGGATGCGCGCGGAGACGAAATTCGTCGAGTCGAACGCGCCCGGCACGTCGCCCACGAGCGGGCCTACGAACTGGATGCAGTTCTGCTCGCGGAACTCCGAACCTGCATTGATGAACTGCGGGTTGCACGGGTCGGAGCCCGCGCCCAGCGTCACCGTGAACTGCGGCGAGAAGGCCTCGCCGATATTCGGGATCCGCACCGCGCGCGAACGCGTCACGCGCAGCGTGAAGCTGTCGACCACCGTCCAGCGGCCGCCGATCGACCAGGTGTCGGTCTCGCCGAAGGTTTCATAGTCCGAGTAGCGATAGGCTGCGCGGAGCTCCACATCCTCGGCGAAGGGCAGGTCGGAAATGATCGGAACCTGCGTTTCCGCGAAGAATTCCTGGACCTCGATCGTGCCCGAGGACGGGTTGGTCGGCCCGCCGTTCGAATCGATCGTGCCGAAGGTCAGGCCGGCCCGGCTGAAGCCGCCCGGATTGAACGCGCTTTCCTCGCGGCGGTACTCGTAACCGCCGGCGAAGCCGATCGGACCCGCGGGCAGGCTGAAGAGCGCCGAGGTGTCGCCCGCAAGGGTGGCGGTGAAAACCTGCTGCTCGATGTCGTTGGTCGAGGTCTCCGGCTGGAAGATGAAGTCCGCCGCTTCCTGGCTGATCGAATTGAAGCCGAAGATGTTTACCGGAACGCATTGACCGTCGCCAGGCGTGAAGGTCGAGATCTGGAAATTGCCGTTCTGAGCCGGGAAGGGCGAGGACGGCGGAACGAGGGCGTCCGGGTCGATGTCCGAGCGGCACACGATCTGGCCCGTCGCCGGATCGACCACAGCGTCGATGGCGGCGAAATAGCGGTCCTCGATCCGCGCGCGGCTGGTGATGTCCGCGTCGGTGCGGCCGTAAACATAGGCCACCTCGTAGTCGAGACCGGCGAAGGGCAACTCGCCGTCGAATCCGATCACGCCGCGGAAGGTTTTCCGCTCCGCAAGCGGATTGGAGCGGGCGGACTGGTCCAGCACGTCGCGCGAGACCGCAATCGCCGGGTCCACGCCTTCAGCAATCAGCAGGTCAAGCTGGGAGCGAAGGGCGGCCGGGATGAACGGGTTGTCCAGCGCGATCGGGATGTCGTCATTGAAGCCGTTGACCTGGTTGGTCTCACGGGTCTCCGACAGCACGTACTTGCCGTCGGCGAAAAAGCGGATGTTCGGGTGAAGATCGTATTCGACCGCCGACTGGAAAAGCAGGCGGGTGGAGTCCGGCAGAAGCAGCTCGTCGTCGGGCTCGGCCGGCACGCCGTCGCCGCCGGAGGCGTCAAACGGGCCTAGAAAGAGATTGCCGGGGTTGTAGGGACGCAGCGTGCCGTTGTCGAAGATCTGGCAGGTCGGGATCGCGGCCGCGCCGAGCGTGGCGCAGCCGGTGTCGCCCCCGGAGAGGACGACTTCAACGAAGGCGCTGGGATCGAAATCGTTGAGATCCGAGATCGCGATGATGCCGGCCGCCGACGAAATCGGCAGGCGCAGATCCGGGATGAAGGCGTTGGAGAAGCGCGGATCCACGCCGATGGCTTCAAGCGCCGGACCGTTGGGCGAGAGGAACTGGCGGCCCGAGCCCGTAAAGTCGCGGTCGCCCGCGAAGATCGGCTCGGTCTGCTGATACTCAGCCGCGAACACGATGTTGCCCTTGCCGTCGCCGGTTTCGAAGCCGTTCGCGACCGAGACGAAGAATTCCTCCGCGTCGCCATTGTCGGTGATGCCGGCCTGCGTCCGCAGCTCAAGACCCTCGAAAGAGGAGCCGTCGCGCATGATGAAGTTGACGACGCCCGTGACCGCGTCCGCGCCGTAGACGGCGGATGCGCCGCCGGTGAGCACTTCAACCCGCTCAAGCAGCGCGGTGGAGATCGTGTTCACGTCGACCGAGCCGGTGCCCTCGATGCCCGAGACATGGCGGCGGCCGCTTTCGATGACCAGCGTGCGTTCGGTGCCGAGATTGCGCAGGTTGAGCAGCGACGCGCCAAGCGGGGTGCCGTTGAACGCGGAGAACGACGCCGGCAGCGAGGCTTGAAGCTGCGGGCTTTCGCGCAGAAGCGCGGCTACGTCGATTTCGCCCGAGGTGCGGATGTCCTCACCGCCCAGCGCCACAACCGGGCTAGGGGCCTGCAGCGTGCTGTCGGTGGCGAGACGCGAACCCGTCACCGTGATGACGTCGCTTTGCGGTTGCGCTTCCTCTTCGTCCGCCTCCTGGGCGTAGACGGCGGATACGCCGCTCAGGGCGAGCGCAAGCGGCAGCGCCGCGCCGGCGAGCAGGCGCAGCTTCAGCGTTTGGGTGGTTTCAGGAGCCATGGTTTTCCCCGATGTGGTTCGACGTTGTTCCGGCGCCCGTTCGGGCGAGCCCCCGCCGGTGTTCCGGCTGACGGCGTATGACAACCAAACCTCATCAAAGATTGTTGCGCCGCGCAATTACAAAAATGTCACGCCTAACCTTGGAATATGTCATGCGATACGCGACAGCTGTCCGCCAAGGCGGCCGTCAAAGCTGGGCCAGATAGAGCGTCACGGCTGAACCCCCATGTTCAACAGGGGGATAGGGAGTTTGGAAGGCAAGACCCGTTGCTCGCGCAAGGGCGGGCTCGGATGTGATCAGCGCGATGCGCCAGCCTGAAAATCCGCGATTGAGGCGTTCGCCCAGCATGCGGTGGAGCGCCCGCAAGTTCCCGGAAGCACCAATCCGGGCGCCATAAGGCGGATTGACGATCACGAGCCCTGGCCCGCCTTCCGGGGCCGCCAAGCGCGCAATCGGGGCAGCCCTGAGATCGCAAAGCGCCTCAACGCCTGCGCGCGCCGCATTTTCGCGTGCCGCGCGTATGGCGTCCGCATCACGATCCCGTCCCGAGACATGGATCCGCCCCCACGCCTTCGCAGGCGCAGCATGGCGTTCCTCCGCCCAGGCTTCAGCGTCGTGTCCGGCGAACTGTTCGAAGGCGAACGCGCGGTTCCGGCCAGGCGCCAAGCCGGCTGCGGTTTCGGCGGCTTCTATGACAAATGTGCCCGAGCCGCACATCGGATCAAGAACCGGTTCGCGGCCGTTGTAGCCCGCCGCGCGCAGGAACAGGGCGGCGAGCGTTTCGCGCATCGGCGCCCGGGCCACGTGCAGCTTGTAGCCGCGCTTGTGCAGCGGCTCGCCGGACGCATCCAGGCTGAGAACGCACCGATCCTTCTCGATCCGTGCAAGCACCCTGACGCCGCCGCTTGCTGCGGTTTTTGCGCCGGCTGTTTCCGTGACGGCGCCCGCAATGCGCTCCGCCACGGCGCCTGAATGGTAGAGCCGCGAGGCCTTGCAGCTCGCTTCGACGCGAAAGGGCGTTTCCGGCCTGAGCCATGCGCGCCAGGGGGCCGCGCGCGCGCCGCGCTCCAGATCGGCGAAACTCGCCGCCTTGAAGGCCGAAACACGTACAAGCACGCGGCTGGCCCCGCGCAGATGCAGGCAGGCCCGGCGCATTTCCTTGCGCCCGCCCGCGATCTCGACGCCGCCCGAGGCGAGGCGTCCGGGCTCAAGGCCGATGTCCTGAAGCTCGGCGGCCAAAAGCGCCTCAAGGCCGGGAGCCGTCGAGATGAAAAGGTCCGTCATGACGGGCACGCCCCCAAGCCTTGTTCTTAAGGGGACTGAATGAGCGCGGCGGCGCAAGCCTGAGCGTCAGGCGAGTTGGCGGCGGTGAAACACCAAGGCTCGCCCGCTGCGTCAGGGGTCAATCCGCAGGCGTCTTCCGCGCGGCGGCTGTTTGAGCCTCGCTCCGTCGAGGTGGGGACGGCTCCGGTCCCGCGGCAACCCCGGTGGAGACCGAAGCCCGCAGAAGGCAGGAAAAACCGTGGCGGAGGAGGAGGGATTCGAACCCCCGGAACGCGTAAACGCTCAACGGTTTTCAAGACCGCCGCTTTCAACCACTCAGCCACTCCTCCGGGCCGAAGGGCGGTGTAGCGGCACGCGGCGTCCGGCTCAAGTCGCCCAGCCGCTTGGCGGATCATCCAGGCCTGCTTACTATGACAGGGTTTTCCACAGGCGAGGGGCCTGCGCGATGACTGTTCTCTTCCCCGTCCGGGCAGCCGGCGCCGTCTGCGTCATGCTGGTTCTGGCCGCATGTGCGACCGAGCCGCCGCAGCAGGCGGCTCCGCCGCTGGATGAAGACACGGTGCGTCCCGCCGTCGTGGTGCCTGTCGATCCCGAGGAGGACGCCGGCGCGGTGCCGACGCCGCGTCCGGCCCCCAGCCAGACGGGGGAGGCGAGCTGGTACAGCGATGCGTTCGCGGGACGCCCCACGGCGAGCGGCGAGATCTTCGACCCGTCAACCCTGACGGCGGCGCATCCCACCCTGCCGTTCGGCTCGCAGGTCCGCGTCACGCGCGTGGACACCGGCGATTCGGTCGTCGTACGCATCAATGACCGCGGCCCTTACACCGGCGGGCGCATCATCGACGTGAGCCGCGCCGCCGCCGAGGCGCTGGACATGATCCAGGCCGGGGTCGCAGAGGTGCGCGTCCAGGTGCTTTCCCAGCCCTGATCAAGGCGCGCCGCCTACTGGACGCCGGGGGGCGGCCGCGTTCATATGCGGCCACGCCGCCATACGCCCGTCCGCTTCCGGGAGACCGATCATGCGCCTGATCGCCGCCGTCATCGCCCTGTGCCTCGCCGCCGCATGCCCAGCTTTTGGACAGCCTTTGTTCGAAACGCGCGCAAGTCACGCGGCGATCCTCGATTTCGAGACCGGCGAGGTTCTCTACTCGAAGAACGGTGCCGAGCCGATGCCGCCGGCGTCGATGTCCAAGCTGATGACGGTGCTCATGGCGTTCGAGGCGATCGAGGCGGGAACGCTGTCGCTCGACGACGAACTGCCGGTCAGCGCGGAGGCATGGCGCAGGGGCGGAGCCGCATCCGGCTCGTCGACCATGTTTCTCGAGCCCAACACCCGCGCGCGCGTCGATGATCTGCTGCGCGGCGTCATCGTGCAGTCCGGCAATGACGCCTGCATCGTGCTTGCCGAAGGCATTTCGGGGTCGGAAGACGCCTTCGCCCAGGCGATGACCGAGCGCGCGCACGAACTCGGGCTGACAAGCGCCAATTTCACGAACTCGACCGGCTGGCCTGATCCCGATCACGTCATTTCGGCGGAGGATCTCGCCCGGCTCGCGCGCGTCATCATCGCCGAGCATGGCGAACTCTACGAACTCTACGAGATCGAGGAGTTCACCTATAACGGCATTCGGCAGTTCAACCGGAACCCGCTTCTGGGCGTGTTCGACGGCGCGGACGGGCTGAAGACCGGGCATACCGAAGCAAGCGGCTACGGGCTGGTGGGCTCCGCGGTGCGCGACGGCGAGCGCCGCGTCATCGTGTTCAACGGCATGGAGAGCCAGCGCGCGCGCGCCAACGAGGCTGAGCGCCTGATGCGCGCCGCCTTCAACGATTTCGGCGTGTATGACCTGTTCGCAGAAGGCGCAGCGCTCGGAACCGCGCCAGTCTTCATGGGCGAAAGCGATGTGGTTCCGCTTCAGCTCGCGCAAGGCGTGCGCCTTGGGCTTCATCGCCGGGCGCGCAGCGAGGCGCGCGCCGAGGTGCTGATCCCCGGCGAACTGTCCGCGCCGCTCGAAGCGGGCCAGCCCGTGGGCGAACTTGTCGTCATGCTCCCCGACGGCCGCGAGGCGCGCTATCCGGTGGAAGCGGCGGCGCCCGTCGCCCGCAAGGGTCTCGGCGGGCGGGCCATGGCCGCGCTTGTCTCCTTGATACGGGGCGAGTAAGCGCGCCTCATGACGGGGCGCGGGCGCTTCATCACGCTGGAAGGCGGAGAGGGCGCGGGCAAGACCACGCTCGCGCGCAGCCTCGCGCAACGCCTGGAGGCGGCCGGCGTGGAAGCCGTCGTCACCCGCGAACCCGGCGGAACACTGAACGCGGAGGCCGTGCGGGCGCTTCTGGTGGAGGGCGAAGCGGACCGGTGGAGCCCGATGGCGGAGACGCTGCTGCTCTATGCCGCGAGGCGGGACCATCTTGAGCGCCTTATCGAACCGGCGCTGGCGCGCGGCGCCTGGGTGATCTCGGATCGCTTCGCGGATTCCACCCGCGCCTATCAGGGTGCGGCGGGACGGCTCGATCCGGCGCGGATCGAGGCCATCCACGCAGCCGCCCTTGACGGGTTCGAGCCGGATCTGACGCTTATCGTCGATCTGGATCCGCAAACCGGCCTTGAACGCACCCGCTCACGCGGCGAGGCGGCCACGCGCTTCGAGCGTCATCCGCCGGATTTCCACGCACGCCTGCGCCAGGGCTTTCTTGATATCGCCGCACGGCATCCCGCACGCTGCGCCGTGATCCACGGGGCGGCGCCGGCCGAGACGGTGCTGACGGCCGCGCTGGCGATCCTTCGCGACCGACTGGACGCCCCGGCATGAGCGACGATCGCCCTCCAGAGCCCGACCGCGAAGGCGCCTTGCCGCATCCTCGCGAGGTCTATGACGCGTTCGGCCTTGCCGGCCTCGAAGCGGAAGCCGTTTGCGCGCTGCGCAGCGGGCGCATGCACCACGCCTGGCTGATCACGGGCCCGAAGGGCGCGGGCAAGGCGACTTTCGCCTACCGGCTGACGCGCCGCGTGCTGGGGGCGAAACCGGCCGGGGAGGGACTGGCCGCCGATCCGGCCGATCCTGTCTGCAGGCGGATAGAGGCGCTCTCGCACCCGGACTTCCTGTTGCTCAGGCGGGCCGTCAACGAGAAGACCGGAAAGCTCGCCAATGTGCTCTCGGTCGACGAGGCGCGCCGCGCGCCGGATTTCTTCTCCCGCAGCGCTGGAGAAGGCGGATGGCGGGTCTGTCTGGTGGACGCCGCAGACGACATGAACGCAAACGCAGCCAACGCCTTGCTCAAAACACTTGAGGAGCCGCCTCAAAAAGGTCTGCTCATCCTCATCGCGCATGCGCCGGGGCGCTTGCCGTCGACCATTCGCTCCCGCTGCCGGCGCGTCGCCCTGCGTCCGCCCGCCATCGAGAACACCGCCGCCTGGCTTGCCGAGCGCGGCGTTCCGGCGGAGGAGGCGAAGGGCGCAGCCGCCATGGCCGGCGGGGCGCCGGGGCGTGCTCTGGCGCTTGCGGAAATGGGCGGCGGTTCGCTTGAAGCGAAGCTCCAGGCCTTGCTGGCACGGCTTCCGGCGTTTGACGCGCGTGAGGCGGGACGCCTCGCCGACCAGATCGGCGCAGACCGCACGGGCGCGCTCGCCCCGCTTGTGATGGAGCGTCTCGCGCATCACGCCGGCGCGCGCGCGCGGGCGTCCGCGCTGGAGGTGTCCGATCTCGACGCCGCCGGGCGGTGGGCGAAAGCGCACGATGCGGTGTCCGCCCTCGCACGGGAGGCGGAGGCGATCTATCTGGATCCCCGCCAGACCGCCCTTGCGGCCTTCTCGCTGATGCGCGAGGCCGCGCAATCTTCGCAACCCGCCTGAACCCAAGACCGCCGCCTCATGTTCATCGACACACACATCAACATCCATGGCGAACAATACGCCGAGGACCTTGACGCCGTGCTCGATCGCGCGCGCGCCGCGGGCGTCTCGCCCATGATCGCGATCTGCTGCCGGTTTGCGGACTATCCCGCGGTCAAGTCGGTGTCGGATGCGCATGCGGACCTGTGGAGAACGATCGGCGCGCATCCCCACCACGCCAAGGATAGGCCTGACATCACACCCGGCGAGATCATGGAAATCGCCCAGGACAGGAAGGTGGTCGCGATCGGGGAGACGGGGCTGGATTTCCACTACAACTACAGCCCGGCCGAAGACCAGTATCCGAGCCTGCGCGCGCATGTGGAGGCGGCGCGGCGGCTGGACCTGCCGCTCGTCCTGCATTGCCGCGAGGCCGACATCCAGATGGCGGACCTGCTTGAGGAGGAGATGGGGAAGGGGGCCTTCCGCTTTCTTCTGCACTGCTATACCGGCGGGGCCGAGCTCGCCGCGCGCGCAGCGGCGCTCGGCGGTTACTTCTCCGCCTCCGGGATCATCACCTTCAAGAAAGCCGAGGACGTGCGCACCGTGTTCCGTGACGTCGTGCCGGAGGACCGCCTGATCATCGAGACGGACTGTCCGTATCTTGCGCCCGTGCCCCGCCGCGGTCAGCGCAATGAGCCTGCGTTTCTGCCGCATGTCGCTGAGGCGCTTGGGGAAATCAAGGGATGGACCCTCGAGGAAACCGCCGGGCGGACCCGCGCTGCGACGCTGAAGCTGTTTGACCGGATCAGCGTGTGAGCGGTCTGCTGCGCATTACGGTTCTGGGCTGCGGCTCCTCCGGCGGCGTCCCGCGTATCGACGGCGATTGGGGCGCATGCGATCCGGGCAATCCGAAAAACCGCAGGCGGCGCTGCTCGATCCTTGTCGAACGCGCTGAAACTGACGCTGATTTCTCAACGGACCGGATCACGCGCGCAGTCGTCGACACCAGCCCAGATCTGCGTGAGCAGATGCTCTCGGCCGGCGGCGGACTGCTGGATGCGGTTTTCTACACCCATGACCACGCCGACCAGAGCCACGGGGTCGACGACCTGCGCGCCATCGTCTACCGGCGACGGCAGCTTGTGCCGGCCTACATGAATGCCGAAACGCGCGACAGCCTCGTGGCCCGCTTCTCCTACATCTTCGAACAGCCGCCGGGTTCCGGTTATCCGCCTCTGGCCGATCCGCGCACGGTGGCGGCGGGCGACGTCGTGCGTATCGAAGGCGCCGGCGGCGGGTTCGACGCGGAGGCGTTCGACGCGCCGCACGGACGGATCACGTGCGCGGGCTGGATTTTCGGCGGTGCGGCTGATGGCGGCGGAGTGGCCTATACGCCCGACGTTCACGCGCTGGATGAAGCAGCGCTGGCGCGCATCGCCACAGCCGAGGTCTGGATCGTGGACGCCTTGCGCGACCGGGCGCATCCCAGCCACGCCACTGTCGAGCAGGCCTTCGCCTGGCTCGCGCGTACGCAGCCCAAGCTCGGCGTGCTCACCAACATGCATGTTGATCTCGATTACGAGGCCTTGCTCGCACGGTGTCCGCCGGGCGTGCGGCCGGCCTATGACGGCTTGCAGATCACGCTGGAGGCTTCTACGGGTCGCCTCGCGCACGCCGACCCGGCCTAGCTTTATTTCTCATAATATATCTTATGCGCAAAACGGAGATCGCCATGGCCGCCGATGACCAGAGCCCCGACGCCGATCCGACGCGCGCCCTGCTCGCGGTGATGGCCAGGCTGCGCGATCCTGACTGCGGCTGCCCATGGGATGTCGAGCAGGACTTCGAGAGCATCGCGCCCTACACGATCGAGGAAGCCTATGAAGTGGCCGATGCGATCGCGCGCGCGGATCATGCCGATCTCAAGGACGAGCTCGGCGACCTCCTCTTCCAGGTCGTTTTCCATAGCCGCATGGCGGAAGAGCGCGGTTTGTTTTCGTACGAAGACGTCGCCCGCGCCATCACCGACAAGATGATCCGCCGGCATCCTCACGTCTTCGGCGACGCCGGCGCCCGCGACAGCGCGCAACAGACGCTCGCCTGGGAAACGCAAAAGGCGGCCGAACGCGCCGCCAAAGGGCGCGACGCCTCCATTCTGGACGACGTCCCGGTCGCCCTGCCTGCGCTCAAGCGCGCCCAAAAGCTCGCCAAGCGCGCAGCGCGCGTCGGCTTCGACTGGCCGGACGCGGAGCGCGTGCTGGAGAAGCTCGACGAGGAGATCGGCGAATTGCGCGAGGCGATGGCGTCCAACGATCCGGCGCATATTGAGGAAGAACTGGGCGATTTGCTGTTTGTTGTCGCCAATCTTTCCAGGAAGCTTGATGTTCAGGGTGAAGAAGCCCTGCATGCGGCCAACCGCAAGTTCGAGCGCCGTTTCAAGGCGATCGAGGCGGCGCTCGCCGCGCAGGACCGGACCCCGGACGACGCCTCGCTTGAGGAGATGGAAGCGCTCTGGGTGCAGGCGAAACACGCCGAGCGCTAGCCGCCCGGCCTGCCGGGCGCCCTACTCGGCTGCTTCAAGATGAGCGCCCGCCTGGGCGCGCAGCTGGCCGTCGAACTCCGGAAAGCGGGCGTGGAAACGTCCCAGATCCGCCGGCGACAGCCTTACGGTCATCGTCACGACGCCGGTTTCACGCTCGGTGCGTTCGTCAAGCAGATCCCCGTTCTGATGCAGCCAGGCGAAGGCCTTGCCGGCTTCCGGTTCCAGCGTCAGCGTCAGGACCGGATCGTCCTCGCCAAGCGCGCGCTCGATCAGGCGCAGCAGCGCCTCGACGCCCTCGCCGGTCATGGCGGAGACCGCCGCCGTTCGCGGCGCGCCCGGCCGGACCGGAAGGCGTGAGCGCCAGAGAGCGTCCTCGGCTTCCTCCTCGCCAAGCCGGTCAAGCTTGTTCCAGGCCTCGATGATCGTCTGGCCGCTCCGGGCGCCGGCGCCGAGCGCGTCGAGCACCGCCTCCACGTCCAGCTTGCGGCCCTCGTGATCGGGATCGGAAAGATCGCGCACATGCACCAGCACGTCGGCTTCACGGACCTCTTCGAGCGTCGCGCGGAACGCAGCGATCAGCTCGGTCGGCAGATCCGTGATGAACCCCACCGTATCGGAGAGAAGGACGCGCCGGCCGCCGGGCAGCCGCACGGCGCGCACGGTCGGATCGAGCGTGGCGAAGGGCATGTCCTTGGCGAGCACTTGCGCCTTCGACAAGCGATTGAAAAGCGTTGATTTTCCTGCGTTTGTGTAGCCGACGAGGGCAACGGTCGGCCACGGCGCGTCCTGCCGGCGCTTGCGGTGCAGTTCACGCGTGCGGGTGACCTCGGCGAGTTCGCGGCGCAGCTTGGCCATGCGGTCGGACAGGATCCGCCGGTCGGTCTCGATCTGGGTTTCGCCCGGACCGGCGAGAAAGCCGCGGCCGCCGCGCTGGCGTTCCAGGTGCGTCCAGGTGCGCACCAGACGTGATCGCTCATAGGTCAGCCGCGCGAGTTCGACCTGCAGCGCGCCTTCCTTGGTGCGCGCGCGGTCGGCGAAGATCTCGAGGATCAGCCCGGTGCGGTCGATGACCTTCACTTTCCAGGCGCGCTCGAGATTTCGCTGCTGGACCGGCGTCAGGGCGGTGTCGATGACGACCGCCTGCACCTCGAGTTCATCGATCTCGCCTTTGAGAATGTCGACCTTGCCGGAGCCGAAAAAGCGCCCCGCCTCGATCTTGCGGACCGGTTCGGACCGGGCGCGCGCAAGCTCCATGCCCAGCGCGCGCGCAAGACCGGCGGCTTCCTCGATCCGCGCCGGCGCCCGCGACGGGTCGCCCTCCGGCGTGACCGGATGCAGGACCAGGGCGCGGATGGCGGGCGTTTCGCGGTTGATCAAGCGTCAGCGGTCCCTTCCGCCTCTTCCTTGTCCGGGTCAAACAGCTGCACAGGCCCGCTCGGCATGATCGTCGAGATCGCGTGCTTGTAAACAAGCTGTATCTGGCCTTCGCGGCGCAGGAGAACGCAGAAATTGTCGAACCACGTCACCACGCCCTGCAACTTAACCCCGTTGACCAGGAAAATGGTCAGCGGAGTCTTGCTTTTCCGGACGGTGTTCAGGAACGTATCCTGCAAGTTTTGTTTTTTATCTTGAGACATGCCGCCTGTCTTTCTTTTGTTATGGCCCCAGCACCCGGATGACCGGGTCGATAAATCACTAACCTTGCACGCTGCGCGCCGCAACCGTCATCATGCCGCGCCGCAGCGATCACTCCGGACACTGAGCTTTCAGGTAGTCCTCGCGCAGGGCTTTTGAAACCGGGCCGGGCGTCCCCTCGCCCACCGGCCGGCCGTCGATCGCCGTCACCGGCGTCACGAGCGCGCTCGCCGACGTCATGAAGGCTTCCGCGGCGTCATGCGCCTCCTCCAGCGAGAAGGCGCGCTCTTCAAGCGTAAGCTGGCGCTCCTGCGCGAGGCGGCGGACGGTCTCGCGCGTGATTCCCTTCAGGATGCCGGTGTCGGCCTGGCGCGTGACAAGCTTGCCGTCCCGCGTGACGATCCAGGCGTTCGAGGACGCGCCTTCCGTGACAAGGCCGGCCTCGTCCACCAGCCATGCCTCGTGCGCGCCCGCTGCGCGCGCGGCCTGCTTCGCCAGCGCATTGGGCAGCAGCGAGACCGTCTTGATGTCGCAGCGCTTCCAGCGCAGGTCCGGATGCGTGATCACGCCGACGCCGGCCGCAGCGCGCGCATCGGCGGCGCTTGCCTTGCCCGGTCGCGCGGTCACCACGACGGTGGGTTTGCCGGCCGGTTCCGGAAACGCATGGTCGCGCGGCGCAGCCCCGCGGGTCACCTGGAGATAGAGCAGCCCGTCGCGCACCTTGTTGCGGCGGCGCACCTCCTCCAGCACGACGACGAGGGCTTCAGGGCGCATCGGCTCGGTGATCTGAAGCTCGCCGAGAGACCGCTTCAGCCGGGTGAAGTGACCTTCGCTGTCGAGCAGCCGGCCGCCGCGGACCGTCCAGACCTCATAAACCCCGTCGGCGAACTGGAACCCCCGGTCCTCGACCTGGATAAGGTCCGCGCCGATGGGCGCATACCGGCCGTTGACATAGGCGATGCGGGCCATGGGCGGATCAGTCCCTTCTGAGAATGACATACAGAGCAGCCGCCGCGGCGAGCACCTCGAGACGCCCGGCGATCATCAGCGGTAGCATTGCGACAAGCACCGGGGAAGGCAGCGCGGCATAATCCACCCCCGCCAGCGGACCCGCGTTCGCGATGGCCGCGCCGGAGGCTTTCCAGGCGGTCTCGAAGTCCGCGCCCGCCAGTCCGAGCAGCATCACGCCCGCGCCGAAAGCGGCCGGAAACGCCAGCGCATACGCCGAGACCGACGCCATCGCCTGATCCGTCGCCTTGCCGCCGGCGAAGCGAAGGCGGGCCGCCGCGGAAGGAAACGCCAGATGCGCGAGATCATCCGCCGTCCGGCGCGCAAGCAGCATGACCCGCGGTATCTTCATTCCGCCGCTCGTCGAGATCGCAGAGCCGCCCACGAACGCCAGCATCACCGCCATGACCGCGGGCAGGACGGGCGCCGCCTCGAAGCTGAAGCCCGCGGTGGTGACCGCGAAAACGCCTTCGAGAAATCCCGCCGGCAGGCTTCGCCAACCCGCTGAGACCGCCGCCAGCGCGGCGGCGGCGGCGGCGATGAAGATCATCGGCCGCAATTCGATCGGCGCGCGGCTTGCCCGGCCCCGGCTGGCGATCTCGTAGAGCACCGCGAGGTTCCACGCGCCGATCAGCGCAAAGCCCGCGGTGAAAACAATGACCACAGGCGAGCCGGCGAAGGAGAGATCGCCGTTTGCCGGTCCCATGCCGCCGGTTGAGAGCGCCGCCATGGCGAGCGTCACCGCTTCATGGGGCTCCAGCCCGGCGAAAAGATAGAACGCCGCCGCCAACACGATCAGCCCGCCGTAAACCGCGCCCAGCCGCCGGAACACGCGGCCGAAATTCGTGAACAGGTCGTCGTCCTCGACGGTCAGCAATGTGGAGCGGCGCAGGCCCGGACCGCGCGCGTCGAGGGCGGCGAACACCGTCGCCGCCAGCATGAGGCTGCCAAAGCCGCCCCAGGCCTGCAGCACGCCGCGCCAGACGATCACCGCCGGATGCGCCAGCGCCGGATCGATCGCCGAAGCGCCGGTTGTCGTGAGCGCGGAGACCGTCTCAAACAGCCCGGCCGCTGCATCCGGCGCAGAAGCGGCGAGCGCGGGCCAGGCGATGACGGGGCTGGACACCCAGCCCGCCAGCGCAAGCCGCAGGCCGGCTTCCGGGCTGGCGGGGCGATCGGCGCCCCTTGTGGCGGCCAGCGTGAAGCCGCCGGCGAAGACGCCGAGACCCAGCGTCGCGGCGAAGCCGCGCGCCAGCGTTCCCTCGCCTGTCAGCGCGCTCCAGATCAGGAACGGCGCGGCGCTCGCACCGATGATCAGCCAACACCAGCCCAGAGCGCGGAATAGGCGCGGTGACAGCATCGCGCCGCTCTAGAAGTACTCGAGACTGACGCGGAAGAGCTGCTCGACCTTGGGCACGGCGCTCTTCATGGAGAAGAAGATCACCCGGTCGTTCTGCTGGATCGTTCCGCCGTCGCGCACGAAACGCACCTTCTCCCCGGTGACGATCGCGCATACCGCAACGTCGTCGGGCAGATCGAGCTCGTCAGGCGCCTTGCCCACAAGCGGCGAGGTGGCGAGCGCGACGCCTTCGAGCACCTCCGCCTCGCCGCCGCCGATGCTCTGCAGGCCGGTGATCCGGCCGCGGCGGATGTGCTGGAGGATCGTCGAGACGGTGACCTCGCGCGGATCGATCATGACATCGATGTCGAGCGCGTCGCGAACCGGCTGGAATTCCTGGTCGTTCACAAGGCAGAGCGTGCGCCCGGCCCCTTCCCGCTTGGCCATCACGGCGGAAAGCAGATTCACCTTGTCGTCGTTGGTCAGGCAGATGGCGAGCTCCGCCTCCTCGACGCCGGCCTCCTTGAGGATCCGGCGGTCGAGCCCGTCGCCGTGAAGCACGACGGTGCGCCGCAGCGCTTCCGCTGCAGCTTCCGCGCGCGCCTTGTCGCCTTCGATGAGGCGCACCTTCACGCCCGCCACGCGCTCGAGGGATTTCGCAACGAACAGGCCGATATTGCCGGCGCCGACGATGACGACCCGGCGCGCGCGCTGGGCGGCCCGGCCGAACACGTCGAGCGCGCGGCCGACCTGGCCCGCAGCGACGGCGACATACACCTCGTCGCCCGGCATGAGCTGGTCGTCCTCGTCATTGACGAAGAGCTTGCCGTCCCTGCGCAGCGCGACGATTTCCATGCGCAGATCCGCAAACAGTTCGATGAGCTCGCTCGGCGCGGAGCCGGCGACCGGGCTGTCCTCGTCGACGCGCAGGCCCAGCATCTGAACCCGCCCGTTCGCGAACGGCGTCGTGGTGAAGGCGCCGGGCGTTTCAAGCCGCTGCAGGATGGCGCGCCCGACGGCGAGCTCCGGCGAGATGGTCACGTCGACCGGAAGATTGTCCCGGCTGAAAAGATCGCTCCAGGCCCGGTCGAGATAGGCTTGCGCACGCACGCGCGCGATGCAGGTCGGCGTCTCGAACAGCGCGCGCGCAACCTGGCAGGCGACCATGTTCGTCTCGTCGGAATAGGTCACCGCCACAAGCAGATCGGCCTCCGCCGCTCCGGCCTTCTGGAGGATGTCCGGATGGGAGCCGTGGCCGACGATCCCGCGCACGTCGAGGTCGGTCGTCACCCGGTCGATCAGTTCGGTCGACCAGTCGACCACGGTGACGGCTGCGCCTTCCGACGCAAGTTCGCGGGCAATGCCGTAACCGACACGCCCGGCGCCGCAGATCACCGCCTTCATTGGGCTCCGCCTTTCCGGTTCAGCTTGCAGCGTCCTCGGATTCGGTGTCGCGCTGCGAGCCCGTCACGCCGAGGCTCTTGAGCTTGCGATGAAGCGCCGAGCGTTCCATCCCGATAAAGGACGCCGTGCGCGAGATGTTTCCGCCGAACCGGCTGATCTGAGCCTTGAGATACTCGCGTTCGAAGCGCTCCCGCGCATCGCGCAAGGGCAATGCGATCATCCGCTCGGCGTCGAAGCCTTCCGCGCCGGAGCCGCGCCCGGCGACTTCCGAAGGCAGGCTGTCAAGGCTGACGGGCTCGTCGGCGTTGCCCGAGGCGAGGATCAGCAGCCGCTCCACGTTGTTGCGCAGCTGGCGCACATTGCCCGGCCAGTCATGCGCCTGGAGCGCCGCCATCGCATCCTCGCCGACGCGACGGCGCGGCAGTCCCGACATCGCCGTCAGCCGCTCGATGAAGTGATCGACGAGTGCGGGAATATCCTCGCGCCGTTCCGCCAGCGAAGGCGTCTGAAGCGGCACGACGGCGAGACGGTGATAGAGGTCCTCGCGGAAACGGCCCGCCTCGATGAGATGCCTGAGATCGCGCGCGCTGGAGGAGAGCACGCGCACATTGACCTGAACGTCGACCCCGCCGCCGATCCTTCGGAAGCGCTGCTCGACCAGCATGCGCAACAGCTTGCCCTGCGTGGCGAGGGGCATGTCGCCCACCTCGTCAAGGAACAGCGTGCCGCCATGGGCCTGCTCCAGCAG